>CAYOVM010000194.1:0-6103 GCA_964407355.1 uncultured Enterobacteriaceae bacterium
GCGAAATCGGGTTGCGCGGGATCGATCGCGAGGCCTTCCTGCAGCCGCCGCCGCGCCGATTCGAGCCGGCCGCGCTCCAGGTCGAGCGCGACGAGCGCCTGGCGCGCCGCGCGATGCGACGCGTCGTAAGTGAGCGCGACGCCGAATCCTTCCTCGGCTTCGGCCTGCCTGCCTTGCTTGAGCAGCTCGGCGGCGCGGCGAAATTCCCGCTCCGCGCGGTCGTGCGGCGCGCCGGCGCGGTCGCGGCGCTCGACGAGCTGCTTCGCCGGTGCGTGCGGCAGGATGCGCGCGGGGGGAAGATCAAGCGCCAGCAGCGTGGCGGGCGACGCGCTTTTCGCGGCCGTGGCGGAAGGCTTGGTCACGGGTGCGGGCCTGGGCTTCGCCGCTGCGGCGAGCGCGGCTTTCGGCGCTTCGACGGGCGCCGTTTCTTGGGGGGGCGCGGAAACAGCCGGCGCTGGCGTCGGCGGGGCCGCGACCGGGAGTGCTTGCGGTGCCGGTTGCGGATCGGGCGCAGGCGTTGCCGGAGGAAGCGGCTCTTGAGCGACCTTCGGCAACTCTCCGCGGGAGCGCTGGTCGGCCGCTTTCAACGCCAGCTCGGTGACCGCCAAGCGCGGCTGCAGTTGGTACACGACCCACCCCACCCATCCCGCCGCTATCAGCATCAGCGCGCCGACGGCGCGCCAGAACCATTCCCGTCCGTGCTCGCGCTCGACGGCGCGTGCCGGCGGCAGAAACGCCTGCTGCTCCGCGCCCGGGATCGCCTGGCGGCGGTCGAGATCCTGCAGCATCTTGTTGATCACGCTCAAGGGCGCGCCCGCTTACTTCGCCGCCCGGCTGAGGCCAAGCCCGGGCCATTGCCACCAGCGGCGCGGCTGCACCGACGCGGGCGTATCCACGGCGGCCGCGTGGACGTGGCGGGCTTCGAGCTGCCGGCCGCCCTCGCCGTAGAGCAGCAGCAGCGATTTATGGGCGAGGATATTCACCAGCCGCGGAATGCCGCGGCTTGCGCGAGACAGGCTGCGGCGAGCCGCATCGGAGAGGAGCAGCGGCCCCGCGTATCCCGCCACCGTCATGCGGTGCGCGAAATAAGCGCCGACCTCGTCCTCGCCGAGGGCTTTGAGGTCGTGCTGGAAGGTGATGCGCTGGCGCAATTGCCGGATGGAGCTCGTCGCGAGCTTCTGGTCGAGCTCCGGCTGCCCGAACAGCACCACGTGCAGGAGCTTTCGCTTCTCGGTCTCCAGATTCGTCAGGAGGCGCACCATCTCGAGCGTGTCGAGCGGCATGGCCTGGCTTTCGTCCATGCAAAGCACGATGCGCCGGCGGTTGCGCGCCAGATCGAGCAGCGCCCGGTTGATCGCCCTGAGCACGCGGTGCTGGTCGGCGCCGGGATCGACGCTGGCGTGGAGCTCCTCGGCGAGCGCGAGCATCAACGTGTGCGGCTCGAGGTTCGGGTTCGGGATATACGCCGAGGCCCACGCGCCGTCATCCAGCGTGGCGAGGAACTTGCGGCAGAGGAGCGTCTTGCCGGTGCCGACCTCGCCGGTGATTTTTATGAAGCCTTCGCCGTTTTCCACGGCGACGAGCAGCGTGTTGAGGGCTTCCCGGGTGCTGCGGCACGGGTAGAAGAAGCTCGTGTCGGGCGTGATTCCGAACGGCGGCTCGCGCAGCCCGAAATACCGGAGATAGTTCACCGGGAGCCCTTCGTCGGCGGATAGAAGTTGCGCAGCCGCTCTTCCGTATCGCGCAGGTCCTGCTCCGCGGCGCGGTCATCCTGCAGCACGGTCGGCTTCAGCAGGATCACGAGCTCGCGCTTGACCACCTGCCGGTCGGTGTTGCGCAGGAGCTGGATGTCCAGGCCCGGGATCCCGCCGCGATTGTCGCGCGTATCGACGCTCATCAGGCCGCCGATCGCCACGATGTTGCCGTTGACGGCACGCACGATGCTGTCGGTCTCGCTGACGGTGCTGCGCGCGAGCGGCAGGGTGATCGAAGGCACCGAGCCGCCGAGATTCACCACGCGCTGGCTTTCGGTCACCTCGCTGATCGAGGGATGGATATGCAGCATGATGTTGTCGTTCTCGTCGATGCGCGGCGTGACGTCGAGCAGGATGCCGGAGAAGAACGGGGCGACGGTCACGGTCGGGGTCTGTTGCGAGGTCGTGCCGGTGGTCGTGGTCACGGTGGACACGTTCGTCACGAAAAACTCGTCGGTGCCGACTTTGAGGACCGCCTTTTGATTGTTGAGCGTCGCCACGCGCGGACTCGAAAGCACCTGCACCGATCCTTGCGTTTCGAGGAACTGCAGCAGCGCGGCGAAATTCGAGGTCTGCAGCGCGAGGCCGAAAAGCGCGCTCGCGGGGTTCGCCGCGGCTGCAGTGGTCGATGCCGCCACCGCGATCCGCTCGACGGTATCCACGGCCTGGCCGCCGCTGGCGAGGGGGAACTGCGAGCCCCTCGCGCTGAGCTGCGTCGTGCCGCGCGCGTTGGAGAACTGCCCTGCCGCGACGTTCGGCCCCGAATTGCGGAAGATCGCCCAGTTGATGCCGGTCTGGAAGGCGTCCGACAGCGTCACCTGGATGATCTTCGCTTCCAGCATCACCTGCCGCTCGACGGAAAGGCGGGTCTCGCGCAGATACTGCTCGACGCTGCGCAGCTCGGCCGGCATCGCCCGCACCATCACGATCCCGGAGTTGGGCGTCACGACGACGTTGCGGCCCTCCCCGTTGCCTACGATCAGCTGCACGGCGCTGCGCAGGTCCGCCCAGAAGTCATTGAGCTGCTGCGTCGATACGCGGCTGGAATCGATCGAGCGGGCGACTGGCAGCGGCCCGCCGGGCAGCGCGCCGGGAACCGGCGCGGCCGCCGAGGTCTGCGCTGGCGGAGCGCCGCCGGGACTGCCGATGTCGGCCACCGAGCCCGATTGCACGCGCACGTCGCTCGAGCCGCGTCGCTGCGCGGTCAGGTAGTTCACGCGAAACACGCGCGTCTGCAGGCCGGCGGGCTGGATGAGGATCCGCGATCCCTCGATGCTGTGCTCGTAGCCGTACAGGTCCCGAATCGAATCGAGGGCTTCCTGCAGCGTGACATCCTTGAGGCTGACGGAGATCGTTCCCGACACATTCGGATGGATGAGCATGCTGTAGCGGGTTCCGGCCACGAGCGACATGAAGACCTGCGCGGCAGGCGCGTTGTTCACCGAAAGGTCGAAGCGCGGGTCGATCGGCCGGCCCGCGGCGGCTGGCATCTCCATCCGCAGCGGCGGCAATAGCGCGGCGTCCACCGCGCTCGGCCGTGCCTCGGGCTTGCGGCTCCGCGCCTGCTCGAGCTCGCCGATGATCCGGCCGTCGACCTCGCTTGGCGGAGGCGTGGTGCATCCCGCGGCAAGCGCCGCCAGCAACATGCACGCGGTCGTTCTAGTTATTGTCATCTTGGCGCCTCTTTTCGTTTCGCGCCCGCAGCCGCTTCTCGACCTCGGGAAACAGCTTCAGGGTTTGCGCGCCCTCCGCGGTTCGTATCACGACTTCGCTCTCCGTGATGCGCACGACGCGGCCGTCCCGGAATTTTTCGCCGAGACGCACCTGCTGGCCGCCGATCACGGCGACTCGCCGGTCCGGGGCGATCAGCACCGACTCGAGCCGCAACCCTCCGGAGGCCGCCGGCGCCGCGTCTGCAGGCGCGAAATCGGGGGGGCGCGTCGGATCGGCGAACGGCGCGCCATGCCCGGCTGCCGGAAGGAAGGCCGCCGCAATGCAGATCAGCAGCCGCCTCATACGATGAGCCATGCCCGGTCGAAGCTCACCGTGTACAGCGTCAGTTTCAGCGTGACCGAGGGATATTCGGCGACGGCCAGGTCGACGTTCCCCCAGTAGAGCTGGGTGGGCATGCGCTCGAGCGTTCGCAGGTATTCGTACAGGTCCGCGTAGCTCCCGCTGACGGTCAGCTCGATGCCGTGGCGGAAGAGGCCGGGATTGCCGCCGGGCCCTGCGGGCGCGGCTGCCAGGGGAGCAACCGGAAGCGTCTTCAGATCGACCAGGGCGAGGCGCCTGTTCCGTTCGAGCATCTCGGCCAGCACCTCACGCATCCGCTCGGGAGGAGTGAAACGGCGCTGCTCCTGCGCGATCCGCGCATTCGCCCGCGCCAGCTCGTCGCGGGCCTTCGCCTGCCGGGCGCGATTCGCCGAATCGATATCCTGGCTGCCGCCTTTCAGCATGCTCTGCAACCCGGCCTGGAGGGTTGTCATCTCCTGCTGCAGTTTTTCGCTTTCCGCGGCGAGGGCCTTTTGCCTGGCTCGCAACGGATCGATGAGGGCTGCGTTGACCAGAAATACCAGGACGAAGGCAAAGCCGACGAACATCAGCGCGCGCTCGCGCAGCGTGGCGTTGTCGATACGGTCGGCGTAGCGCTTGAGGAACGCGTTCAAGGCTTCGCTCCTTTCGGTGCGTCCGGTGTGCGCAGCGGAGCGCTGACGCTGAATTCGATATAGCGCCGGGGCCCTGGAGCGGCGCTCGGCGCGCCGCCTGCCGGCGCCGGCGGCGGCGTGGCGACCTTCCCTGCAAGCTTCATTTCCGTGACGCGCCGGCCGCGCATCATCGGTTCCTCGCTCAGAGCCTTGAGGTAGACCGGAACCAGCTCCGGCCGCAGCGCCCGGCCGTTGAGTTGCAGGTCGTTTCCGGCCTCGCCGACGTTCATCCCGGTCAGCCACACGCCGGGAACTGCGCGCCTGCCCAGCGCCGCGAGAAACTCCGAGAACCCCGCGGTGTTGCCGAGCTCGCCGGTACTAAGCGCGGCCAGCACCGACTCCCGGGCCTTCACTTCCGCTTCGAGCCGCGCGACCTCCGCCTCGAGCGCCTTGCTGCGCCCCTCCGGCGAGAACTGCGGACCGAGCTTGACCAGCTGCTCGCGCTGCGCCGCCACCCGGTCGCGTTGCTCGCGCGTCGCGCTTTCCGAAGCGCGCGTCTGCACCAGCGCATAGGCGTAGAACGCCCCGAGCGCGGCGAGGATCAACCCGAGCGCCTGCACGATCGTGCGGGCCGAAAAATGCTTCTCCTGCTTGAGAAAGATCGGGTTGTAGAGGTTGATCTGCTGGCTCATGGCGTTCTCTACAGCGCCTTCTCTTCGTTTCGCAGCGCGGCGCCCAGCACGGGAAACAGGCGCCAGGCCGCGTCGCCTCCGAGAATGGCCCCGGTATCTACGCCAAGTACCTCATCGAGCCTGGCCCGCTCTACTGGAATGCCGAGGTTTTCCGACAGATAGTCGGCCATACCCGCGCCCGCCTGCTCCGGCCCGAGCATCAGCTTGAGGGAGCCGACAAACGGGAACTGCCGGTCGAAGTGGTCGAAGCTGCGCTGGAGCTCCAGCAGGATCCGGCCCTTCGCGTCTTCCCGCAGCACTTGCGAAGAGGCCGTGAGCTGGTCGGCGGTGACCTCGATGCGCCGGGCGAGATAGAGCTCGCCGGAGAAATTGATCGTCAGCAAGGCGTGCGAAGCGCCGACATAGAGAAACGCGAGCCCCCGACCGGGCTGCTCGAAGAGCGCCGCGATGTTCCGCTGCGCCGTTTCAGCGATGTCGATGACCGACAGAGGAATATGGGCCGACTCGAAGCGGCCGATGCAGCCCTTGATTACTTCGTTGCGGGCCGCGATGGCGTACATCGAGTGGGATCGATTGGTCCCGGAAGGATCCGGCGGAATGTCGAGCACGTCGATCGTCGCATCGTCGACGTGGTAGTCGAGCATGTCCTTCACCCGCCAGCGGACCGCCGTCTTCAACTCCTCCGCCGGAACATTCGGCGCCTCGACCAGCAGCAGCTGATATTCATCCGGCGCGAGCAAGGTAAGGCACCGGTAACGGTCCGCCTCAAGCTCCTTCGCGATCGACTCCGCGTCCGCGAAAGCGGCATCCATCGCTCGCGTGCCGCAACGTGTGATCGAGCATTTGCCCGCCGCATCGCGAACCGCATGGGCGAAATGCATCGCGCCCGGCTGCATGGAAATCGCGAGCCAGCCCCCCTCCCGGCTGCGTCGGCGGCGGAACAAGTTCTTCATTACCTGCCCGAGGATCTCGGTTTGACTTCAAAATAGATCAATAACCAATTGTTGTCAAT
>CAYOVM010000195.1:0-6070 GCA_964407355.1 uncultured Enterobacteriaceae bacterium
TTCGAGAACGAGAGGTCGGTCAGCCGATCGAACGTCAGCACGCCGTCGGGCTTCGGATAGGCGATCGGTTTTTCGGCATCTTTGGTTCTCAGCATCTCATGGTCGGCATGCGCGTGATGCAAGGTCCACGGTGCCCTCCCTCGAAACAGCACCTGGTCTATGCCGACCATGAGGGTTCCGAGGTACAGACCCTTCGACATCCAGGGCTTGAAATTCCTGGCTTTCGAAAGCTCTTCATGAAGCCAGCTCGACCGGAAGGCTTCCGGATACGAAGCCAGCTCGTCGCGGGAGCGGCCGGCTTTCAGCGCGGCGCAAGCCGCCTCGGCGGCGAGCATGCCGGACTTGATCGCGGCATGGCTGCCCTTGATGCGCGAGGCGTTCAGGAATCCGGCGTCGTCGCCGATCAGCGCGCCGCCGGGGAAGACGAGCCTGGGGAGGGACTGCAGTCCGCCGGCGGTGATGGCTCGGGCGCCGTACGCGACTCTTTTTCCACCCATAAAAAACTCTCTGATTGCCGGGTGAGTCTTGAAACGCTGGAACTCCTCGTAAGGCGAGAGGTAAGGGTTCTGGTAGCCCAGGCCCACGACGTAGCCGACGGCGACCTGGTTGTTCTCCTGGTGATACAGGAAGGAGCCGCCGTAGGTTTGCGGGTCGAGCGGCCAGCCGGCGGTGTGGATGACGAGCCCGGCCTTGTGCTTCTCCGGCTTGATGTCCCAGAGCTCCTTGAGGCCGATGCCGTACTGCTGCGGGTCCGCGTCCTTGCGCAGCGCGTACTTCGCCTCGAGCTGCCTGGCGAGCTGCCCCCGGCAGCCTTCGGCGAAGAAGGTGTACTTGCCGTGAAGCTCCACGCCGGGCTGGTAGGCCGCCGTCTTTTCGCCGCCTTTGCCGATGCCGAGATCCCCCGTCGCGACTCCGATAACGGCGTTTCCCTCGTACAAGACTTCGTTGGCGGCGAACCCGGGGAAGATCTCGACGCCGAGCTCTTCCGCCTGCCGGGCCAGCCAGCGGCACAGGTTGCCGAGGCTGATGACGTAGTTGCCGTGGTTCTTGAAGCAGCCGGGCAGCAGGAAGCCCGGGGTCTGGAAGGACGAAGTTTCTGTTAAAAACAGAAACCTATCCTCCGTCACGGGAACGTTGAGCGGCGCGCCTTTCGCCTTCCAGTCGGGGATCAGCTCGTCGAGCCCGCGCGGGTCCATCACCGCGCCGGAGAGGATATGGGCGCCGATCTCCGAGCCTTTCTCGAGCACGCAGACCGAGGTGTCCGGCGAAAGCTGCTTGAGGCGGATGGCGGCAGCGAGTCCCGCCGGGCCGCCGCCGACGATCACGGCGTCGTATTGCATCGATTCGCGCGGCATGGCGCGAATTATAATCAGCCGCTCGGATGAGCAACGGGCGGAACGCAGATCAGGACGAAGAGCAGCGGACGCTCGCGCACGTCGAGCGCATTCCGATCCGCTGGGGCGACATGGACGCGATGGGGCACGTCAACAACACGGTCTACTTCCGCTACATGGAGCAGGCGCGCATCGGCTGGTTCGACGCATTGGTCCCGGAGGAGGAAGCCTGGAAGAGCACCGGCATCGTGATCGCCAACGCCTCGTGCAACTTCCGCCGGCCGATCAACTATCCCGGCACCGTCGAAGTGAAGGTTTATGCCGGCAAGCCGGGCGGCTCCAGCGTCGGGACGTATTATGAGCTGCGCGTGGACGAGGAAGCCGAGCCGTACGCGGATGGCGCCGCGGTCGTGGTGTTCATCGACATGCGCAAGCAGAAGCCGATCCGCATCCCGGAGGCGATCCGGGACCGGTTGAAAGAGGGCATGAAAGAGGCCATCAGATGAGAAAGGTGTATCCGGACGCCGCGTCGGCCCTGAAGGGCCTCGTGCGCGACAACATCACCATCGCCGCGGGCGGCTTCGGCCTGTGCGGCATCCCCGAGAATTTCATCCTCGCGCTGAGGGACAGCGGCGCGAAGGGCCTGACCATCGTCGGCAACAACGCCGGCGTCGACGATTTCGGCATGGGGCTCCTGCTCAAGACGCGCCAGGTGAAGAAGGTCATCGCTTCGTACGTGGGCGAGAACAAGGAGTTCGAGCGCCAGGTGCTGGCGGGCGAGCTCGAGCTGCAGCTCACGCCCCAGGGGACGCTCGCCGAGAAGCTGCGCGCGGGCGGCGCCGGCATTCCCGGCTTCTATACGCGCACCGCCGCCGGCACCAAGCTCGCCGAAGGCAAGGAGACCAAGATCTTCGAGGGCAAGGAGTACGTGCTGGAGGAGGGCATCCGCGCCGACCTGTCGATGGTCAAGGCGTGGAAGGGCGACAAGTCGGGCAACCTGGTCTACCGCAAGACCTCGCGCAACTTCAACCCGATGATCGCCACCTGCGGCAAGGTCACCGTGGCCGAGGTGGAGCAGCTGGTCGAGGTCGGCGAGCTCGATCCCGACCAGATCCATACGCCGGGCATCTACGTCGATCGCATCATCCAGGGCGCGCGCTTCGAGAAGCGCATCGAGTTCCGCACCCTCGCCGGCACGACAGGCAAGAAGGACTCCCCGATCCGCGAGCTGATGGCGAAGCGGGCGGCGCAGGAGCTGCGGGACGGTTACTATGTCAACCTCGGCATCGGCATCCCGACCCTCGTGGCCAACTACATCCCGGAAGGCATCAGCGTCACGCTGCAGTCGGAGAACGGCCTGCTCGGCATCGGGCCGTTTCCGGACGAGGCGCGCGTCGATCCCGACCTCATCAACGCCGGCAAGCAGACCGTCACCACCATTCCCGGCTCGAGCTTCTTCTCCAGCGCCGACTCCTTCGCGATGATCCGCGGCGGCCACGTGGACCTCTCGATCCTCGGCGGGCTGGAGGTCGCGGAGAACGGCGACCTCGCCAACTGGATGGTGCCGGGGAAGATGGTGAAGGGCCCCGGCGGCGCGATGGACCTCGTCTCGGGCGTGAAGCGCGTGGTCGTGCTGATGGAGCACACGTCGAAGGACGGCGCCTCGAAGGTCCTGAAGAACTGCTCGCTGCCGATCACCGGGCGGGGCGTGGTCAACATGATCATCACCGACCTCTGCGTGTTCGAGGTCGTGCCCGCCGAAGGGCTCGTCCTCAAGGAGCTGCATCCCGGCGTGACGCTCGAGCAGGTGCGGGCCAAGACCGCCTGCGACTTTTTCAACGGCCTGAAGAGCTAGCGTGGCCACCGACGCCGCCCCCTTCGCCCACCTCGACGAGCAGGCCCTGCGCGCCGCCGTGCCGGGCGGCAGCGTGCGCTCGTACGCGAAGAGCGTGGTGATCGTCAGCGAGGGCGACATGACCGATTCGCTCTACGTGGTGCTCGCCGGCCGCGTGAAGGCGTTCGTGAGCGACGAGAACGGCCGCGAGGCGGTGGTCAACACCATCGGCGTCGGCGACTACTTCGGCGAGCTGGTGCTCGACGGCGGGCCGCGCTCCGCCTCGATCATGACGCTCGAGCCGTGCAAGCTGTACGTCATCCCGCAGGCCGACGTCGAGCGGCTCCTCGCCGGCAACCCGGCGTTCGCGCACGACCTGATGCGCAAGCTGATCGGCAAGGTGCGCTCGCTGACCGCGAGGGTGGCGGACCTGTCGCTGAAGGACGTGTACGCGCGGCTCGTCAAGTTCATCGACGAGAACGCGGTCGAGGCGGGGGGCCGCCGCGTCATCCCGGAGCGGCTCACGCAGAGCGAGATCGCCGCGCGCATCGGCGGCTCGCGCGAGATGGTGAGCCGCATCCTCAAGGACCTCGCCGCGGGCGGCTACGTCGCCATCGAGTCGAAGCAGATCGCCGTCCTGAAGAACCTGCCGGCGCACTGGTAGCCTGTGCGTTTGGCACAAACCGGCTGCGCCGCACGGCGTGGATGCGGCGAGCGCGGTCCTCTAGATTGCTCCCAAGAGAGGGAGCAGATGACCACCACACCGATTTCCGTTCCGGCCCTGCTGGCCCTGGCGCTGAAGGCCGCGCGCTCCGAAGGAGCGCTCGGCGAAGCGATGGCCGCGTACGACCGGAGCAACTTCCTCGAAGCGGAAGCGCTGCTCCTCGTCGCCGGCCACGCCGGCCATCCCAACGCGCAGGAGCTCCTCGGCTTCATGTACGCGATCGGACCGGATCTCTATCCCGGAATCTGGCGCAGCCTGGCCGCCTCGAGGAGCTGGTTCCAGCGCGCCGCGCGCAACGGCCGGCCCTCCGCGCAGTACATGCACGTCGCCTTCACGCGGCGCGGCACCCTCGAGGTGCGCGCCGACATCATGTCCTGCTTCAATCCCATGGCCGCCGACATGGCGCCGGCCCTGTCCGGCGGCGACGTCACCACGCCCAAGGCCTGACGCGCCTCGTGTAGTCGTCGGCGCCGCGTTTTCAGTTTGAGAGCGCGGATAAAAACGTGTAGACTCCTCCATCCCTACACGCCGTGGGTAAATGACGAAATATGTATTTGTAACCGGTGGTGTAGTTTCCTCTCTGGGGAAAGGCATCGCCGCCGCCTCCCTCGCCGCGATTCTCGAATCGCGCGGCATCCGCGTCACCAACATAAAGCTGGACCCCTACATCAACGTCGATCCGGGCACCATGAGCCCGTTTCAGCACGGTGAGGTCTTCGTCACCGAGGACGGCGCGGAGACCGACCTGGATCTGGGCCACTACGAGCGCTTCCAGAGCTCGAAGATGCGCCGCCACAACAACTTCACCACCGGCCAGATCTACGAGTCGGTGATCAAGAAGGAGCGCCGCGGCGACTACCTCGGCGGCACGGTGCAGGTGATCCCGCACATCACCGACGAGATCAAGGCCTACATCAAGCGCGGCGCCGGCGACGCCGACGTGGCGATCGTCGAGATCGGCGGCACGGTGGGCGACATCGAGTCGCTGCCCTTCCTCGAGGCGATCCGGCAGATGGGCCTCGACCTCGGCCGCAATAATGTCTGCTACATACACCTGACGCTCGTTCCCTATATCGCCTCCGCGGGCGAGATCAAGACCAAGCCGACCCAGCACTCCGTGAAGGAGCTGCGCGAGATCGGCATCCAGGCCGACGCGCTCCTGTGCCGCACGATCCAGCCGCTGCCGGACGACGAGCGCCGCAAGATCGCGCTCTTCTGCAACGTGCAGAAGGAGGCGGTGATCTCGGCCTGGGACGTCGACCACATCTACAAGATTCCGATGATGCTGCACCAGCAGATGCTCGACGAGATCGTCTGCCACAAGCTCAACATCCTCGCGCGCGCCGCGGACCTCTCCGCGTGGACGAAGCTGGTCGACGCCCTGGAGCATCCGAAGCACGAGGTCGATATCGCCTTCGTCGGCAAATACGTCGATCTGCAGGATTCCTACAAGTCCCTGAACGAGGCGCTGAAGCACGCCGGCATCCACACCCATTCGAAGGTCAACATCCACTATCTCGACTCGGAGGAGATCGAGAAGGCGGGCACCGCGCGGCTCGAGAAGATGGATGCGATCCTGGTGCCGGGCGGCTTCGGCCAGCGCGGCACCGAGGGCAAGATGCGCGCGATCAAGTACGCGCGCGAGAACGGCGTGCCGTACCTGGGCATCTGCCTCGGCATGCAGCTCGCGACCATCGAGTTCGCGCGCAACGTCTGCGGCCTCGCGGGCGCCAACAGCACCGAGTTCGACGCCGAGACGCCGCACCCGGTGGTGGCGCTCATCACCGAGTGGCTCGACCGCACCGGCCGGATCGAGAAGCGCACGGATAAATCGAACCTCGGCGGCACGATGCGCCTGGGCTCGCAGAAGGTCCCGGTCGAGGCCGGCACCCTCGCTTATTCCATCTATGGGAGCGAGGTGAATGAAAGGCACCGGCACCGCTACGAGGTCAACAACATCTACGTGCCGCAGCTCGAGGCGAAGGGCTACAAGGTCACGGCGCGCACGCCCAGCGAGAACCTGCCGGAGATGATGGAGCTTCCCGCGCATCCGTTCTTCGTCGGCGTGCAGTTCCACCCCGAGTTCACCTCCACGCCGAGGAGCGGGCATCCCCTGTTCAGCGCCTTCGTCGCCGCGGCTTTGAAATACCGCGCGACGGTGAAGCGGCCCGGCGGAAC
>CAYOVM010000196.1:0-6056 GCA_964407355.1 uncultured Enterobacteriaceae bacterium
CGCTGGCGCTGCGCGAAGACGGCTTCGAGACCATCATGGTCAACTGCAATCCGGAGACGGTGTCGACCGACTACGACACCTCCGACCGCCTGTACTTCGAGCCCCTCACGCTCGAGGACGTGCTCGAGATCGTCGACAAGGAAAAGCCCTGGGGCGTGATCGTGCAGTACGGCGGGCAGACGCCGCTCAAGCTCGCGCGCGATCTCGAGGCGGCGGGCGTGCCGATCATCGGCACCAGCGCCGACTCGATCGACATCGCCGAGGACCGCGAGCGCTTCCAGAAGCTCGTCACGAAACTCAAGCTGCTGCAGCCGCCCAACCGCACCGCGCGCTCGGCCGCCGACGCGGTGAAGCTCGCCGAGGAGATCGGCTATCCCGTGGTGGTGCGCCCGAGCTACGTGCTCGGCGGCCGCGCCATGGAGATCGTGCACTGGCAGGCGGACCTCGAGCGCTACATGCGCGAGGCGGTGAAGGTCTCGAACGATTCGCCGGTGCTCATCGACCGCTATCTTTCGGATGCGACCGAGGTCGACGTCGACTGCGTGTGCGACGGCAAGCAGGTGCTGATCGGCGGGATCATGGAGCACGTCGAGCAGGCGGGCGTGCATTCGGGCGACGCCGCGTGCTGCCTGCCGCCGCACTCGATGGCCGGCCACGTCGAGCGTGAGCTGCGCCGCCAGACCGAGCTGCTGGCGAAGTCGCTCAAGGTGCTCGGCCTGATGAACGTCCAGTACGCGATCCAGGCCGGGCGGGTGTTCGTGCTGGAGGTGAACCCGCGGGCCTCGCGCACCGTGCCGTACGTCTCGAAAGCCACCGGCCTGCCGCTCGCCATGATCGGAGCGCGCGTCATGGCGGGAAAAAGCCTGAAGGAGCAGGGCTGCACCGAAGAGGTCACGCCGCCGTACTTCTCGGTCAAGGAGGCGGTCTTTCCCTTCGCCAAGTTTCCCGGCGTCGACACGATTCTCGGGCCCGAGATGAAATCGACCGGCGAAGTGATGGGCGTCGGCGATACCTTCGGCGAAGCTTTCGTGAAATCGCAGCTCGCCGCGGGCGTGAAGCTGCCGCGGGGCGGGCGCGCCTTCATCAGCGTGCGCGACGGCGACAAGGTCGCGGCGGTGCACATCGCGCGCGACCTGCTCGAGCTCGGCTTCACGCTGCTCGCCACGCGAGGCACGGCCGCGGTGCTGAAATCGCACGGCATGGCGGTCACCCCGGTGAACAAGGTCGCCGAAGGCCGCCCGCACATCGTCGATATGATCAAGAATGGCGAGGTGAGCTTCATCGTCAACACCACCGATGAGACGCGGACCGCGAATTCCGACTCGCGCGCGATCCGGACCACCGCGCTTTCCCGGCGGGTCACCTACTACACCACCGTCGCCGGCGCGAGGGCCGCGTGCGCCGGGATGAAGCATCTCGAGCGGCTCGAGCCTTATCGCCTGCAGGACCTGCACGCGACGCTGCGGCAGGGGCCGCCGGAAACTTCCGCCGGGCCCGGCGCCGCGGTTCCCACCCACAGCTCTTCGGTGACCTGACGATGCCCAACACCCCCATGACGAAGCGCGGCGCCGAGCTGCTGCGCTCGGAACTGCACCGGCTCAAGACCGTCGAGCGCCCCAACGTGATCCAGGCCATCGCCGAGGCGCGCGCGCACGGCGATCTGTCGGAGAACGCCGAGTACGACACCGCGCGCGACCGGCAGGGATTCATCGAGGCGCGCATCTCGGACATCGAGGCGAAGCTCGCGAACGCGCAGGTGATCGAGCCCAAGCTGGTCGCCGCCGACGGCCGCTGCGTGTTCGGCGCCACCGTCGACGTCGAGGACGGCGAGGGACAGAAGGCGACCTACCAGATCGTCGGCGAGGACGAGTCCGACATCAAGGAAGGCCGCATCTCGGTGAGCTCGCCCATCGCGCGCGCGCTCATCGGCAAGGAAGCCGGCGAGAGCGTCGAGGTCAAGACGCCCGGCGGCATCAAGCGCTACGAGATCATCGACGTGCGCTACGAATAACCGGCTAGAAGCCCAGCCGCAGGTGAAACGATTTCGGACGGGTGAAGGTCTCCAGGCCCAGCCGCGATAAGGTGCAGCCCCGCCCCGAATCCTTCACGCCGGTCCAGGCGAGCGCGGGGTCCAGGTAGTCGCAGCGGTTCATGAACCAGGTGCCGGTCTCGACGCGCTCGCCGATGCGCAGCGCCGCGTCGGCATCGGCGGTCCAGATCGACGCGGTCAGGCCGTAGCGGCTGTCGTTCATCAGGGCGATCGCTTCTTCGTCGCTCTTGACGGGCATGATGCCGATGACCGGGCCGAAGCTCTCCTCGGTCATGAGCGCCATGCCGTGGTCGACGCCGACAAGCACTTGCGGGGCGAGGTAAGGCGTGTTTTCCCTGTCGGCTTGAAATGTCTTTTGATCGATCAGCGCCTTGGCGCCTTTCCTGATGGCTTCCTTTGTTTGTTTACGAACGAGGCTGGCGGCCGAAGTGCGAACCATCGGGCCGAGCGTGGTCTGCGGATCGAGCGGATTGCCGAGCCGGTACTGCTTCGTCAGCTCGACGAACGCTTCCACGAACGGCTTGAACACTTTCTTTTCGACGTAAATGCGCTCGACTGCGCAGCATGACTGGCCGGAGTTGAAGAACGCGCCGTCGACCAGGTTCTCCACCGTCGCGGCGAAGGGGGCATCGGCGCGCACGTAGGCCGGGTCCTTGCCGCCGAGCTCGAGGCCGGTGGCGACGAAGCGCTCCGCCGCCGCGCTTTGGACCGCATGGCCGCCGCCGACGGAGCCGGTGAACGCGACGAAGCCCACGCGCGGGTCGCGGATCGCGCGCGCGACCTGGTCGTGATCCATGTGCAGGAACTGGAAAACGCCGTCGGGCAGGCCGGCCGCCTTGAATGCCTTGGCGTAGCGCTCGGCGACCAGCGGGGTCTGCGCCGCCATTTTGAGGATCACCGCGTTGCCGGCGAGGAGCGCGGGGACGATCGCGTTCACCGAGGTGAGCCAGGGATAGTTCCACGGCGCCACCACGAGGACGACGCCCAGCGGCTCGCGCCGGATGAAGCGCCGAAACCCTTCTTTTCCCTCCACGGAAATATCTTCAAGCGACTTCGGGGCGATCTCCGTCATGTAGGCCACACGCTCGGCGAAGCCGCGGCGGATCTCGCCGGGGCTCTGCGCCGCCGGGCGGCCCATCTGCCAGGAGAGCTCTTCGCCGAGCTCGTCGGCGCGCTCGACGCACCAGGCCGCCATGCGCCGGCAGATCTCCGCTCGGTCGGCCACCGGGGTTGCTTTCCATTTTTTCTGAGAACGAACGGCTTTGGACAAGGCGGTTTCGACGACAGCGGCGGAGGCGAGCTGGCGCTCGACATACACGGAGCCGTCGGCGGGGCTGATCGTGCGCTGCAATCGGCTCTTCAACGCGCCTCCCGGACGAAGGACAGGAAGCCGGCCAGGAACTTGCGAAGCTGCGCGCGCGTCGCGTCATCGGTCAGCTCCGCGGCAGGATTGACGAGCTGGGCGACGCGGGAAACCATCAGGCGGCCGCCGAACCACGGCCGCGTGCCGAGCGTGCGCAGCACCGGAAGCCAGGCCTCCTGCGCGAGGATGGTGCCGAACCCGCCGGGCGAGGCGCCGATGATCGCGACCGGCCGGTTGCCGAACACCTTCGCGATGTCGCTGGTGGGGCGCGAAAGCCAGTCGATGGCGTTCTTGAAGACACCCGGAATGGAATTGTTGTACTCGGGCGTGACGAGCAGCAGGCCCTGCGCATCCACGATCCGCGCTTTCAACGCCTGCACCGCTTCGGGAATCCCCTGCGAGCTCTCCACGTCGCCGTCGTAGAGCGGAATCCCGCGGATCGAGCCGATCTCGAGCTCCGCGCCGTCGGGCATCGACTGGGCGGCGGCGTGCAGCAGCGCGGTGTTGTACGACCCCGTGCGCAGGCTCCCCGAGATGCCGAGGATCTTCGTCATTCCGGCGTGACGTACGCGGCCGTGATGCCGCCGTCGACCATAAACTCCGTGCCGGTGACGTAGGAAGACTCGTCCGACGCGAGGTAGAGGGCCGCCTGGGCGATCTCCTTCGCCTCGCCGAAGCGGCCCATCGGCACGTGCACGAGGCGGCGCTGCTTTTTCGCTTCCGTGTCGAGGAAGCTCATCAGCAATTCCGTCTTGAGCGGTCCGGGGCACAGCGCGTTCACGCGGATGTTCTGGCGCGCGTGGATGACGGCGAGCTCGCGGGTCATCGCGAGCACCGCGCCCTTGCTGGCGGTATAGGCGATCTGCGGGGTCGCCGCGCCGAGCAGCGCGACGAACGAGGCGGTGTTGATCACCGAGCCGCCGCCGGCGCGCTTCAGCGCCGGGATGCCGTACTTGCAGCCGAGGAACACGCCTTTCGCGTTGATGTCGAGCGTCAGGTCCCAGATCGCCTCGTCGGTGGAGACGGCGTCGTCGTCCTTCGCGTGCATGATGCCGGCGTTGTTGAAGAGGACGTTCAGCTTGCCGAACGCCTTTTCCGCCTCCCGGACCATGCGCTCGCAGTCGGCCGCCTTCGATACGTCGGCGCGGACATGAATCGCCTTCTCCAGCATTGCGGCGGTTTCTTTCGCCGCCTTCTCATTGACGTCGACAACGACGAGGGCGGCACCCTCCTTGGCGAATAGCAATGCTGCTTCCCTGCCGATACCGCTGCCCCCGCCCGTGATCAGCGCGACCTTGTCCTTGAGCCTCATCAGATCCTTTCAAAATATCTTTGCCGCTCCCAATCCGTGACGGCCGCGTTGAAGGCGGCCATCTCGGTGCGGAAGAAGTGCGAATAGTGCTCGACCACGTCTTTGCCGAACGCCTTCTTCGCGAAGTCGCTTTGGGCAAAGAGCTCCGCGGCTTCGGCGAGGCTGCGCGGCACGTGGGCGAGGTTCTTTGCCGCGTACGCGTCGCCGACGAAGCACTCGGGCGGCTCGGTCTTGTTCTTGATGCCGTCGAGGCCCGAGGCGAGCGCCGCGGCGAAGGCGAGGTAGGGATTGCAGTCGGCGCCCGGAATGCGGCATTCGATGCGCATGCCCGGCCCATCGCCCACGACGCGGAAGCCCGCGGTGCGGTTGTCGTAGCTCCAGGCGAGCCGCGTCGGCGCCCAGGAGGCGTCGACGTAGCGCTTGTAGGAGTTCACCGTCGGTGCGTAGAAGACCATCAGCTCGGGCACGCGCGCCATCCAGCCGCCGAGGAACCAGCGGAACAGCTCGCCGCCTTTTTCGAACACGTTCTTGCCGTCGCGCCACAGGCTGAAGTGGATGTGGCAGCTCGAGCCCGCCTGGCCGTGAAACGGCTTCGCCATGAAGGTGAGGCTCAGGCCCGCGGCGTCGGCGAGCTCCTTCAGGCATTGCTTGAACACGACATGGCGGTCGGCCATCTCGAGCGCTTCGGCGTAGCGCACGTTGACCTCGTGCTGGCCCTTGCCCCATTCGCCCTTGGAGGTCTCGACCGGCACGCCGGAGAGCTTGAGGTGGCGGCGGGCGGCAGCGTGGAAATCCTCGGTGCGGGTGCCCTGCAGGATGTGATAGTCCTCGAGATACCAGCCCGCCGGCTCCAGGTCGCGAAAGCCGCTTTTGGCCGCGTCCCGGTAGCTCGTGCGGAAAAGATAGTGCTCGAGCTCCGTTGCCGCGAAGGCTCGATACCCGGCCGCTTTCGTGCTTTCCAGCTGTTTTCGAAGAATGGAGCGAGGCGCCACCTCCACCAGGCCGTGCGTCTTTTCGTCCCGGATGTCGCAGATCACGTACGCCGTCTTGTCGAGCCAGCTCGCCACGCGCAGCGTCGCCAAGTCCGGAACCATGTGGAAGTCGCCGTAGCCGAGCTCCCAGTTGGCGAATTTGTAGCCCGGTACCGGCTCCATCTCCATGTCGACGGTGAGGAGGTAGTCGCACGCGTGGCCCCCGTCCTGGACCACGTTTTCGACGAACATCTCGGCGTCGAAGCGCTTGCCGAGGAGGCGCCCGTAGTGGTCGGTGAAGCCGGCGACCACGGTCTCGATCCCGCCCGTCGAGACGAGCTCGCGCAATTCTTCGACCTT
>CAYOVM010000197.1:0-3814 GCA_964407355.1 uncultured Enterobacteriaceae bacterium
ACGATCGCGCGCTGGACGCGCACACTCTCCACCATGTTCGCCGCCGGCGTGCCGCTGGTCGAGGCGCTCGATTCGGTCGGCGGCGCGGCGGGCAACTACGTGTATCTGATGGCCACCAAGCAGATTCAGAACGAGGTGTCGACCGGCACCTCGCTCACCGTCGCGATGACCAACGCGAACGTGTTCCCCTCCATGGTGATCCAGATGGTGTCGATCGGCGAGGAGACCGGCGCGCTCGATGCGATGCTCGCCAAGGTCGCGGACTTCTTCGAAGCCGAGGTCGACGACGCGGTGGACGCCCTCTCCTCGCTGATGGAGCCGATGATCATGGTGGTCCTCGGCACGCTGATCGGCGGCATGGTGGTCGCGATGTACCTGCCGATCTTCAAGCTCGGCGGCGCAGTCTGAAATGACCGGGGACGGCTGGCTCGGTCAGCCAGCCGCGCTCGCCGGCTGGTTCCTTCATCCGGCCGTCTTTCCCTGGGTATCGCTGGCTGTCGGGCTGTGTATCGGCTCGTTCCTGAACGTCGTGATCTACCGATTGCCGAAGATGATGGAGCGCGCCTGGCGGGCGGAATGCGCGGAGCTCGCCGGCCAGGAGCCGGCCGCGCAGGAACCCTACAACCTCGTGGTGCCCCGCTCGCGCTGCCCGTCCTGCGGCAAGGGCATCGCGGCCTTGCGCAACATTCCGGTGCTGAGCTTCGTGTTTCTCAAGGGGCGCTGCTCCAACTGCAAAGCATGGATCGGCCTGAAGTACCCGCTGGTCGAGCTGCTCGCCGGCATCGGCGCGGCCTACGCGGCCTGGCGTTTCGGTCCCACGCTGGCGGCGTTCGGCGCGGCGCTGTTCATCTGGTTCACCATCGCGCTCGCCTTCATCGATCAGGAGACGGGCTTCCTGCCGGACGATCTCACGCTGCCGCTCGTCTGGCTGGGCCTGATCATCAACCTGAAAAGCACCTTTGCTCCTCTGCCGGACGCCGTGGTAGGCGCGGCCACCGGCTACCTCTTTCTCTGGAGCGTGAACGCCGCTTTCAAGCTGCTCCGCGGCATCGACGGCATGGGCTACGGCGACTTCAAGCTCACCGCCGCCGTGGGCGCCTTCCTGGGCTGGAAGGCGCTGCCGCTGGTCATCCTCATCTCCTCGGTCGTCGGCCTCGTCTTCGGGACGCTGCAGATGTTCTCGGCGCGCCGCGGATGGGACTGGAAGTTCAAGTTCCACTTCGGCCCTTACCTGGCGATCGCCGGAATCGTCGCCATGCTCTGGGGCGCCTGGCTGAAGCAGCAGTTCCCGGCGCTCGGCTTCTACCTGTGAAGTTCGTGGTGGGCCTCACCGGCGGCATCGGCAGTGGAAAGAGCGCGGCCGCCGTGGAATTCGAAAGGCTCGGCGCAACGGTGGTCGACACCGACGCCATCGCCCACGAGCTGACCGAAAAGGGCGGCGCGGCGGTGCCCGAAATAGGCCGGCTTTTCGGAAAAAGCTTCATTTCGGCCGACGGCGCGATGGACCGCCCGAAGATGCGCGAGCTCGCGTTCTCCGATCCGGCCGCCCGCAAGAAGCTCGAAGCGCTCCTGCATCCGATGATCCGGGAGGAATCCGCCCGGCGCATCGCCGCGGCGGCGGGCCCCTACGTGGTCCACGTTATACCCCTGCTCGTCGAGAGCGGCGATTACCGCCGGCGTGTCGACCGGGTTCTCGTCGTCGATTCACCCGAAGAGGTCCAGATCGCCCGGGTCAGGCCGCGGGGCCTGGACGAGCCGCAGATCCGCAGGATCATCGGCATTCAGGCGCCGCGCGCCGCGCGCCTCCAAGCCGCCGACGACGTGATAGACAACGGCGGAACGCTCGATGCGCTGCGAAAACAGGTCGGCGAACTCCACAAAAAATACCTAGAATTCGCCAGGCCGTGATCACCTACGAGTATCCGCTCAACGAGCGTATCCGCACCCTGCTGCGGCTGGAGGACCTGTTCGAGCGCTCGCGCCACTTCATCGCGCTCGCCGATCCCCACGACCACCACATGGCGCTGCTCACGCTGTTCGAGATCCTCGAGGTGGCGAGCCGCGCGGACCTGAAGTCCGACCTGCTCCAGGAGCTCGAGCGCCAGAAGCAGGTGCTGCTGTCGTTCAAGAACAACCCCGACATCTCGGAGGACGCGCTCTCCGGCGTGGTGAAGGACATCGAGCAGGCGTCGTCGGCGCTCTTCGCGATGACCGGCAAGATCGGCCAGTACCTGCGCGAGAACGACTGGCTGATGTCGATCAAGCAGCGCACCGGGATCCCGGGCGGGGCGTGCGAGTTCGACCTGCCCTCCTACCACTACTGGCTGAACCGTCCCTCCGAGGAGCGCACCGGGCAGCTCGCCGCCTGGACCGGGCCGCTGTACCCGCTGCGCGACGGCACCGCCATCATCCTCAGGATCCTGCGCGAGTCGGGCAAGCCCACGCCCGTCAGGGCGATGCAGGGCGCGTTCCAGCAGATGCTCGGCGGCAAGACCGCGCAGATGATGCGCGTGCGCCTCGCGCTCGACGCGCCGTGCGTGCCCGAAATCAGCGCCAACAAGTACATGCTGAACATCCGCTTCCTCGCGCAGGGCGGCGAGGACACGCGCACGCGCACCGCCGACTGGGACGTGGATTTCGAGCTCACGTTTTGCAACCTGTAAGGAAAGTTTCCTGCCCGGCCTGCGGCAAGCAGACCGTGTTCGGCCCCGAGAACAAGTGGCGGCCGTTCTGCAGCGAGCGCTGCAAGACGCTCGATCTTGGCGACTGGGCCGCCGAGCGCTACCGCGTAGCGACCGAGGAAAAGCCGCAAGACGCGAACGACGAGAAGAAAAGCGGCGGCCGCGAGGACCCGGCCTAGCGCTTCAGGCCTCGCCAGGCGCCCCGGATCATCGCCACGCCGTGCGCCCCGGCCTGCCACGCGGGCTCGAGGTCTTCTTCACCCAGTCCGCCGATCGCATAGACAGGCACGCTAGCGCCCGCAATCAGCGCGGCGAGCCCGTCCCAGCCCAGGTGCGGGCCGTGCGCATGCGAGGTGGTGGGCTTTACGGCGCCTGCGGCGACGAAGTCCATTTGAAGCTCCATGGCACGCTCGAGCTCCGCCCGGGTATGGCAGGACGCAGCCGCGAGCATGCCTTGGGGCCGTTCCTTCAATTTCATGAGCTCGGCGGCGGTGAAGTGCACGCCGTCCGCGCCGCGCGAGACGGGGAGCGCGCGCGCTTTGACCATCACCTTGCAGCCGTGCCGGTGCGCGAGGTCGATCGCTTCCCTTGAGAAAAGGACGCGGTCCTCCTCGGCCAGCTCGGGTTCCCTTACCTGGACGAGCTTCAGGCCGCCCTCCAGCCGCTTCCTTAACAGCGCGAGCATCGCCGGCACGCCGCGGCGAGCGGCGTCGGTGATGGCGTACTCGACGGGCAGCGCGAGCGAAGCGAGCACGGGCGCATTGGCGGGAAGCATGGGCGCGGCCATCGGCGCATCGATCCGCTGCCATGCGATCGCCTGCTCTTCCCGCGGATGCGGCTCGCCCGCCCAGTCGACCACCCTGAAAAACCGGAGCCTGACCGTCGCATGGGAATAGGTGAATACGCGCGTGATCCACGGATAGGCGCGCACCGCGTCGATGCCGAGCTCCTCGTGGAGCTCGCGGGAAAGCGCTTGCGTTGCATCTTCTCCGGGCTCGACCTTGCCGCCGGGGAATTCCCAATAGCCCGCGTACACTTTGCCGGCCGGCCGCCGTGCGAGGAGAAAGGCGCCGTCGGGCCGCTGGATCACGGCCGCCGCGACGTCGACGATCACGGCGCGACTCTCACTGCGC
>CAYOVM010000197.1:3914-6015 GCA_964407355.1 uncultured Enterobacteriaceae bacterium
ACTCTCACTGCGCGACTCGCTGCGCCACTCTCACTGCGCCGCGATCATTTCTTCTTCGGGTGGCGCCCGGCCCAATCGCGCGCGAACTGATAGGCGACCCGGCCGCTGCGCGAGCCTCGTTGCAGCGACCACTGGAGCGCCTCTTCCTTGGCTTTGTCCTGCGATGCGGCGTCGAAATGCTTCAGCCACTGGCCGACGATCTCGAGATATTCATCCTGGTCGAACGGATAGAAGCTCACCCACAGCCCGAAGCGCTCGGACAGCGAGATCTTCTCCTCGACCGTCTCGCCCGGATGGATCTCGTCGCCGATGTACTTCGTCTCGAGGTTCTCGTTCATGTACTCGGGCATGAGGTGGCGGCGGTTGGACGTCGCGTAGATCAGCAGATTCTCCGAGGTGGTCGAGATCGAGCCGTCGAGCGCGACCTTGAGCGCGATGTAGCCCTCCTCGGCGCCGTGAAAGCTCAGGTCGTCGCAGAAGAGAAGGAAGCGCTCCTCGCGCGAGGCCACCTGATCGACGATGTAGGGCAGGTCGACGAGGTCGTTTTTCTCCACCTCGATCAGCCGCAGGCCCTGCCTCGCGTACTTGTTCAGCAGGCCCTTCACGATCGAGGACTTGCCGGTGCCGCGCGCGCCGGTGAGCAGTACATTGTTGGCAGGCTTGCCTTCGATGAACTGGCGTGTGTTCTGCTCGACGCGCTCGATCTGCCTGTCGATGCCGCGCAGGTCCGCCAACCGGATGCGGTGCACGTGCCGCACCGGCTGCAGCCAGCCGGCATTGCCCGCATTCCCGCCCGAGGCGCCTCGCCGCCCGCTCGAGCGCCAGCGGAACGCCACGCTGGATTTCCAGTCGGTGGCGGGAGGCGCCGGCGGCAGCAGCTGGTCCAGGCGCTCGAGGATCTTTTCCAGGTCCTGGCTCACGTCCGGTATTCTGCATTGATTTTCACGTACTCGAACGACAGGTCGCAGGTCCACACCGTCGCGTCCGCCTTGCCGCGGTTCAGCACCGCGCGCACCGTGAACTCGGGCTTCTTCATGGCCGCGGTTCCCTGCTCCTCCCGGTAGTCCGGGTTGCGCCCGCCGTTCTTCGCCACCAGGACCTCGTCTATGTACAGATCCACCTTGGACGTCTGCAGATCCTCGATGCCCGCGTAGCCGATCGCGGCGAGGATGCGGCCGAGGTTCGGGTCCGAGGCGAAGAACGCCGTCTTCACCAGCGGGGAATGCGCGATCGCGTAGGCGACGCGGCGGCACTCGGCGGCGTCGCGGCCCTTCTCGACCTTCACCGTCACGAATTTGGTCGCGCCCTCGCCGTCGCGGACGATGGCCTGCGCGAGCTGCTGCGACACTTCGACGATCGCTTTTTCGATCTTGCCGAGGTCGTCCTTCGATCGGCAAACCGGGCCGGCGCCGCTCGCCATGAGGACGAACGCGTCGTTGGTGGAGGTATCGCCATCCACCGTGATGCAGTTGAACGACTGGTCGGCCGCGTTCTTTGCGCACTTCTCGAGCGCTTTTCTGGAAAGCGCGGCGTCCGTCGCGACGAAGCCCAGCATGGTCGCCATGTTCGGATGGATCATCCCGGCGCCCTTGGCGATGCCGGTCACGACCGCCGTGCCGCCCGAGAGGCGAACCTTGCGCGAGAACGCCTTCGGGACGGTATCGGTGGTCATGATCGCCTCGGCGGCCGAGAACCAGTCGCTGCTCTTGTCCACCAGGTTGGCGAGGGCGAGCGGCAGCCCGGCCACGATCCGCTCGACCGGCAGGGGCTCCATGATCACGCCGGTGGAGAACGGCAGCACCTGCCCCGGCTCGCAGTCGATCAGGTCGGCGAGCGCGTCGCACACCTGCAACGCCCGCTTGATGCCGTCGTCGCCGGTTCCCGCGTTCGCATTACCGGTGTTGACGACGAGCGCGGCGATCCCGGGCTCCGATTGCAGATGCTTTCTTGCGAGGATGACCGGCGCCGCGCAGAAGCGGTTCTGGGTGAATACCGCCGCGACCGCGGACCCGGGCACGAGACGCATGACGAGCAGATCCTTCCTGTTCGCCTTGCGCACGCCTGCCATCGCGACGCCGAGCTCGACGCCGGGGACGGAATG
>CAYOVM010000198.1:0-1702 GCA_964407355.1 uncultured Enterobacteriaceae bacterium
TTGCGCGCCGCCGTCAGTTCGCGGGCGCGATATTGGTGACGAGAAGCGAGCGGCCCTGGAGAACGGCGCTGAACCTTACCCGGCCGCCCACCTTGACTCGCTCCAGCATCGAGCTGTCCTTGACGGAGTACTCCGTCGTGCTCGCGGGCACGCCGAGCGCCCCGAGCGAGTCGTGCTTCAGCGTGATTTTCCCCGCTGCCTTGTCGATGGCCTGCACTTCGCCGCGGAAGGACTGCCCCGGCTCCATCGGCTTCGCGCCCTGGGTCTCCGGGGCGCGCGGAACGGTGTAGCCCGGGTCGTTGGGGCTGCGCGCGCCGGGCTGGGCCAACGCTGCGCTCGAGACCAGCAGCGCGATGGCGATCGTCTGCCGCTTCATCCTGAACGTCTGCGGCGAAATAAGGTTACGAGGCGGAGGGTTAGCGCTCGTCGAGCTTCGCGTAGCCGCCCGACTTGCCGTTGAAGCGCTCGGGCTTCGCCCAGCTCAGGCGCTGCGTCTGCAGGCAGGCGATGCGGATTCGCGGCTTTGTGGGGTCGTAGCGGATCACTTCCACGGTGCGCTTTACGCGCGAGTCGAGGTCCTTCCACTTCGAGCCGATGCTTGGATATCCGGGTTTCATACCCCGATAGTAATCAATTCGGGCGCTTTGCAGCGCGGTTTTGCGAAATTGGCGGGGATGGCACAATCGCGCCTCGGGGGGAGGGTCATGAGCAACAAAAAGATCTGTCCGGCGGCGGGCTTGCTGCTCGCGGCGGCCGCGACTGTCGCCTGCGCGCAGCAGGCGGCGGCGCCCGCCATCGTGGCGCCCACCATCGTGGCGCCCACCCTGGCGCCGCACTGGTATGGCGGGGTGGGCGTGGGCCAGACCATCTACGATCTTCCCCCGGAAGCCGTGCCGATCGCGGGCACGAGCAGCGCGGCGGGCACGAGCACCCTCAACGCCGGCCACAACAGGACCGGCTTCAAGGTCTTCACCGGATACCGGTTGCATAGAAACTTTGCCCTCGAGGCCGCGTACACCGACTACGGCGTGTTCGCCGCCACACGCTTCGTCACCGGCTCGGCCGACGCCAGGCTGAAAGCGAGCATGAAGATCACCGCGTTGAGTCTTGAGGGCGTCGGCATCCTCCCGTTCGACAGCGGCTTCTCTCTTTACGCCAAGGTGGGCGGCCTGTACGCGCGGAGCGACACCACGTACTCGCCGGAAGGCGGGGTCGCGGCGCCCGACAAGCCCAACCCGACGAGCCGCGAGCTCACGGTAAAGACGGGTATCGGGGCGGGCTATCTGCTCACCGAGCGGCTGAGCCTTCGCATCGAATACGAGGTGGCGAAGAAAGTCGGCGAGGAGAACACCGTGGAAGCCGACATAAAGGCGCTGTTCGCGGGATTGCAGTACCGGTTCTAGGCGGCTGAGGCGCGGACGTCACGCCGCCCCGACAGCGTCGGGCCGCGACATCCGATTAGTGATTCGGCTACCTCCGCATGGGCAGGCAGCGGCATACCTCTTGCTCTTCTTCGCGTGCAGCATTCTTCCCCCTCAATGTTTAGGAGTCCTACGATGACGATGAAAATCCTGTGCGCCGCCGTTGCAGCGGCGCTGGTGGGCGCGGCCACTGTTTCGACCGCGCAGACGTCCGGCAGCAGCGGCTCTAGCGGCAGCACCGGAATGAGTGGAAGCAGCAGCACCGGCTCGAGCGGCAGCAC
>CAYOVM010000198.1:1802-3037 GCA_964407355.1 uncultured Enterobacteriaceae bacterium
CGGGCAGCACCGGCGCGACGGGCAGCAGCACGGCTGGCACCGGCGCGACGAGCTCCAAGTGCGATGCGCTCACGGGCACGCAGAAAGAGGATTGCCTTCGCGACGAGCGCGCCGGCTCCAGCTCGGGCAGCAGCACGAGCGGCAGCGCGCCCAGCACCGGCGTCGGCGGCAGCTCGAGCGGCACGGTGGGCAGCGGCGGCACGACCGGGTCGGCCGGCACGATGAGCCCGTCGCCCTCGACCGGCGGCAGCTCGGGCTCCAGCTCCGGCTCGACCGGCAGCGGCAGCTCGAAGTAGCTTTCCGGCAGCAGCAGCACGCAACGGGCCGCCGAAACGCGGCCCGTTTCTTTTGGCGCGCCGGCTTGGGCTATGCTGCGCGCATGATTTTTTCCGCGAAGAAGGCCGTCGCCGTTCCTGTTCTGGTGCTGGCGGCGCTCGCCGCCTACTGGATGTACGGCAGTTACCAGAAGCGCGCCCAGCAGAAGGCCATTGCCGCCCTCGTGTCGGAGGGCACCGCGCAGTTGAAGGCGGCGCTCGCGGCGGAGCCGGGCGCCGCAGGGCCCGCGCGGATCGATGCCATCCTCCAGACGCTGCGCGACACGGGAACCTCGCGCCAGATCGCGATGGCGGGCGCCGCCGAGGGCTATCTCGTCAGCGCGCGCGCCATCATCCTGCGGGAAGCCGAGGTGGCGCGAGCCGGGACGCGCGCGGCCGCGAGCCGCCAGGCGCTCGCCGCGCACATGCGCACGCCGCGGGGGCGGGACGATTCGTGGATCCGGCGCGCCTCCGACCTGAAGAAGCGCATGGACCAGGACCACGCCGAGCTCGACCGCCAGCTCAAGACCCTGCGCGACCTCGTCTACACGTTCCCCGACGCGGAGAAGGCGCTCGAGCCCTACGTCGACAAATCGCTGCTGCTAGGCGCCGCGCCGCAGCAGGCGGCGCTGAAGAGGATCGAGGCGCAGACCGCGCGCGCCGAGGACGAGGCGCGCCAGGCCGGCCGCCTGCCCGAGCGCTAGCGTCCGCCGCCGGCTTCGATGGCGCTCTGGAAAAAGATGTGGCTGCTGTTCACCGTGATCTGGGTGCTCGTCGCGGGACTGAACGCGATGACGATCCTCGCCTTTTCCGAAGGCATCGAGCGGGAGAAGGCCCTCCAGCCGGTGGCCTACGGCGTGCTCGTGCCGGCGGCCCTCTACGTCCTGCTCGCGCTCTGGGCGCGCTTCTCGCGAAAAAAAT
>CAYOVM010000198.1:3137-5994 GCA_964407355.1 uncultured Enterobacteriaceae bacterium
AGCGAGGTGATCAATTTCTCGAGCTTGCGCGCGTCGGCGTCGAAGCGGCGGATGCCGTCGGCGAGCTTGTCGGTCGCCATCGCGTCCTCGTTGTGCATCCAGCGAAACGCCTTCTCGTCCAGGTCGATGCGCGGGATTGAGAGCTTCCTCGCTTCCTCGGCGGAGAGCTTTTTCTCCACCGGCTCGTGCGAGGAGGCGAGCTTCTGCAGGAGATCCGGCGCGATGGTGAGCAGGTCGCAGCCGGCGAGAGCGAGGATCTGGCCGGTCTTCCTGAAGCTCGCGCCCATGATCTGCGTCGCGTAGCCGTGCTTCTTGTAGTAGTTGAAGATCCGGGTCACCGACTGCACGCCGGGATCTTCCCCGATCGGAATGTCCTCCACCTTGCGCGCCTGCTTGTGCCAGTCGTAGATGCGCCCGACGAACGGCGAGATCAGGGTGACGCCGGCGTCGGCGCAGGCGAGCGCCTGCGCGAACGAGAAGAGCAGCGTCATGTTGCAGCGGATGCCTTCGCGCTCCAGGCGCTCGGCGGCGCGGATTCCTTCCCAGGTGCTCGCGAGCTTGATCAGCACGCGCTCGCGCGCGATTCCCAGCTTCTCGTACAGCGAGACGATGCGGCGGGCCTTGTCGAGCGAGCCCTCGATGTCGAAGGACAGGCGCGCGTCGACCTCGGTCGACACCCGGCCGGCGACGTGCTTCAGGATCTCGCGCCCGAACAGGACGAAAAGCCAATCCATCGCCGGGGAAATCTCGCCGCCGGCGCGCTTGATCGCCTCGTCCACCAGCGGCCGCCAGCGCGGGTCCTCGGCGGAGGTCAGGAGCAGCGATGGATTTGTCGTTGCGTCCTGCGGCTTCCAGCGGGCGACGGCGTCGATGTCGCCGGAATCGGCGACCACCAGCGAATGCTTGCGCAGCGACTCGAGTTGGGACATCGCGGGCTGCGAGATGCGTGGCTGTGACATAGCGCCCTCCGATTATAAGACCTGACAAATCCTCACAGTGGCGGCGCAGCGCGTAAGTTAATCTTTTATAGTGGAAATTACGATGCAAGCGCCCGCGGCGCTTCCGACCGCGCCGCGAATCGTCCGGGTCAACTATGCGATCCGTGCGGGGGCGTTCGCCTACACCTGCCTCACGCTCGGGCTGCACGGCTACGAGCGCGGCTTCGGGCCGCTTTTCTGGGGCCTGCTCGCCCTCACTTTCCTGATTTATCCGCATCTCGTCTACCTTTGCACGCGCAAGGCGTCCCGGCCGAAGGACGCCGAGGTGTCGGCCATGTACGTCGACGCCGCGCTGCTCGGCGCGTGGGCCGGCGGCCTTGGGTTTCCGACCTGGATCGCCTATCCCGCGCTCTTCAGCACCTCTCTCAACGCGATCTGGATCCGCGGCGTGCAAGGGGGCCTCTTCTCGATGGCCGCGTTCTCGACCGGCTGCGCGCTCGTGGTCGCGGCGGTCGGGCTGCGCTACTCGCCCGACACGAGCGACGCCGTCACCGCGCTGTGCTTCTTCGGCTCGGTGGTCTACGCCAGCGCCATCGGGTACGTAATGCATGTGCAGACCCGCCGCCTCGCGGCGGCGCGCTATGCCCGCGAGGAAAGCGAAGAGCGCTACCGCCTGATCGCCGAGAACGCCGCCGAGCTGATCGCCATGGTGGACCGCGACGGCCGCTGGCTCTACACCAGCCCCTCCTATGGCCGGATCCTCGACGGCGCCGATCTCGAGCACGGGGTCGACGCTTTCCGGCGCGTGCATCCCGACGACGCCGACCAGGCCCGCGTCGCCGTCCGGCGCTCGGCGACGACCGGCGAGGCGCGCGAGATTCCGCTGCGCCTGGTGGACCGCGAAGGACGCATCCGCCAGCTGCGCACCCGGGTCAAGGCCGCCGGCGACGGCAGCCTGCTGCTCGTGTCGCAGGACGTCACGGACCTGCGCGAGAACGAGGAGCGCCTGCTGCTCGCGGCGCACGCCCTCGAAGGCATGACCGAGGCGATCCTGATCACCGCCGCCGACGGCACGGTGGTCACCGTGAACAAGGCCTTCTGCGACATCACCGGCTATACGCGCGCCGACGTGCTCGGCAGCCCCGAGGCCTCGATCCGCAACGCGCTGCAGCCGCGGGAGTTCTATGAGGAGATCGCCGCCATCGTCCAGCGCGACGGCTACTGGTCGGGCACCACCTGGGCCCGGCGCAAGAGCGGCTCGGTGTACCGCGAGTGGCGCAGCATCCGCGCGGTGCGCGACCAGACCGGCAAAGTGACCCACTACGTGGTCGTGTTCTACGAGGTCGGCCTCGCCAGGCCCCGTGAGGAAGGCGCCCTTAAGGCCTGAAACATAAGCTTTATCGGCCTGTCTGACCGGAGTAGACTGTGGTCCACAACAAGACGCCAGGGACTAGAGCTACCACCGAGTAGCGAGGAGACAGGTTGCAGCCGACAGACATCAAGAACCCCGACTACTTCCACAAGGTTGTCGATTGCCAGTGGGCCTGCCCGGCCCATACTCCAGTTCCCGAATACATCCGGATGATCGCGGCAGGGCGTTACTCCGACGCCTACATGGTCAACTGGAAATCGAACGTCTTTCCCGGAATCCTCGGCCGCACCTGCGACCGTCCCTGCGAGCCGGCGTGCCGGCGCGGGCGCGTCGAGGAAGCGCAGCAGGCGAAGCCCGAGCCGGTCGCGATCTGCCGCCTGAAGCGGGTGACCGCGGACTACAAGGACAACGACGAGATCAAAAAACGCATCTCGGCGGGGAAGAAGGCGAAGTCCAACGGCAAGAAGATCGCGTGCATCGGCGCCGGCCCGGCCTCGCTCACCGTGGCGCGCGACCTCGCGCCGCTCGGCTACGAGGTCACCGTGTT
>CAYOVM010000199.1:0-2457 GCA_964407355.1 uncultured Enterobacteriaceae bacterium
AGCGGCGAGATGAAGGAGCGCCTCGCGCTCGACGGCGCCGAGCCGGTGGGCAGCAGCGCCGCCGAGTTCGGCGCGCTCATCCGGAGCGAGCTGGAGAAGTGGACCCGGGTCGCGCGCTCGGCGAACATCGAGCCTCAGTAGAGAGTGCCGCATTTCACTTGTTTCAGCTACCCGGTTCCGGGTAACGATTCGTACTACAGGCACCGCGGATAGATCGCCGCGGACATAGCAAGGTCGAAATAAATCATTCCCCTTCTGCGCGTTGGGCGCAGAATGGTCGCGTTATGAGCGCAAGCCAGATCAGCGCTCCCGAGCAGTCCCCGCTGCCGGGCGCCGGCGCCGATATCTTCGGCGAGTACGGCCCGGCTGTGACCTGCGCGAGCGCGGTGATCCTGATGCTCGCGATCGCCACGATCGACAAGCTGACGGGCCACGAGCTGCGGCTTCTCATCCTCTATCTCATCCCGGTGGCGCTCGTCACCTGGTCGGCGGGGCGCACGTGGGGCCTCGCGATGGCGGCGATCGCCGTCGCGGCGTGGATGATCACCTTCCGCGCGAGCCAGCCGGAGACGGACAGCCTGCACTTCTACTGGGACGGCGCGGTCTCCCTCGCCACGCTGACGGTGTTCGCGCTCCTCATCGACCGGCTGCACAAGGAGCTCGAGCGCTCGAACGCGCGCCTCTTCGGCGTCCTCGAGAAGCTCGACAACGCGGTCTACGTGATCGATCCACAACGCCAGGCCGTGCTCTACGGCAACCGCCGCTTCCGCGACACGCTGCAGGAGCGCAGCTACGAGACCTTGAGCCGCCTGCCGGCGCGGGAATGCGCGATCGACTGGCCCGACGGCCGGCGCGTAATTCTGCGGATCGTCTCCGACCTGCCGCGCTGATCAGCTAGAAGAGATGCACCGCGGTCGGGAAGAAGAACCCGATCACGCAGAACGCGATGCCGATGAGGCCGAGCACGCCGGCGCCCCAGACGAGCGCCACCATGCTGGTGATGATCGAGGCCGAGGCGAGCACGATGGCGATCTGCACCGCCGCCGAGGCGATCTCGTAGTGGTGGTAGGCGGCCATCGACAGATCGCGCTTCTTCTCCGCTTCCTTCGCGCGCGCCACGAGCTGGTCGCGCCCTTCGTTGGTCTCGGGCTCGTTCTGGTAGCGCTGCGCCGTCTTGCGCCACGCGTCGACCTGCTTCTTCGAGCTCTCGTTCGAGACCGAGACTTCGGTCTGCTCCGCGGCCGTGCGCAGCGTCGTCTGGCGGATGGTCTTCGCCTGGAAGAACGCCCACAGGTTGGACGCCTCGATGTTGTAGGAGAGCGCCGAGGTCTGCGACGCTTTGCCGAGGGTCTCCGAGAACGCCAGCACCAGCGCGAGCACCGAGATGAGCAGCGCGATGCCCTTGTTGTTCCCGCCGTGTCCGTCTACGTGGCCGTGTCCCGACATGAGTCGTCCCCCTTTTTAGTGGGCCGGATTTTAACGGAACAGCGCCCACTGCTCTTTTTTCATCTTCTAGAATAGAAGCGAGCATGAAAAGCGAAACACCCCTGACCGCGCGCGCGGCCGTGCGCGCCCTGACCGCCTCCAAGATTCGCGAGCTGGTGAACGCGGGGCAGGGACGCGAAGACCTGCTGACGTTCTGGGTCGGCGAGCCCGACCAGCCCACGCCGGACTTCATCCGCAAGGCGGGAATCGACTCCATCGCCGCCGGCGAGGTGTTCTACACGCACAACCTCGGCATCCCGTCGCTGCGCCGGGCGGTGGCCGATTACATAAGCCGCCTGCACCGCGACACCTCGGCCGACGAAGTGGCGATCGTCAGCTCGGGCGTGAGCGCGCTGATGCTCGCATCGCAGCTCCTCGTGGACCCGGGCGACCGGGTGGTGGAAGTCGTGCCGCTGTGGCCGAACCTGCAGGAGATCCCGAAGATCCTGGGCGCCGAGGTCGCGACCGTGGCCTTGAGCTTTTCGACATCGGGCTGGACGCTCGATCTCGACAAGTTGATTCGCGCATTGAAGCCGGGAACCCGCGCGCTTTATCTCAACTCGCCGAACAATCCGACCGGCTGGACCGTGACGCGCGAGGAGCAGCGCGCGATCCTCGAGCACTGCCGCCGGCACGGCATCTGGATCTTTGCCGACGACGCCTATGAGCGCCTCTATTTCTCGGGCAACGGCATCGCGCCGTCTTTCCTGGAGATCTGCGAGCCCGAGGACCGGCTCATCAGCGCCAACACTTTCTCCAAGGCCTGGCTGATGACCGGCTGGCGCCTGGGCTGGCTGGTCGCGCCGCGCGAGCTCTCGGCGGATCTCGCCAAGCTCATCGAGTACAACACTTCGTGCGCGCCGGTGTTCGTGCAGCGGGCCGGATTGGCGGCCCTACAGGGAGGAGAAGCGGGGACTGGCGAAGCAGTGATCGAGAAAAGCCGCGAGCGCTTCAAGGCGGCGAGGGATTATC
>CAYOVM010000199.1:2557-5989 GCA_964407355.1 uncultured Enterobacteriaceae bacterium
GGCGAAGCAGTGATCGAGAAAAGCCGCGAGCGCTTCAAGGCGGCGAGGGATTATCTTGTCGGGGAGCTGAGACAGATCCCGAAAGTGAAGGTCGCGCCGCCCGCCGGGACGATGTACGCGTTCTTCGGCGTCGAGGGAATGACCGACAGCCTCGCCTTCTGCAAGCGCCTGGTGCGCGAGCAGGGGCTCGGGCTCGCTCCCGGGGCCGCGTTCGGCCCCGAAGGCGAAGGGTTCGTGCGCTGGTGCTTCGCCGCCGACGAGGAACGCCTCGCCGACGGGATTCGCCGCTTGCGGCGATTTATTACTGCGTGACTTTCGACCTTACGCGACGCCCACCCGCCGCGGCATCGCCACGCTGACGTTCTGCTTGTCGAGCATCTGGATCTCGCCGGAGAGCTCCGCGCCTTCCTCGACCTTGATCTTGGCGTAGCGGATCTTGCCGGAGACCTTGCCGGTGGCGTGGATCACGAGCTGCTTGCGCACCGTGAGCTCGCCTTCGAAGCGGCCGTGGATCTCGGCCTGGTCGACCGCGATGGTGCCCTGGAACACGCCGTGCGACGTGATCTCGAGCACGCGCGAGTCGAGCGTCGCCTCGATGCGGCCTTCCACCACCAGCGTGTCGCAATCGCTGATCTCGACGCCCTTGATCTTGATCTCGGGGCCGACGACGAGCTTGGCTTCCTTGCGCTCGTCGGTTTTCGTGTCCGGACGGGCGGAGGACTCGGAGGGCAGCGGTGCTGCATTGGCGGCGGGCGCGGTCGCCGGCGTCATCGTCTGGCTCTTGTTGAACATGCCGTCGTCGCGTTTACGGAAGAAACCGTCTTTCTGTAGCACTTTGAACTCCCTCGATGTAATGGATGGTGGGACAGCTTGTAGTCATAGGCACGATTCGTACCTGAAAGGTTTCTGTCCCAAATCAGATAGATAATGAAAATGCCGAGGCACGCGGCGTCGGCCCGAAGCGACGCTTCGCGCTGGTGTCGAAGAAGGCGCCTGATTACAAACTGTATTTTTTGTCGTGGATTTGCTACGCGCTGAATCTGCGGAGCAGCTTTCCCGGCGTCTTCTTCATTGAGGCATCTCCGTCCGCGCCGATCCGCACCCCGTTCACCCAGACGCCGTGCACGCCGACCGGCGCCGTGGTGAGCCGCGGATGGCCGCCGGGCAGGTCGAACACGCGGCGCTTTGGCCCCCGGTCCACGGTCGCGGGATCGAACAGCAGGAGATCGGCGTGATAGCCCGGCTGCAGCAAGCCGCGCTCGGCAATGCCGAAGACCTCGGCTGGATGGCCGGTGAGCTTTCTCGCCGCCTCTTCGAGCTTCAGCACGCCGAGCCTGCGGACCCAGTGCCCGAGCAGGTGCAGGCCGTAGCCGGCGTCGTTGAAGAACGTAAGATGAGCGCCGGCATCCGAGAGCGAGACCATGCTCGAGGGATGGCGCAGCATGCGCGCCACCGCCTGCTCGTCGGAGTTGAGCAGCATCGCGTTGAACACCGTGTCGAGATCCTCCGCGAGCGCGAGATCGAGCATGAAGTCGAGCGGGTCCTTGCCCGCCTCGCGCGCCAGCGCGGCGATGGATTTCTGCTCGAGCTCCTTGCTCCTGGATTCGGTGATCTCCACCCGGTCCCATTCGCCGTTGAACAGGCGGAAGTGGGCCGGCCGGCTCAGCTCCGCACGGATGCCCTCCCGGAACGTTCGCTCCTTCAATTTTTCCTTGAAGGCGAAACCTTTGAGAGGCAAGGCGGGACGCCAGGATTCCAGGCCTTCGAACGTGTAAGGCGAGCGCAGCGTGAAATCCATCGAAAGGGGGCAGCACGACACGGCGCCCACCAGCTTGTGGCCGCGCCGGTTCGCTTTTTCGATCTCGTCCAGATCCTTGAAAACCGAACCGGGATTGGTGCTGTTGTGGAGCAATGCGGCGATGACGACCGGGCGTCCGGTCGCGGCTGCGATCTCCTCGAGCATTGGAATGCGCGTGTGACCGCCCTTGGTGAGCATGAATACGCCGCCGCGGCCGGCGTCCTTCAGCGCGCCCGCGAGCGCGCGCAGCTCGGCATCGTCGGCGAGGCGCGAAGGCATCGGCTTGCCGCCTTCGCCGTTGTGCGCGGGCGAGGTGCTGGTCGAGAAGCCGACCGCGCCGGCCTTCAGGCCCTCGACCACCAGCTCGCGCATTTTCGCGATTTCTTCCGGCGTCGCCGCGCGCTCGGTCGCCGCCGCGCCCATGACGTAGGTGCGCACGCCCGAGTGGCCGACGAAGGCGGCGACGTTGATCGCCGAGCCGCGCGCCTCCAGGCGGTCGAGGTATTCCGGCACCGACTCGAAGTCCCAGCGCACGCCGCTGCGCAGGACTTCGAGCGACATGCCCTCGACCTGGGTGAGGTTGCGCATCACCAGCTCGCGGTCCGCGGCGCGGCAGGGCGCGATGGTGAAGCCGCAGTTGCCGATGATCGCGGTGGTGACGCCGAGCGCGGGCGAAGGCGAGAGCTGCGGGTCCCAGGTGATCTGCGCGTCGTAATGGGTGTGGTTGTCGATGATGCCCGGCATCAGGGCGAGACCGCCGGCGTCGACGGTTTCCTTCGATGCGCCTTTGATGCTCTTCGCCATCTCGACGATTCTTCCGCCCGAGACGGCGAGATCGCCGGTCGACGGCGGCGAGCCCCGGCCGTCGAGCAGCATCGCGCCTTTGATCAGGAGGTCGTGCATCGCGGTCAGTATACTTACCGCATGAGGATCTTCGAGCTCGAAAACAAGATCGCGATCGTCACGGGCGGGGGCCGCGGCATCGGCGCGGCGACGGCGCAGCTCTTCGCGAGCGCCGGCGCCGCCGTCGCCGTGGTCGACAAGTATGAGAACTATGCCGTGCGCACCGTCGAGGCGATCACCGCGGCCGGCGGCAGGGCGATCGCGGTCTGCTGCGACGTCACCAACGAAGAGGACCTGGAGGAGATGGTCGACCGGATCGCCGAGGAGCTCGGCGGCATCGACATCCTGGTCAACAACGCCGGCATGGCGATCCGCAAGCCCGCCCTCACGATGCCGATGGCGGAATGGCAGCAGGTCATCGACGTGAATCTGACGGCGCTGTTCATGTGCTCGCGCATCGCCGTGCGCTACATGAAGATGACGAGGATGGCGAGGCCGCAGTCCGCGCCCGGCGGCTGCATCGTCAACCTGGCGTCGATCATGGGGCTCTCGGGCGGGATCTTTCCGAACGCCTCCTACCAGGCGTCGAAAGGCGGCGTCGTCAACCTTACGCGAGCGCTCGCCCTCGAATGGGCCGGCGACGGCATCCGGGTGAACGCGGTCGCGCCGACCTTCGTGAACACCGACTTCACGGCGCAGATCTTCAACAATCCGGCGGTGCTCGAGCAGGTGGAGAAGCACACGCCGCTCGGCGTCCTGCCCGAGGTCGGCGACATCGCGGCGGCGATCCT
>CAYOVM010000200.1:0-1131 GCA_964407355.1 uncultured Enterobacteriaceae bacterium
GTGATGCCGATATACAGGCCGAGGTCCAGATAAGAATGCAGTTCCTCCTTCGTGCCGGTGAAGCAGTGCGCTACCGCTTTCTCGGGTTTTAGACGAGAAATGATCTGTGAGAACCGGGGATGCGCGTCCCGTGAATGCAGGAAGAGCGGCATGCCCAGCTCGATGCCGAGCTCGACCTGCGCGACGAACCACTTCTCCTGGTCCGGATGCGGCGAGTAGTTGCGGTTGAAGTCCAGGCCGCACTCGCCGATCGCCACGACGCGCGGGTGCTTCGCCAGCTCTCTTAGCGCCGGGATCGTTCCGGAATCGCACTCGCGGGCGTGATGCGGATGTACGCCCGCGGTCGCCCACAGGTTTTCATGCCGGGCGGCGAGCTCGAGGGCCGCCTGGCTCTCCGCGACAGTCGTTCCGGTAACGACGATCCCGGTCACTCCGTGCTCCTGCGCGCGCGCGATGACCCGGGAAACATCTTCCCGAAAAGAGGCATGGGTAAGGTTGGCGCCGATGTCGATCACAAATCAGGATCACAAATCAGGGACAGACCACGTTTTACCGCCGCCGGTGGTCAGGCGGATTCTATCGCTATCGAAAACGTGGTCTGTCCCCGATTTAGGGGTCCTAGGACTCGATGGAGAGCTCGCAGGCGAGGCGGCCGATGTCGCGCAGGGCACGCTCGTGGCGCGCGGTCCAGGCCTGGCCGATGCTCAGGCGCATGCAGTTGCGGTAGCGCTGCGACGCCGAGAACATCGGGCCGGGCGCGATGGTGATGCCGAGCTCGAGGAGCCGCTCGAAGAGGGCGATCGAATCGCAGCTGCGCGGCAGCTCGACCCAGAGGATGTAGGCGCCGGAAGGCCGCGTCACCCGCGTGCCGCGCGGGAACGACTCGGCGATCATGCCGCGCGCCGCGTCGACCTGCGACTCGAAGCGCCGGCGGAGCTGGCGCAGCTGGCGCTCGTAGCCGCCCGATTCGAGCAGCTCCGCCACCGCGAGCTCCATCAGCTCGTTCTGGCCGCCGCTCGCGACGAACTTGAGCATGCGCACGCGCTCGCGCCAGCGGCCGGGCTCGATCCAGCCGACCTTCAGGCCGGGCGAGAGCGTCTTCGAGAACGACCCGCACAGCATCACGTTGCC
>CAYOVM010000200.1:1231-5951 GCA_964407355.1 uncultured Enterobacteriaceae bacterium
CAGATCGGCGTAGATGTGGTCCTCGATCAGCGGCACGTTCTTCGCCGCGAGCAGCTCGACCATGCGCTTCTTCGCCGGGTCGGACATCGAGGCGCCGATGGGATTGGACACGTTGGGCATGACGAGCACCGCCTTCACCGGATGCTCGGCGAGCGCGAGCTCGAGCGCCTCGAGCGAGATGCCCGAGCGCGGGTGCGTCGGGATCTCGAGCGCGCGCAGCCCGAGCGACTGCAGGATCTGCAGGAAGCCGTAGTACGTCGGCGATTCGAGCGCCACCAGGTCGCCGGGCTTGGTCACCGCGCGCAGGCAGATATTGATCGCCTCCATGCAGCCCGTGGTGGTGACCAGATGCCGGTGGTCGATGCGGCAGCCCCAGGCGAGCGCGCGCCGGGCGATGGCCCGGCGCAGCGGCTCGGTGCCCGGGGGCAGCCCGTAGCGGCCGAGCGCGCCGCGATCGCGCCGCGCGATGGTGGAGATCACGCGCCGCACGCGCTCGAGCGGAAAGAGCTCCGGCGCCGCGCAGGCCGAGCCGAACGTGATCATCTGCGGATCGGTCGCATTGGAGAGCACCGCGTCGGCGAGCTCGTTGATCTCGACGGTGAGCGCGCGCCGCGGCGGGCGCGAGGAGGCCGGCTCGGGCACGGCGGCGGGGAGGCGGCGCACGTAGTAGCCCGACTGGGGCCGCGCCTCGATGACGCCGCTGTCCTCCAGCCGCTGGTAGGCCTGCAGCACGGTGGAAACGCTCACGCCCTGCTGCTGCGAAAAGCTGCGCACCGACGGCACCCGGTCGCCCGCGCGCAGCGTCCCCGCGCGGATCATCTCGTGGATGTGATCGGCGAGCTGGTGGTAGAGGGGCGCGGTGTCGAGCATCCGGCAATAGTCCCAAGGCCGCTGTAGCGCAGCCAGACACAGTTGGCGATGGCGCGGCCCATAACAGTCTCGCGCACGGCCCGCTGTTATGGGCACAGTGTACCGAATGTGAATCTGTGCGGGGATGCGCCCGGCGGCTACGATCGGCGCCATGATGCTCAGGCTCACATTGCGCGAGCTCCTGACGCTGCAAGGCGCCCGCGGGATGGCGATCGACGTGCTGGTCGGCCGCGTCTGGATCACCGAGGACGGCCGCGCCGGCGACAGCTTCGTCGACGCCGGCCGCAGCTACCGCGTCGGCGGCCAGGGCCTGGTGCTCATCGGCGCGGAGGACCAGGCGCGCGCGGCGGAAGTCGTAGTGCGCCATGCCCGGTCCCCGGGGGTCTGGACGTGGCTGCGGGACGAGGTCTCGGCTTTCCTCGCGAAGCGGCAAACGCGCAACGAGCTGCGCGCGCTGCCGGACAGCATGCTGCGCGATATCGGCTTGCGCCGGGACCAGCTGGATTGAGCTGCGCTACGGAGCGCTATTCGCGGATGCCGAGGTGCAGCGATAGCGTCTGGTAGATCCGGAACTGGTCGCGCACGTACTTCTCGGTCGCCGCGGCGGACTGTATCGCCGGAATCGCGCCGAGCTTCTCGATTCCGCCCAGCCACGCCGGATCGCGGGAGAGCTTCGCGAGCACCTCGCTCCAGCGCGCGGTGACTTCCGCGGGCAGATGAGCCGGGCCCGCCAGCGCCGACCACGCGGCGAAATTCTCCATCGCCGGCCAGCCGAGCTGGCGCGCGGTCGGCACCTGCGGCAGATCGTTGAGCGGCTGCGCGGTCGTGGTCATGAGCGCGCGCAGCGTGCCCGCGCGGAAATGCGGCAGCAGCGCGCCGAGGTTGCTGCAGGCGAAATCGACCTGGCCGCCCAGCAGCGCGGTGGTGAGCTCGCCCGAGCCCTTGTACGGAATCGGCATCGCGGCCGTCTTCGGCAGCTCGATGATCGCGAACAGGTACTGCGGCCCGAAGTTCTGCAGCGTACCGGGACCGACGGTGGCGTAGTTCAGCTTGCCCGGCCGCTTCTTCACGTCTTCGATGAGATCGCGCATCGTCCGGTAAGGCGACTCGCGCCTCACCGCGCATACGTACGGATTGGTCTCGAGCATCGAGAGGTACGTAAAGTCGCTCCACCGGTACGGGCTCTGCGGGTCCGTCGCCGGCAGGATCACCTGGGAGGCGATGCGCGCGAGCAGAAGGGTATGGCCGTCGGGCGCCGCCTGGCGCACCGCCATGGTCCCGATCGCCCCCGAGGCGCCGGGCTGGTTCACCACCACGATCTGCTGCGCGCCGAGATATTTCTCGGCGTGCTGCGCCAGGTTGCGCGCCGACAGGTCGGCATCGCTTCCGGCGCTGAACGGAACGACGATCGTTACGGCCTTCGCGGGATATTCCGCGTGCAACGTCCCGCACGCCAGGGCGAGCAGTGCAAAGGCGCAGAGCCGGGAGAGCTTCATAGCTTCTTCAGACGATACAGGAATTCGAGCGCCTCCCGCGGCGAAAGATCGTCGGGATTGATCTTGCCGAGCTCATCGCGCACGGGATCGCTCTTCGGCTCTTCCTCGACCGGGGCGGCGCCGACGAACAGATCGTTCTGCCCGCCCCGCGACACGCTGCTTTCCTCGAGGAGCTGCAGGTACTTGCGCGCCTGCCGGATCACGCCCTTCGGCACGCCGGCGAGCCCGGCGACCTGCAGCCCGTAGCTCTGGCTCGCGGGGCCTTCCTCGACGGCGTGCAGGAACACCACGCTGTCCTTGTGCTCGACGGCGTCGAGGTGCACGTTGGCGACGTCCTTGTGCTCGAGCGCGAGCCGCGTGAGCTCGAAGTAATGCGTGGCGAAGAGGCTCGAGGACTTGTTCTTCTCGATCAGGTGGCGCGCGATCGCCCACGCAAGCGCGAGGCCGTCGAAGGTCGAGGTGCCGCGCCCGACCTCGTCCATCAGCACCAGGCTGCGCTCGGTGGCGTTGTGCAGGATGCTCGCGCTCTCGGTCATCTCCACCATGAAGGTCGAGCGCCCGCCGGCGAGGTCGTCGGCGGCGCCGATGCGCGTGAAGATCTGGTCGATCGGGCCCAGGCGCGCCGACTTCGCGGGCACGAACGAGCCCGCGTGCGCCATGAGCGCGATGAGGGCGACCTGGCGCATGTAGGTCGACTTGCCGCCCATGTTCGGCCCGGTGATCAGCAGGAGGCGCCGCACCGGCGAGAGCCGGCAGTCGTTGGCGATGAAACCGTCGATCTGCGCCTCGACCACGGGGTGGCGGCCGCCCGCGATCTCGATGCCGATCTCCTCGGAGAATTCGGGCCGCACGTAGCCGCGCCGCGCGGCGGTGCAGGCGAAGCCGGCAAGAACGTCCACCTGCGCGAGCGCGCGGGCGATGGTTTGCAGTTGCTTCACATGATCATTTAATTTGTGAAGCAGATCGTCATACAGGACCTTCTCGAGCGACAGCGCGCGGTCGCGGGCCGACAGCGCCTTGTCCTCGAAGGCCTTCAGCTCGGGGGTGATGTAGCGCTCCGCGTTCTTCAGCGTCTGCCGGCGGCGGTAGTCGTCGGGAATCTTGCCGCTCATTTTCCCTATTTGCGCGTTCGTGACCTCGATGTAATAGCCGTGCACTGAGTTGTAGGCCACCCGCAGGTTCGCGATCCCGGTGCGCTCGCGCTCCTTCGTCTCCAGCTTCACCAGGAACTCGCCGGCGTTCGCCTGCAGGCCGCGCAGCTCGTCGAGCTCGGCGCTGTAGCCGTCCGCGATCACCCCGCCGTCGATGATCCGCGCCGCGGGCTCCGCCTGGATCGCTTTCGCGAGCAGGCCGCTGCAGTGGGCGGAAACCTCCAGGTCGAGCGCAAGCTGCTTCAGGAGCGCGCCGCCGGGCAGCACCTTTCTCAGCTCCGGCAGCAGCGCCAGGCTGTCGCGCAGGCCGGAGAGCTCGCGCGGGCGCGCGCTGCGCAGCGCGACGCGTGCGGTGATGCGCTCGACGTCCGAGAACCGGCGCAGGACTTTCTGAACTTCAACGTGCCGGTCCTTGAGCTCGAGGACTGCCTCATGCCGCGCGCTCAACGCCCGATGATCCCGCAGCGGATGGTGCAGCCAGTGCCGCAGCAGCCGGCTGCCCATGCCGCAGGCGCATTCGTCGAGCTGCGAGAACAGGGTCGGCGCGGGCTCGCCGCGCAGCGTCTCGGTGAGCTCGAGGTTGCGCCGCGTTGCGGCGTCGAGCCGCACGTATTCGCCGGCGCGCTCGGCAGTCACCGCGCTCACGTGCGCGAGCGCCTGGCCCTGCGTCTTCCCCGCGTACTCGAGGAGCGCGCCGCAGGCGCCGATCGCGAGGCTCAGGTCCTCGCAGCCGAACCCCGCGAGGCTCGCCGCGCCGAGCTGCTTCAAAAGCTTCTTCTTTCCGGATTCGACGTCGAACTGCCACGGCGCGAGCTTCGTGACGAAGAAGCCGGCGAGCCCGAGCTCTTCCGCGGCCAGGATCTCGGCCGGCCCGATCCTCCTGAGCTCGTTGTTCAGGGCCTGCGGCGCGATTTCCGAGACTCGCAGTACCCCGGACGCGAGCGAGAGCCACGCCAGCCCGACGGTGGATTTGTCCTTGTGCAGGGACAGGAGAATGTTGTCGGACTTGTCTTCGAGAAGCGAGGAGTCGGTCAGCGTCCCGGGCGTGACGATGCGTGTGACCTGGCGATCCACCGGCCCCTTCGATGTGGCCGGATCGCCGATCTGCTCGCAGATCGCCACCGACTGGCCGAGCTTCACCAGCTTGCCGAGGTAGCTCTCGACCGAGTGCACCGGCACGCCCGCCATCTTCACCGGCGCGCC
>CAYOVM010000201.1:0-2390 GCA_964407355.1 uncultured Enterobacteriaceae bacterium
TCGGCGCGATGGTGCGCTCCTCCTATCACGCCGACCGGCAGGCCCACGACGCGGGTGTCGTCCAGGATGACGCAGGGATCCCCTAAGCCGATCCGGGCGCGCGACGCGCCGCTGAAGAAAACCAAGACCAATTATCCCGAGCCCTTCGCGTCGCGCATGGCCGGGCGCGACAAGCGGCCGCTCGGCGAGCTCTTCGGGCTCACGAACTTCGGCGTGAACCTCACCCGGCTCGCCCCGGGCGGTCAGTCCGCGCTGCGGCACTCGCACTCGCGCCAGGACGAGTTCATCTACGTGGTGGAAGGCAACCCAACGCTGATCACCGACGCGGGCGAGACGCCGCTCGAGCCGGGAATGTGCGCGGGCTTCAAGGCGGGCACTGGAGACGCGCACCACCTCGTGAATCGCACGGGCGCTGATGTGCTCTACATCGAAGTCGGCGATCGCACGACGGGCGACGAAGCAAGCTATCCCGACGACGATATTCAGGCCGTAATGGGCGCTGACGGCAAGTGGCGCTTTACGCGGAAGGACGGGACGCCTTACTGACGGCCCGGTCGAAACTTCAGGCGGGCTCGGCCAGCGCCTTCTCGACGATCCGGTCGAACTCGCTCCACTCGGGCTCGCCGATGAAGCGCCGGAGCATCCGGCCCTTCTTGTCGATGATGAAGGTGGTGGGCGTGATGCGGACGTTGCCGAACTGGCGCGAGACATCGCCGCTCGCGTCGAGGGCGACCGTGAAGGGCAGGGCGCGCTTGCGCGCGAACTCGGCGACGCTTTCGGGACGATCGCGCACGGCCACCGCGACGGTCTCGTAGCCCCGCGCGGCGTACTTGCGGTGCGCCTCCACCATCCTCGGCATTTCCTTGACGCAGTCGGGGCACCAGGTGGCCCAGAAATTCACCACCGTCACCTTGCCGCGCAGCTCCGAGGTAACGAAGCTCTTGCCGGCGAGCGGGGCAAAGCGCGCTTCCGGCGCGCTCCGCTGCGGCGCAAGGAGGAACGCGGCGAACGCGCCGATTGCCACCACGGCGAATGCGGCGATAAGCTTGGCGGGGCTCTTCATGCGACACGGATTCTGGTTTTCTTCGGAGCGGCTGTCTTGCTCTCGCGCCGCTCCGGCGCTAGGCCGGCTGGACCTATCAAGCTAGCCCTCACCCTCGCGGTCATCGCCGCCGGCCTCGCCGGGCGCTCGGCGCTCGACAAGGTGCTGGCGTGGCGCGGTGGCGGCGAGCTGGTGGCGCTCTGGGCGCAGCTCGGCTCGGTGATCGAGCTGGTGGCGGGCGTCGCGCTCGCCGGCGTCGGCACCGGGCTGGCGGTGTACGTCGCGCGAACGCCGCGGCCGGAGCGCCAGGCGGACCTCCTGCGTGAGGCACTGAGGATCGGCCTTGGCGTCGCGGCGCCGGTCGCGCTCGTCATCGCCGTCGCCGGCGCGATTTTCGCCGACGCGCTGTTCGGCGAGAAGCTGCGGCCGGCGCTGGTCGCGATCGGCGCGGCCGCCGGCTGGCTCGCGGTCATCCCCGGCCTGGTGAACAGCCTGTGGCTCGGCCAGCAGCGTCGCGGCCTGATGCTGGCGCTCGCGCTCGGCTCCGCCGCGCTCACCGTGGCGGTCTCGCTTCTCGTTCCACGAAGTGTCCTCCTGCCGGCCTTGGCGATGGCGCAGGCCGCTCCGGCGGTGGTGATTGTTTTTCTGTTGAAGAGCCAAAACGCAAAGCCGCGCTTTCGTTCCCGCTCGCATCCTTTGCTGCGCTATGTGCTGCCCGGCCTGTCGATCGGCATCCTGGCGCCCGCCTCGATGCTGGTTGCCCGCGGCATCGTCGGCGAAGCGCTGTCGTGGCACGAAGCGGGCGTGCTGCAGGCGCTCTGGCGGGTGGCGGATTGGGTGTGCTCGTTCGCCGCCGGAATTCTCTCGGTGTATTTCCTGCCGCGCTTCGCCGCGGCGCGGGCGAGCCCGCTACTCATGGAGGAGATGCGGCGCGCTGCCGTGACGGTCCTGCTCCCTTCGATCGCCGTCTTTGCCGTGCTGTTTCTCGCGCACCGGCCGCTCCTCGCCGCGCTCTACGGCCCCGACTTCGGCGCCTCCGACGGCGCAGCCGCGCTCCTTTTCGCCGGCAGCGCGCTGCGAATCGCGTCGTGGATTCCTCTTTTCGCGCTCTACGCCATGCGCCGCACGCCCGCCATCACGATCGGCGAGCTGCTGTCGCTGCCGCTTTTCGCGGTTTTGCTTCTGATTTTCAAAAACGATCTTTCCCTGGAGACCGCCGGGGCGCTATGGACCGTGTCCTACGCCGCTTACGGGGCCTTCAACTTCTGGGCGGTGAAGCGCGATCAGTGAGCCTCGTCCCAGTTGTTGCCGGTGCCGACGTCGACGACCAGCGCCACATCGAGCTTCG
>CAYOVM010000201.1:2490-5888 GCA_964407355.1 uncultured Enterobacteriaceae bacterium
TCGTCCCAGTTGTTGCCGGTGCCGACGTCGACGACCAGCGCCACATCGAGCTTCGCGACGTTCTGCATCAGCTCGCGTACTCGTTCCTTAACGCTAGTGAGCTCGTCTTCGGGGACTTCCAGCACCAGCTCGTCGTGCACTTGCATGATGAGGAGCGATTTCAGCTTTTCGGCGTCGAGGAAGTTCTGCACGGCGACCATGGCGAGCTTGATCAGATCGGCGGCGGTGCCCTGCATCGGCGCGTTGATCGCGGCGCGCTCGGCGGCCTGGCGGCGCGCGGGCGAGCCGCTCTTCATCTCCGGCAGCCACAGGCGCCGGCCGAACACGGTCTCGACGAATCCCTGTGAGCGCGCTTTCTCGCGCGTCTCGTCCATGTAGCGCTTCACGCCCGGATAGCGGGCGAAGTAGGAGTCGATGTACGCCTGCGCGGTGGCGCGCTCGATGCCGAGGTTTTGCGCGACGCCGAAGGCCGACATGCCGTAGATCAGGCCGAAGTTGATCACCTTGGCGGCGCGGCGCTCGTCGTGGGTCACCTTGTCGAGCGGCACGCCGAAGACCTCGGCGGCGGTGGCGCGGTGGACATCGTCGCCCTGGCGGAAGGCGCGGACCAGGCTCTCGTCGCGCGAGAGGTGCGCCATGATGCGCAGCTCGATCTGCGAGTAGTCGGCCGACACGATCTTGCGGCCCGGCGGCGCGATGAAGGCCTCGCGGATGCGCCGGCCCTGCGGCGTGCGGATCGGGATGTTCTGCAGGTTCGGGTCGTTCGAGGCGAGCCGCCCCGTGACCGCGGTCGTCTGCCCGTAGGTGGTATGCACGCGCCCGGTGCCGGGGAAGACGCTCTTCGGCAGCTTGTCGGTGTAGGTCGATTTCAGCTTCGACAGCGCGCGGTGCTCGAGGATCAGCTTCGGCAACGGATGGTCGAGCGCGAGCTCGGCCAGCACTTCTTCGTCGGTCGAGGGCTCGCCGGTGGGCGTTTTCTTGCGCACCGGCAGCTTCTGCCGGTCGAACAGGATCTCGCGGATCTGCTTGGGCGAGCCGAGGTTGAAGGGCTGTCCCGCCGCCTCGTAGGCCTTCTGCTCGGCCGCCATCATCTCCTTGCCGAGCTCGTGGCTCTGCGCCTCGAGCTTCGCGGCGTCGAGCGCGACGCCGTTCCTTTCCATGCGGAAGAGCACGGGCAGGACCGGCAATTCGATTTTCTCGTAGACGAACCGGAGCTTCTCGTCCGCCTCGATCTTCGGGTAAAGAATCTCGTGCAGCGCGAGGGTGCAGTCGGCTTCCTCGGCGGCGTACTGCGTGGCGCGCGCGATCTCGACGCCGGAGAACGCGATGCGCGACACACCTTTGCCGGTGACCTCGTCGTAGCCGATCTTCGTCCAGCCGCAGTGGCGCTGCGCGAGCGCGGCGAGGTCGCGGCGCTCGTGCACTTCATACACGTACGACTCCAGGACCGTGTCATGCACGCAGCCCGCGAGCCGCAGGCCGCGGTTGGCGAGCACGTGCGAATCGAATTTGGCGTCCTGCGCGACCTTGCGGCCGTCGTCGCGCTCGATCCAGGGCTTCAGCGCCCGGAGGGCTTTTTCCGGATCGAGCTGCTGCTGAACGCCCGGGTACTCGTGTCCGAGCGGCAGGTAGAAGGCTTCGTCGCCGAAGGCGAACGACATGCCTACCAGGCGCGCCGTCATCGGCTCCGTGCCCACGCTCTCGGTGTCGAAGCCGACGAGCGGCGCGGTTTCGAGCTTTTTTATCAAGCCTTTTAATTCTTCTTCAGTAAGTATCGTGGAGTACTTCCGCTTCGCCGGTCCCGCCGGACGCTCTTCAGGTTTCTCGACAGATTTTTCCGCAGCCGGAAAGGCGGAAGCGCTCTCGACTTCACGCAGCAGGCCCTTGAAGCCGAAGCGCTCGTACTGCGCGCGCTGCTTCGCGGGATCGCTCTGATATTGGGTGAGCTTCTCGAAGGGGAACGGTAGCGGCACATCGCGCTTCACGGTCAGCAGCTCGCGCGCCTTCGGCAGCCAGTCGCGCACTTTCCTGAGGTTCTCGCCTCGTGTACCGGTAATTTGCTGCGCATTTTTAATAATATTGTCTAAAGAACCGTACTGCTGGATCCATTTGGACGCGAACCCGGGACCGACTCCGGCGACGCCCGGGATATTGTCGATCGCATCGCCGACCAGCGCGAGGTAGTCGACGATTCTTTCCGGCGGCACGCCGAACTTCTTCTTCACGCCCTCGACGTCGAGCTTCTCGTTCGACATGGTGTTGATCCAGAGCGTGCGCGCGTCGACGAGCTGCGTGAGGTCCTTGTCGCCGGTCGAGATCACGGTGCTCCAGCCCTGATTTTTCGCCTGCTCCGCGAGGGTGGCGATCACATCGTCGGCCTCGACGCCGTCCACGCACAGCACCGGCCAGCCCATCGCCTCGACCGCCTCGAGCAGGGGCTCGATCTGGCGCGAGAGGTCGTCCGGCATCGCGGTGCGCGTCGCCTTGTAGGCGGGGTAGAGCTCGTCGCGGAAGGTCTTGCCCTTGGCGTCGAACACGCAGGCGCGCGCCTGCGCCTTGTAGTCCGCGGCGAGCTTCCGTAGCATGTTGAGCACGCCGTAGATGGCGCCGGTCGGCTCGCCCTTCTGGTTCTTCAGCTCCGGCAGCGCGTGAAAAGCGCGGTACAGGTAGGACGAGCCGTCGACCAGCAACAAGGTTTTTTCAGGATCTATTCCCGACATGACAAACACAAAGCTAGTGAGGCCGGCCGGACTGGGTGACGAGATCTCGGCACGAGAGGCGTGGAAGCTATTCGGCATTATGGCAGAGTTCTTCGAGGCGACCGAGCGCCTCGTCGGCATCCGGCCCGCGGTCTCGGTGTTCGGCAGCGCGCGGATCGCGCCCGGCACGCCGTACTACGAGCTCGCGGAGGAAACCGCGCGCCTGCTCTCCGACTCGGGCTTCACCGTGATCTCGGGCGGCGGGCCCGGGCTGATGGAGGCGACCAACAAGGGCGCGTTCGCCGGCAAGGGCCTCGCCGTGGGCCTCAACATCGACCTGCCGCGCGAGCAGTTCGCCAACCAGTACCAGGACATCAGCCTGCGCTTCAAGCATTTCTTCGCCCGCAAGGTGATGTTCGCCAAATACGCCACCGCCTACATCGTGCTGCCGGGCGGCTTCGGCACGCTCGACGAGCTGTTCGAGGCGCTGACGCTGGTGCAGACCGGCAAGACGCGCCAGATGCCGATCATCCTCGTGCACGAGCCGTTCTGGCGCGGCCTGCTGCAATGGATCCGCGAGCGCCTCGCCGCCGAAGGCATGATCGATCAGACCGACACGGGCCTGATCCAGGTCTGCAACGAGCCGAAGGAAGTCGTGGACGTGATCTTCAACTTCTACGAGAAGCGCGGCTTCGAGCC
>CAYOVM010000202.1:0-5827 GCA_964407355.1 uncultured Enterobacteriaceae bacterium
CCTGATAACACGGCGCCGCTAGATCTCGGTCGCGAGCATGCGCTGCGCCTTCCACGTGTTGAACGCGAGGAGCAGCACGAGCACCACCGCGGCGATTCCGAATACCCACGTCGCCAGGGTCGACGGCGGCAACGAGACGCCGACGGCCGTTATGACGTCTTTCGTGGGCGTCATCTTGACGGCGAACATGCCGGTGTAGTGCATGCCGCACACGGCGACGCCCATGACGAGCGCGCTGCCGAACCGCTGGAGATTGCCGCGCAGGTTGAACGCGAGCCACAACGCCACCGTGGCGGCGACCACGGCGATCACCAGCGACAGGTTGAACAACATGCTGTCGTAGGTGATTTTGGCCGGCATGATCATCGCCGCCATGCCCGTGTAGTGCATCAGCGCCACGCCAAGGCCGGTCAAGGTCCCGCCGACGATCAATTTCGTCGCGCTGCCCTCGCCGCGGCCCACGACGTACAGGCCGAAGCCGGAGGCGACAATGGCGAGGACCAGCGACCCGGCGGTGAGTAGCGCGTCATAGGAGACAGGCACCCCCATGTCGGCGGCGTTCATCGCGATGAAGTGCATGGACCAGATCGCGCCGCCGCCGAGCGCCAGCGCCGCGCCGGCCACCCAGCCGAGCGCGGTCGCGCGGTCTTTCGCCTGGGGTATCGCCGTGGCGAGCTGCAATGCCGTGTAGGAGCCCAGCACGGATATGACATACGACAGGACGACGAGAAACGGGTCGTAAAAGATGTGGTTGTGCATTTGGAGTATCCCCTTCTAGGTTATGCCGCGTTATGTGCGATTGCGTAGCCGCAGTGCGCGCGTCCTTTTGCGATGCATGCGACCTTCTGCACCTTGTGGTCCTTCGTCAGCGGGCCCGCGTCCAGGAACCCCTGCACGAACCCGCCGAGGAACTCGCAGCAGTGGACCTGGTTGCCGCCGGCGCAATACGGACCGTCCATGAACCTGACCTCGGTGTCGGACGCGTCCACCTTGGCGAGCTTTTCGAGCGCGGGGACGAGAGCGCGGCGTAGCGCGAGCGGCATTTTCAGCGGGCTGCCGAACGACCATTCCTTGGCGTAGTTGAAAGCGCCGAGCTTCTTGCCGGCCTCGAACAGCGCCTGCTCGCGCGCCTCCGCGCCGAACGAGCCGCCGTAGGCCTGCACGAGGTCGGCAATGTCGGGAAACCGGCTGGCCATCTGCTTGATCAGGGCGGCCGCCGCCTGGTCCGGCGTCTGGGGCTTTTTGTCCGGGCCCTCCTCGGCGCCGTCGAACCCGACCGCGACGATCTCGTAGTCCGGGCTGAGGGTCTTCAGCTCGGCCGTCAGGCGGTCCCGGTTCACCTGCGCGAGGCCGAGCCTGATCTTCAGGATGCGCGACCCGGAGGGCGATTCGCTGATCTGCTGGCCTTTGACCTGATAGCCCTTCTGCGAGAAGAAAGTCAGGATCCGGGCCAGCGCTCCCGCCTTGTCGGCCCCGCTGATCGTTATGATGCTGTCCACGCCATTACCCTCGCGCCGGTTGGTCGAGCAAGGCCGAAGGAAGCATAACCTTATTCATTGATGGCACATTACGCCGGTGTGCGCCCGAGCGGCCGGTTCTTGCAACTTTTGACCTAGGCCGTTGTAAAGCAAAACAAAAACGCCAGGCACGGTGGCCCGGCCTGGCGTCGCTACTGGTGCGGCCTGCGAGCTTTTCAGCCGCCGCTGTCGGGGATGTAGCGGTTGGAGGGCGTGACGTAGACCGGAATGCTCGGGGCGCCGGGCGCGATGTTCTGCAGGTTCTGCACGGGCGCGGAGCCGTCGAAGCGGACGGTTTGGATGGCGCCGTTCACCTCGAGCTTCACGATCTCGCCGTACTCGACGTTGATGGACTTCGTCGCCGGCGTGACGTGGATCGTGCGGGCTTCGGCCGCGTTCGCGACGAAGGCCGACAGCGAGAGGGCGGCGGCGGACAGCGCGATGACGATTTTCTTGCGGTTCATTCGAAATTCCTTTCTTTCGGAGTGGAAGGGTTTGTGGCGACGTCAGGTTCTCGCCCCGCCGTAGCACGAGCATTTCAGCGTTGCCGCGCGGCGTTACATACGAAATCCGCGATAGCGCAAACCGGCTACCGGGTTTTTACAGCTGAAATTCTTTCTCGATCAGCGCGCGCGCCAGGGCGGCGGCGAGCTCGCGCGACTGCACGGGCTTCTTGAGGATCTCGCTCACGCCCGCCGCCGCGGCGCGCTCGCTCATCAGCGGTCCGATATAGCCGCTCACCAGCAGGATCGGCAGGCCGGCGCGCCGCTCGCGCAGCGACCGCGCGAGCTCCGTGCCGGTGAGGCCGGGCATGATCTCGTCGGTCACCACCGCGTCGAAGCTCTGCGGCGCGGCGTCGAAGGCGGCGAGCGCGGCGCCGCCGTCGGCAAACGCGACCGGATCGTAATTGAGCTTCTTCAGGACCTCGGCCGTGACGGCGAGCAGCGCGTCCTCGTCGTCGACGATCATCACGCGCTCGCCGCGGCCGCGCGCCACCGGCGCGTCGCCTTCGTCGGCGATGAGCGCCGGCGCATCGACCCGCGGCAGGTAGATCGTGAAAGTGCTGCCGCGGCCGGGCGCGCTCGTCACCTCGATGGCGCCCGCCGAGTCGGTGACGATGCCGTAGACGAGGGCGAGCCCGAGGCCGGTGCCCTTGCCGACTTCCTTCGTGGTGAAGAAGGGCTCGAAGATGCGCGCGAGCGTCGCCTCGTCCATGCCGCTGCCGGTGTCGTCGACGCAGAGCCTGGCGTAGGCCCCGGCGTGCAGTATCCCGTGCGGCAGCGTGCGCTCGGCGTCGACCTCCACGGCGTCGAGCGTCGCGCGCAGCGTCCCATGCTCGCCCATGGCGTGGATCGCGTTGGTGCAGAGGTTCATCGTCACCTGGTGGAGCTGCGTCGGATCGCCGAAGACGTGCAGCGGGCGCTCCGGCAGCCGCGTCTCGAAGCGGATGCCGTGCGCGAGCGAGCCGCGCACCAGCTCGAAGGTCTCGGCGACGACGCGGCCCAGGTCGACCGGCGCGCGCTTGCCGCGCTGGCTGCGGCTGTAGGCGAGGATCTGGTCCACGAGCGCGCCCGCGCGCGTGGCGGCGGTGAGCACGTTCTGCGCGTAGCGCTTTTGCGCCGAGCCCGGCGCGAGCCCCTCGGCCAGCATCTCGGCGTAGCCGAGGATGCCGCCCAGGATGTTGTTGAAGTCGTGCGCGATGCCGCCCGCGAGCCGGCCGACCGCCTCCATCTTCGCCGACTGCCGCAGGCGCTGCTCGAGCCGCGCGCGCTCGGCTTCCGCCTGCTTGCGCTCGGTGATGTCGCGGAAGTTCATCACCACCGCGCGCACGCTCGGCTCGTCGAGGAGGTTGCTGACGGTGTTCTCGATCCAGCGCCACGAGCCGTCCTTGTGGCGGACCTTGGTCTCGACGGTAGTGACCTTCCCGGGCGCCGGCATGGTTCCTTCCCGCCGGTGATCCGGGTGCGCGAATTCGCGCGGCTCGCGTCCGCGCAGATCTTCGATGGTGTAGCCGAGCAGGCGCTGCAGGCCGGGGCTCGCGTAGTAGATGCCGCCGGCGCCGGGGCGCGTCAGGACCACGCCGTCGGAGCTGTGCTCGATCATCGCGCGGAACTGCTTCTCCCGGCGCTGCAGCGCGCGCTCGCGCCGCGCGAGGCCCCAGGTCGCGAGGCCCATCAGCGCGAGCATCGCGATCGAGGCGAGGAGGGTGCGCTTCGCGATGCGCCACGACTCGTCGCGCCACGGCGCGAGCACCGAGCGCTCGGTGGCGCCGCTCACGACCACCAGCGGAAAGCCGCGCACGAGCGAGGCCGCGAGGACCGCGCGCTGGTTCAGCAGGGTGCTGTTCGCCCAGCCGATGAAGCTGCCGCTGCGGTGGATGCTTTGCGCCACCTCGGGCGCGGGAAAATGCGCGCCGCGCACGGCGCCGAGCTCGGGCACCCGGGTGATGACCGTGTTGGACACCGACATCAGGGTGATGAAGCCGCCCTCGCCGAGGTCGATCGCGCGATAAAGGCGGTCGAAGTTCTCGACTTCGATCACCGCCGCGAGGATGCCGCCGAAAGCGCCGCCCGGCCCGGCCAGCCGGCGCGACAGGATGAAGCGCCACTGCTCCGTCGCCTGGCTGCGGTAGGGCTCGCTGACGAAAAGGCCCTCGACCTTGCCGTCGCGGTGCGCGGAGAAGAAGGGGCGCTCGGCGAGCCCCTGGTCGATGGCCGGCGTCTCGTTGGTCCGGGCGATCACCTGGCCGGCCGGGTCGACCACCAGGAACGCCGCCACCTGCGGGATGTGAACCAGCTCGTCGCGCAAGCGCGTCGCGCTCGCCGCCACGGCGCGCGCGCTGCCGGTGCGCATCGCGTCGCGCAGCACCACGTCCACCGCCTCCAGCGAGCTCGCCGTCTGCTCGGTGAGCAGGCGCGTCACGTTCGACACGTCGCGCAGCGCGCGCTGCTCGGTCCGCTCGCGATCGATGCGCACGTGCATCACCGCCGAGGCGATGTTGATGGCGACCAGGACGACGCCCAGCGCGATCAGCGCTCGCGTGAGCGAAAGTCCAGCGAGGGCCGCGCGCAGCCCCTGGACCGGGAGGCGCACCTAGCGGACCGGCTCGCCGACCAGCTCGGCCACCATCCGGAGCAGCTCCGCGCGCTTGATCGGCTTCGCCAGCGCGCCATTGGCGCCGGCCGCCCGCGCGGCTTCGGCGCTGAGGCCTTCGCCCGAGTTGAAGCGCCCGGAGACCGCGATGAGCGCGGTCCCGGGATGCTGCTTTTTCAGCTTCGCGATCGCGTCGGCGCCGCAGGGACCGGGCATGAACATGTCGGTGACGATCAGCGCGGGCGGCTGCTGCCCGAGGAGCTGTCCGATCCACGCCCGGCAGCTCGTGGCCTTGCGCACCGCGTAGCCCGCCGCTTCCAGCCAGTCGGTGACGAGCTCGCGCATGATCTCGTCGTCGTCGATGACGAGGATGTCGGCGTTGCGCTTGGGACCGGTAGTCACGCTATGCATTCCACTTGTACATTCCACTCCACGGCAATTACGTGTAATTTACACCCGCGTGGCGTGGGTATTACAGGTGTAACCACCGGCCCCGGCCGGCTCGTAGACTTCGCCGGCCATGAGCATCGATCCGACCATGAGCCCTCGACAGCAGGTTTCCCAGCGTGCGGCGGTGCCCCACGTGCTGGTCGTGGACGACGATCCGGCGATCCGCGAGCTCATAAGCGACTATCTCGCCGGCAACGAGATGCGCGTCACCGCCGTCGCCGACGGAAGCAGGATGCACGCGATTCTCGCCGAGCAGGTCGTCGACCTGATCGTCCTCGACCTGAAGCTCCGGGGCGAGGACGGCATGGCGCTCGCGAGGCGCCTGCGCGACGACTCGCAGGTCCCCATCGTGATGCTCACCGGCCGCAGCGAAGAGGCCGACCGCGTCATGGGGCTCGAGCTCGGCGCCGACGACTACCTCACCAAGCCTTTCAGCCCCCGGGAGCTCCTCGCGCGGATCCGCGTGATCCTGCGCAGGCGGCGCGCGGAAGTGCGACAGGGCCGGCCCGAGGGAATCCGCGCCTACCGCTTCGACGGCTGGGAGCTGAACCTCAACACGCGCCGGCTCGCCGCGCCCGACGGCCGCACCGTCACCCTGAGCAACGGCGAGTTCAGCCTGCTCGTCGTGCTGCTCGGCGCGCCCGACCGGATTTTGTCCCGCGACCAGCTCCTCGACCTTTCGCGCCTGCACAACGACGAGGTCTACAGCCGCTCCATCGACGTGCAGATCATGCGGCTGCGCCGCAAGGTCGAGAAGGACCCGGCCG
>CAYOVM010000203.1:0-5789 GCA_964407355.1 uncultured Enterobacteriaceae bacterium
TCGACGGATTGAAGATCGAGCCGCTGGAGGCCTCGGTTTGCGGCGTGGATTCGCTTGGAAATAGAGCTTCATTCAAACCGATCAAAAATATTTCCGAGCTCACGGAGCCTCTGGATCAGCGCGCCATGGCCGGCTTCGGCGGGGTCGCCGAGTACGGCATCACGGTGCGCTGGGACAAGAACTTCCTGAAGATCATCCGGCTGCTGCTCGAGCGGCGCCGGCAGTTCGCGATGTTCGGCGGCGTGCGCTTCGGCGGCACGCTCACCATCGACGAGGCCTTCGCCGAGGGCTTCGACCATATCGCGCTGTGCGCCGGCGCCGGCCGTCCCACGGTGCTCGAGATCCCGAACGGCTTCGCGCGCGGCGTGCGCGCCGCCTCCGACTTCCTGATGGCGCTGCAGCTCACCGGGGCGGCGAAGCGCGACTCGATCGCCAATCTGCAGATCCGCCTGCCGGTGGTGGTGATCGGCGGCGGCCTGACCGCCATCGACACGGCGACCGAGTCGCTCGCGTACTACGCGGTGCAGGTCGAGAAGTTCCTGTCGCGCCACGAGCAGCTCGGCCAGGACCCGTCCTGGAACGCCGAGGAGCGCCAGATCGCGCAGGAATTCATCGCGCACGCCAAAGCCTTGCGCGCCGCCCGGCCGGAAGAGCGCCTCGCCCTGCTGAAGTCCTGGGGCGGCGTGACCATCGCCTATCGGCGCCGCCTTGTCGACAGCCCTTCTTACACGCTCAACCACGAGGAAGTCGAGAAGGCGCTGGAGGAAGGCGTCGTGTTTGCCGAGGGCCTGGCGCCCACGCGGATCGAAGTTGACGAGTATGGGCATGCAAAAGCAGTTGAATTCGTCAATTCAGAAAAAAACCCGATAAAACTTTTCGCAAGAAGCGTTCTTATCGCCGCCGGCACCCAGCCGAACACCGTGCTTGCGCGCGAGGAAGGCGTCAGCCTCGCGCTCGACGGCAAGTACTTCCAGGCCTGCGACGAAAACGGCGTTCCGGTAAAGCCCGAGCCGCACGCCGCGAAGCCGAAGCAGCCGCAAATGCTGCTGCACAGGCGCCCGGACGGGCGCTTCATGAGCTTCTTCGGCGACCTGCACCCGTCGTACTTCGGCAACGTCGTCAAGGCGATGGGCAGCGCGAAACAGGGCTACCCGACGATCAGCAGAGTGCTCGCGAAGAGCGAATCGTCCTCCAAGGTCGCAAGCGAGGCGTTCCTTTCACGCCTGAATCGCGACCTGCGCGCGGTCGTGCACGAGGTGCGCCGGCTCACGCCGCGCATCGTCGAGGTGGTGCTGCGCGCCCCGATCGCGGCGCGGCGCTTCCATCCGGGGCAGTTCTACCGGATGCAGAACTTCGAGACGCTCGCGCTGCGCGTTCCGGGCACGACGCTCGCGATGGAAGGCCTCGCCCTCACCGGCGCCTGGGTCGACCGGGAGAAAGGGCTGATCTCGGTGATCGCGCTGGAGATGGGCGGCTCGGCGGATCTGCTCGCCTATCTCAGCCCGGGCGAGCCCGTGGTGCTGATGGGGCCGACCGGCACGCCGACCGAGATCCCGCACGGCGAGACGGTGGTGCTCGCCGGCGGCGGCCTGGGCAACGCGGTGCTCTTCTCCATCGGCCGCGCGCTGCGCGCCGCCGGCTCGAAGGTGATCTACTTCGCCGGCTACAAGGCGCTGGCGGACCGCTATCGCGTCGACGACATCGAGGCCTCCTCCGACGTCGTCATCTGGTGCAGCGACGAAGCGCCGGGGTTTCCGGCGCGGCGGCCGCAGGACAAAAGCTTCGTCGGCAACATCGTCCAGGCGATGCAGGCCTACGCCTCCGGCGCGCTCGGGCCGCAGAAAATCGAGTTCACGAACACCGACCGGATCATCGCCATCGGCTCCGATCGCATGATGGCCGCCGTGACGCTCGCGCGGCACGGGGTCCTGCAGAAATATCTGAAGCAGAATCACACGGCGATCGGCTCGATCAACTCCCCCATGCAGTGCATGATGAAGGAGATCTGCGCCCAGTGCCTGCAGCCGCACGTCGACCCGGCGACAGGCAAGACGACGTATGTGTTCTCCTGCTTCAACCAGGACCAGCCGCTCGACCAGGTCGACTTCGCCGCCCTCGCGCAGCGCCTCGCGCAGAACGGCGTCCAGGAAAAGCTCACCGCGCTCTGGATCGGCCGCTGCCTGAAGCTCCTCCCTCCTCCCGCCGAGCGCAAGGCCGCGTGAGCTAGTCCGGCGCGACATCGGGCCCGATTTAGAATGGAACGCTGGAGGAAGCCGATGTCGAGTCGAACGTTCTTAGGTGTTGCGGCGCTCGTGCTGTGCGCCGCGGCGCAGGCGCAGACCTTTCCCGCCAAAGCCGTGAAGATCGTCGTGGCCTACGCCCCCGGCGGCGCGACCGACGTGGTGACGCGCGCGGTGGCGCAGCGCCTGAGCCCCGTGTGGGGACAGCCGGTCATCGTCGAGAACAAGGCGGGCGCGAACACCAACATTGCAGCCGCCGAGGTCGCGAAGGCGGCGGCGGACGGCTACACGCTGCTCTCGACCGCCGAGGCGACCTTCGCCGTGAATCCCTTTGTCTACGCGAAGCTGCCCTTCGATCCGGTGAAGGACTATGTGCCGGTGAGCGGGCTGGGGATCATCCAGCAGGTGCTGGCGGTGCATCCGAGCGTGCCGTACGCGAGCGTCGGCGAGCTGATCGCCGCGGCGAAGGCGAAGCCGGGCGCCCTCAACTACGCGACGCTCGGCACCGGCTCCTCGCCGCACCTCAACATGGAGATGCTGCAGCACATGGCGGGCGTGCGGCTCACGCCGATCCACTACAAGGGCGGCGCGCCGGCGCTGACCGACGTCCTGGGCGGCCATGTGCCCATGATCATCATCAGCACCACGCTTTCGGCCAAGCCCTACAAGGCCGGCCAGCTCAAGATCCTCGGCGTCGGCAGCGCCCATCGGCTCGCGGCCTTCCCGGAGGTGCCGGCGATCGCCGAAAGCCTGCCCGGCTACGAGGCGCTGTCCTGGTTCGGCCTGTTCGCCCCTGCCGGCACGCCGCGCGCGACGGTCGACAAGATCAACGCCGACGTGCAACGGGTGCTCGCGGACGCCGAGTTCCGCGAAAAGTTTCTCGCCCCGAACTACTTCGAGCCGATCGCCGGCTCGCCGGAGGCCTTCGGCGAGTACGTGAAGCGCGAGGCGGAAAAGTGGAGCAGGATCGTCAAGGCGGCAAAAATCACGGTCGACTAACCGGAGGGCGACATGCATGCCAAAGCAACGCCGCAGCAGCGGGAGAAGAGCGCGCTCGACAAGTGGCTGGATAAAGTGGAGGCGCTGGGCGAGCTGAAGCGCATCAGCGCGCCGGTCGACCCGGATCTCGAGGCCGCCACCCTCACCTACCTCGTGGGCAGCGAGAAGAGCCCGGTGCTGCTGTTCGAGAACGTCAAGGGCCATCCCGGCCACAAGGCGCTCTACAACATGATCGGCTGCAACCTGTCGCGCTTCTGCCTGATGATCGGCGAGGAGCCCGTGGATCATCCGCTGAAGGCGGTGCAGGCGCTGCAGCGCAAATTCGGCCGCAAGATGGCGCCGGTGGAAGTTTCTCCCGACCAGGCGATCTCGAACGAGAACATCGTCGAGGGCGACAAGATCGACATCCGCATGTTCCCGGCGCAGCGCATGTGGCCGCTCGACGGCGGCAAGTACCTCGGCACCGGCGACGCCGTGATCACCCGGGATCCGGAAACCGGCCGCGTCAACGTCGGCACGTATCGCATGATGATCAAAGGGCCGCGCGAGGTCGGCGTCTACACCTCGCCCGGCAAGGACGCGACCATCGACCGCGAGAAGTGGTGGAAGATGGGCAAGCCGATGCCGATCGCCGCCTGCTACGGCATCGATCCGCTGCTCTTCCTCGTCGCCGCGACGAGCCTGCCCAAGACCGAGTGCGAGTACGACTACTACTCCGGCATCGCCGGCGCGCCGATCGAGCTCTTCAAGAGCGATCTCACCGGGCTGCCGCTTCCGGCGCACGCCGAGATCATCCTCGAAGGCCACGTCTATCCGGACGAGACTTTCGCCGAAGGGCCGTTCGGCGAGTTCACCGGCTACTACGGCCGGCCGAGCGGCGCCACGCCCTACATGCGCGTGGAGAAGCTGCGCTACCGCTCGAATCCGACGCTGACCTGCGCGCTGATGGCCGACGGCGCGGCGAACGAGGCCGGGCTCTTCTGGGCGGCGCTGCGCTCCTCCGGCATCTGGGCCGACCTGGAGAAGCTCGGAATTCCCGGGATCAAGGGCGTGTGGTCCATTCCGGAGGCGGCGGGCTGGGGCATCACCTGCGTCTCGATCAAGCAGATGTACGCCGGCCACGCCGCGCAGGTGATGGCGCTCGCCGCGCAGTGCACCGCCGGCGCCTACTTCGGCAAGTACGTGATCGTGGTCGACGACGATATCGATCCGACCAACGTGCACCAGGTGCTCTGGGCGATGGCGACGCGCTCGCGGCCCTCGCAGTCGATCGACATCCTGCGCGAGACCTGGAGCACCTTCCTCGACCCGAGCCTCAACCCGCCCGAGATCCGGCCGTGGGGCTCGAAGGCGCTGATCAACGCCTGCATGGACTACCGGTTCATCAAGTCGTTCTCGAAGCGCACCAAGCTTTCGAAGGCGGCTTACGAGCAGGTCGTCAAGCGCTGGAACGAATACGGCTTCAAGGGCAAGGCGCCGGAGATCTCGGTGTTCGAGGACGACAAGTTCCCGCCGCGGATCGAAGGCTGAGCACGAGCGCTCCCTTCGGGCCGCTGCTGACCCTGAAAGTATGTGAAGCGCTTCGCGCGGCCCTGCGCGCCGGCGCGCCCGCGCTCGAGTGCTCGCTGGACCTCGATCGCTCCACGGCGCGCGTCGAGCTCGGCGCCGCAGGATGGACCTGGCAAGGCCGGCAATTCCCCTATCTGGATACGTGCAAGGACAGGACCGTTTATCACTGGACCGGGGACAGCTTCCAGCCGGTGGCGCGCTTCACGACTTCTTTGATCAAGCTGATCCCGACCGAATGGGGAGCGCCGACGTTCGAGATCGACGGCATCAAGATGCTGCCTACAGCGCATGGCTCGCCCTATGCCGACGCCGAGCGCAAAGTCGGATTGATCCGGCCGCGCGGCAAGGTCATCCTCGATACATGCGGGGGTCTCGGCTACTTTGCCGCGTGGTGCCTGCACGGCCAGGCAACGCAGGTGCGTTCCTACGAGAAAAACGCCGATGTCCTCTGGCTGCGCAGCCTCAATCCCTGGTCGCCGCAGCCCGGCGATCGATTGACGTTGACGCACGGCGACATCGCCGAGGAGATCGGCGCGCTGCCCGACGGCTCGGCGGATGCTGTCCTGCACGATCCGCCGCGTTTCGGCACCGCCGGCGAGCTCTACTCGCAGGCCTTCTACGGCGAGATCGCCAGGGTCCTCAAGCGCGGCGGCAAGCTGTTCCACTACACCGGCGCGCCGAACAGGCTCACCAGCGGCCGCGATGTGCCCAACGAAGTCGTGAAACGATTGCGCCACGCCGGGTTCGCCGCGGATTTGAATGGCGACGGGATTCTGGCGGTGAAGAAGCGCCTCTGAGCGCCGCCGGATGCGGCAGGCCGGCCGTCCTTGATTTATTGTTTAATTCTTATATATAATTTATCACCATGCCGAAAGCCAAGGCCGGCAGCTCGAAGATCAACACCTTCTCGGCCAACGCCCGCGACGTGGCGATGCTCGAGGTCGTGGCGCGCTACCACGGCATGAACAAGAGCGCGACGAT
>CAYOVM010000204.1:0-5754 GCA_964407355.1 uncultured Enterobacteriaceae bacterium
CGAGTCCGGCCACACGATCGTGGCGCGCCTGCTGCCGAAGACCGATCTGGTGCACAAGGTGACCGTCATCCCGCGCGGCCGCGCCCTCGGCGTCACGATGCAGCTGCCGACCGAGGACCGCTACAGCCAGGACCGCGAGCGCCTCCTCAATATGATCGCGGTGCTCTTCGGCGGCCGCATCGCCGAGGAGCTGTTCATGAACCAGATGACCACCGGCGCCGCCAACGACTTCGAGCGCGCCACGGAGATCGCGCGCCGCATGGTGACGCAGTGGGGCATGTCCGACGAGCTCGGGCCGATGGTCTACGGCGAGAACGAGGGCGAGGTGTTCCTCGGGCGCTCGATCACCACCCACAAGAACGTGTCGGAAGCGACCATGCAGAAGGTCGACGCGGAGATCCGGCGCATCATCGACGTGCAGTACCGCCTCGCGCGCAAGCTCCTGGAAGAGAACCGCGACAAGGTGGAGGTGATGACGAAGGCGCTGCTCGAGTACGAGACGCTCGACTCGGACCAGATCGGCGACATCATGGCCGGCAATCCCCCGCGGCCGCCCAAGCCGACGACCTCGCGCAATCCGTCGAAGCCCGTCAGCCCGGGCGGCGGCGCCGAGGGCGCCACCGCTCCGACGCCCGCGGCTTAAGAGCGCTTCCGTAGAAATCGTCCCGATGGTCCTCCGGTGCGGAAAGTATTCCGTGCCGCTGGACCGTCCGTTGCTGATGGGCGTGGTGAACGTCACGCCCGACTCCTTCTCCGACGGCGGCCGGTTTTTCGATACAAAGTCTGCTGTTTCCCATGCAAGGGCCCTAGTGGAAGAGGGAGCCGATATCGTAGATATCGGCGGGGAATCGAGTAGACCCGGTGCCCTCCCTGTCTCGGTGAAAGAGGAATTGGAGCGGGTTCTGCCAGTCCTCCACGGATTAAAAGACCTTCAAAAACCCATCTCGGTCGACACCAGGCGTCCGGAGGTCATGCAGGAAACGCTGAAGGCTGGCGCGTCGATGATCAACGACATCGAGGCGCTCCAGGCGCCGGGCGCCCTCGAGGCTGTGGCGCGCACCGGCTGCGCCGTTTGCCTCATGCACATGAAAGGCGAGCCGGCGACGATGCAACAGGCGCCGCGCTACGATGACGTGGTGGCGGAAGTCGCCGGCTTCCTGAAGAACAGAATCGAGGCCGCGCAGGCCGCCGGCATCGCCCGCGAGCGCATCGTGGTGGACCCGGGCTTCGGCTTCGGCAAGACCCTGGAGCACAACCTGGCCCTCCTGAAGCACCTTTCCACGCTCGCTTCGATGAAAGTGCCGGTCCTCGCCGGCTGGTCGCGCAAGTCGTCGCTGGCCAAGATAACCGGGCGTCCGGCGGGGGAGCGGTTGCCGGGGAGCCTCGCCATGGCTTTGCTCTCCTTGCAGGCTGGGGCCACAATACTGAGGGTGCACGACGTGAAGGAAACGAAGGACATCGTCGAAATCTGGCAGGCATACAAGAATGTCTCGTAAATATTTCGGCACGGACGGAGTGCGCGGAACGGTGGGGCAGAGCCCCATGACGCCGGATTTCGTCATGCGCCTGGGCTACGCGGCGGGCAAGGTGCTCTCCGGGCAGGACAAGCATCCCGCGGTGCTCATCGGCAAGGACACCCGCATCTCGGGCTACATGGTCGAGTCGGCCCTCGAGGCGGGCTTTTCGGCGGCGGGCGTCGACGTGCACATGACGGGCCCGGTTCCCACGCCCGCGGTCGCCTATCTCACGCGCGCGCTGCGCCTCTCCGCGGGCGTGGTGATCAGCGCCTCGCACAATCCGTATCCCGACAACGGCATCAAGTTCTTCTCCGGCGACGGCTTCAAGCTTCCCGACGAGACCGAGGCCGCCATCGAGGCGCAGATGGACAGGGCGATGGGCTGCAACCAGGCGGCCGCGCTTGGCAAGGTGCGCCGCCGCGAGGACGCCGGCTCGCGCTACATCGAGTTCTGCAAGTCCACCTTCCCGAACGAGCTCGACCTGAAGGGGATGAAGATCGTCGTCGATTGCGCGCACGGCGCCGCCTATGCCATCGCGCCCAGCGTGTTTCACGAGCTCGGCGCCGAAGTCGCGCCGATCGGCGTGAAGCCCGACGGCATGAACATCAACGAGCAATTCGGCGCGACCTCTCCGAAAAACATGATCCGCGAGATCGCCGCGCAGAAAGCCGATCTCGGCGTGGCGCTCGACGGCGACGGCGACCGCGTGCTGATGGTGGACTCGGCCGGGCGCGCGTATGACGGCGATCAGCTTCTCTATGCGGTCGCGAAGCACCGTGCCGGGAAGGAGAAAGTCGCGGGCGTGGCGGGCACGGTGATGACGAACCTCGCTTTCGAGAACGCGATGCGCCGGCTCGGGATCGGCTTCGGCCGCGCCAAGGTCGGCGATCGCTACGTGCTCGAGCTGATGCGCGAAAAGGGCTGGCAGCTCGGCGGCGAGAACTCCGGGCATATCATCTGCCTGGACAAGCACACCACCGGCGACGGCATCGTGTCGGCGCTGCAGGTGCTGCGCGCGATGCGCGAATCGGGCGCTTCGCTCGCCGAGCTGACCGCCGATCTGGTGATGTATCCGCAGGTCCTGATCAATGTCGAGGTGCCGCGCGGCTTCGACCTGAAAAAGCACAGCGCGATCGGGCAGGCGCAGACGGCCGCCGAGCGCTCGCTCAACGGCCGCGGGCGCGTGCTGCTGCGGCCTTCCGGCACCGAGCCGGTGCTGCGCGTGATGGTCGAGGGCGAGCCGCGCGAAGCCATCGAGTCGGCCGCGCAGAGCATCGCCGCCGCCGTGCGCCGCGCGGCTTCCTGAGGGTGCGCCGCGCGGCTTCCTGAAGGGTGCGCCGGCCCGCCTCCTAGCGGCGCATCAGCGGCTGCACCCCGGATTCGGGCTGCAGCGTGACGTGGTCGATGCCGAATTTCTCGTGCAGGCGCGCCTGCAGCTCGCCGCGCGTTCGATCCCAGTGCGCCATGGTTTGCACGACCACATGCGCCGAGAGGGCGGTACGGCTGCCAGAGAGCGCCCAGACGTGCAGATCGTGAACCGAGAGCACACCGCCGATGCTCGCCATCTCCGCGCCGATGCTTTCCACCGACAGGCCGTGGGGCACCCCTTCCATCAGCGCGTGCAGGCTCTCGCGCAGGAGCCGCACGCTCGACACGGCGATCAGCACGCAGATCAGCAGCGAGGCGATGGGGTCGGCGCGCGTCCATCCGGTGAGCGCGACGATACCGCCCGAAACCAGCGCCGCGACGGAGCCGAGCGCGTCCCCGGCCACGTGCAGCCGCGCCGCCCGCATGTTGAGGTCGTGACCGTGCGGCGCGAGCCAGCGCATGACCGCGAGGTTGACCGCGAGCCCGGCGAAGGCGATCACCGTGGCCGCCGCGCCGTCGACCTCGCCCGGCCGTGCGAGCCGGGCGATCGCTTCGTATGAAAGTACGACGATGATCAGCAGCATCGCCGCCGCGTTCAGGAGCGCGGCGATGACCTCGGCGCGGCCCAGCCCGTAGGAGTGTCGTCTCGAAGGCGGCAGGCGAGCCATCCACGCGGCGATGGCGCCAAGGACGAGCGCGGCGCCGTCGGTTGCCATATGGCCGGCGTCGGAGAGGAGCGCGAGCGACCCCGTCCACCAGCCGCCCACGGCCTCCGCGACCGCGAACGCAATTGTCAGCGTGGCGGCGGCTTTGAGCGCCGCGCCGCCGCTCGGTAGGCGGTGGTGGTGATGATCGTGGCGGTGGGAATGCTCAGCCATTGCGGATCGGCAATCCTGCCATCAAAGAGGGATCGCCGCCGCGGCCGCCGCCGCCGCTGCTGCTGCTGCTGTAATGGGAGCCGCTGCAGGGGGAGCGCCGCACAATGGGGATGCCGACCCCGGCGCACTATCGGCGCACGCTCGGCGATCAAACATTCCCACGGTGCAGCAGAGGATCAATATAGGGGCGCGATGTGACAGGACGAAGGATATACACCGGTCCATTCGCATGCGCGGTGCCCGGGGGGCGCTTCCGCCGTACTGCGGCGCAAAAGACCGCTCGATGCAGTAAAATTCAACGTTTTATCGGGCTCTTGGCGGATTTTTCGATGGCACGGACGCCGCTGGTCGCCGGCAATTGGAAGCTGCATGGCAGCCGGGCCTCCAATAAGGCGTTGCTCGATGCGTTGCTCGCCGGAGTCGGCGGCCTGGCGGGGGCCGAATGCGCGGTGTGCGTTCCGTTTCCGTATCTTGGCGAGGTCGGCGGGCAGCTTCGCGGATCGGTGCTCGCCTGGGGGGCGCAGAACGTGAGCGAGCACGCCAAGGGCGCGTATACGGGGGAAGTTTCGGCGGCGATGCTCAAGGAATTCGGCTGCCGGTACGTGATCGTGGGGCATTCGGAGCGCCGGCAGCTTTACTGCGAAAGCGATGCGCAGGTCGCGGGCAAGGTCGCCGCCGTCCAGGACGCGGGCCTCACGCCGATCCTCTGCGTCGGTGAGACGCTGGAGGAGCGCGAGGCGGGACGAACCGAGGAAGTAGTGGCGCGGCAGCTCGATGCGGTGCTCGAGAAGCGATCGATTTCGGAGGCAGTGCTGGCGTATGAGCCGGTCTGGGCGATCGGCACCGGGCGCACCGCGACCCCGGAGCAGGCGCAGGCGGTGCACGCATTTGCAAGGCGCAGGGTTTCTCAGGGGACGCGCATTCTCTACGGCGGCAGCGTGAAGCCGGAGAATGCGGCGGCGATATTCGCCATGCCGGACGTCGACGGCGGCCTGATCGGCGGCGCTTCGCTGGTGGCGGGGGATTTCCTCGCGATCGTCGAGGCCGCCTCGAAGGCGAAGCGGCCGGCAGCGGCCGTTAAAAGATGAAGCTGAAAGGATAGAAGCAATGGGATTCTGGACCAATCTGATCATCGTGATACACGTGGTCGTGGCGCTGGCGATCATCGGCCTGGTGCTGCTCCAGCACGGCAAGGGCGCCGACATGGGCTCGGGCTTCGGCGGCGGCGCCTCCTCGAGCCTCTTCGGCGCTACGGGCTCCGCGAACTTCCTGTCGCGGGCGACCGCGGTGCTCGCCACGGTGTTCTTCATCCTCAGCCTGGTCCTCGCCTATATCGCGACCAACGCGCCGCGCGAATCGGGCAGCGTGGTCGATCGCATCCAGCAGCAGAAGCCCGCGGCGGAGAAAAAGGACGCGGCGCCTGTCGCTCCGGGCACTACCCCGGGCGCCGCTCAGAAACCCGCGCCGGCGGAAGGCGCGAAAGACAAGACCGTGCCTCAGTAACGTAACTTTTGGGAGATAATTTCGGATTCGCGGCCCACGTGGTGAAATTGGTAGACACGCCAGCTTGAGGGGCTGGTGGCCTAAACAGCCGTAGCAGTTCGAGTCTGCTCGTGGGCACCAAGATTTATGCTCGCCGAATACTATCCAATCCTGCTGTTCATCATGGTCGGCCTGGGCGTCGGAGTCGCGCCCATGGTGCTCGGGAAGCTCCTCGGCCCGAACCGTCCCGACCCGGAGAAGCTTTCGCCGTACGAGTGCGGCTTCGAGGCGTTCGAGGACGCGCGCATGAAGTTCGACGTGCGCTACTACCTCGTGGCGATCCTCTTCATCCTGTTCGACCTCGAGATCGCCTTTCTCTTCCCCTGGGCGACCGTCATCAACGAGATCGGCCTCGCCGGCTTTCTCGCGATGATGCTGTTTCTTGCGATCCTGGTGGTCGGGTTCATATACGAGTGGATGAAAGGCGCGCTGGAATGGGAGTAGAGGGC
>CAYOVM010000205.1:0-3396 GCA_964407355.1 uncultured Enterobacteriaceae bacterium
TGGAAAGCGGAACCCGCGCCGCGAGGGAGCTTGCCGGACTCGACTCGCGCTAAAATTCCGCCCCTGCTTCCGCATCCTCCAGACATCCATTCTTCAAGGAACCGCATGGACCAGCAACTTCTATCCAAGACCGCGGCCGCGATGGTCGCGAAAGGCAAAGGCATCCTGGCCGCCGACGAGTCGAGCGGCACCTGCGAGAAGCGCTTCAAGTCGGTCGGCGTCGAGTGCAACGAGGAAAACCGCCGCGCCTACCGCGGCCTGCTGTTCGGCACGCCGGGCATCGAGCAATATCTCTCGGGCGTGATTCTCTTCGACGAGACCGCGCGCCAGAAGTCGAACGACGGCCTGCCGTTCCCTCAGTACCTCGCGAAGAAGGGCATCATCCCCGGTATCAAGGTCGACAAGGGCGTGATCGACATTCCGTTCACCGCGGGCGAGAAGCTCACCGAAGGCCTCGACGGCCTGCAAAAGCGCATGAAGGAGTACTTCGATCTGGGCTGCCGCTTCGCGAAGTGGCGCGCCGTGATCACCATCGGCAAGGACATCCCGACGCACACTTGCCTGTACGCAAACGCGCACGCGCTCGCGCGTTACGCGGCGATCTGCCAGGAAGCGTCCATCGTTCCGATGATCGAGCCCGAGGTGCTGCTCGACGGCGATCACACCGCCGAGCGCTCCGAAGAAGTCCACGAGGCCACGCTGCGCGCCACCTATGCGGCGATGGCCGCGTACAACGTCTCGCTCGAGCACCTCATCCTCAAGACGAGCATGGTGGTTTCGGGCAAGGACAACCCGCGCCAGGCCGGCGTCGACGAGGTGGCCGAGCGCACCGTGCGCGTGCTCAAGCGCACCGTGCCCGCGGCGCAGCCCGGCATCGTGTTCCTGTCGGGCGGGCAATCCGACGAGGCGGCGACCGCGCACCTCAACGCGATGGCGGCCATGAAGGGCCTGCCCTGGCCGCTTACATTTTCCTACTCGCGCGCGCTGCAGAACCCGGCGCTCAAGACCTGGCGCGGCCAGGCGGGTAACGCCGCCGCCGCGCAAAAGGCCTTCCATCATCGCGCGCAGATGAACGGCCTCGCGTCGCAGGGCAAGTGGCGCGCCGAGCTCGAGAAGCAAGCCGCATAAATCAGGGACAGACCACGATTACATGACCGCTTTGTACGAATCCAAACTGAAGAGCCTTCCCCGCCTGGGGAAAGGCAAGGTCCGCGACATCTACGCGGTGGGCGACGACAAGATGCTGATCGTCACCAGCGACCGCCTCTCGGCGTTCGACGTGGTGCTGCCCGATCCGATCCCGGACAAGGGCCGCGTGCTGAACGAGATGGCGAATTTCTGGTTCGCGAAGCTCGGCCACATCGTGCCGAACCAGCTCACCGGCATCGATCCGGAATCGGTCGTCAAAGCCGACGAAAAGCCGCAGGTCAGCGGCCGGTCCGTCGTCGTCAAGAAGCTGAAGCCCCTTCCCATCGAGGCCGTCGTGCGCGGCTACATCATCGGCTCGGGCTGGAAGGACTACCAGAAGACCGGCAAGGTCTGCGGCATCGAGCTGCCGAAGGGCCTGCGCCAGGCCGAGAAGCTCGCCGAGCCGATCTTCACGCCCGCCACCAAGGCCGAGACGGGCCACGACGAGAACATCTCCTTCGCCGAGGTCGAGAAGCTGATCGGCAAGGAGCTCGCGGCGAAGGTGCGCGAGGTGAGCATCCGCCTCTACAAGGAAGCGAGCGAGTTCGCGGCGAAGAAAGGGATCATCATCGCCGATACGAAATTCGAGTTCGGCCTGGACGCCAGGAACCAGCTCGTCCTGATCGATGAGGTCCTGACCGCGGATTCCTCCCGCTTCTGGCCCGCGGACTCCTACAAAGTCGGCATCTCGCCGCCCTCGTACGACAAGCAGTTCGTGCGCGACTACCTCGAGACGCTCGACTGGGACAAGACGCCGCCGGCGCCGAAGCTCCCCGCCGACGTGATCTCGAAGACCTCCGAAAAATATCGCGAAGCGCTGCAACGCCTCACCGGAAAGACGCTCAATGGCTAATCCGCTGGTTGGGATCGTGATGGGATCGTCTTCCGACTGGGAGACGATGAAGGCCGCGGCCAAGATGCTCGAAGAATTCGGCGTCGCCTACGAAGCGAAAGCGATGTCGGCGCACCGCACGCCGCAGGCGGTGATGGAATGGACCGGGAGCGCGTCGACGCGCGGAATGAAGTGCCTGATCGCCGCGGCCGGCGGCGCGGCGCATCTCGCCGGCGTCGTCGCGGCGCACACCACGCTTCCCGTGCTCGGCGTGCCGATGCCCTCGAAGCACCTGCAAGGCCTCGACTCGCTCCTCTCCACCGTGCAGATGCCGAAAGGCATCCCGGTCGCGACCTTCGCCATCGGCGACGCCGGCGCCGCCAACGCCGCGCTCTTCGCCGTCGCCCTGCTCGCGCTCTCGGATCCGGCCCTGCAGAAAAAGCTCTCCGAGTTCCGCGTGAAGCAGACCGAGGCGGTTCTCAAGGCCCCGCCGCTCAAGCTGTGACTCCCGAGGTCCGCCGCGCCGCGGAAATCCTGCGCGCCGGCGGCCTCGTCGCCTTTCCCACCGAAACCGTCTATGGCCTGGGCGCCGACGCGTCCAGCGCCAAGGCGGTCGCGCGCCTTTACGCAGTGAAGCGCCGGCCCGTCGATCACCCTGTCATCCTCCACTTTGCTTCTCATCAAGAAGCTTTTCAGTGGGGAAAAGAAATCCCGGACAGCGCCCGCACGCTCGCGCAGCACTTCTGGCCCGGCCCGCTCACGCTGATTCTCAAGAGAAGCGAGAAGGCAAAAGACTTCGTGACGGGAGGGCAACCGTCCGTAGGCCTGCGCGTGCCTTCTCATCCCGTCGCCCGGGAATTGCTCGAAGCGTTCGGCGGCGCGATCGCCGCGCCCTCGGCGAACCGCTTCGGCCGCATCTCTCCCACGACCGCGGCACATGTTCGCGAAGACCTCGGCGCCGACGTCGACCTGATCCTCGAAGGCGGCGCGAGCGAGATCGGCATCGAATCCACCATCGTCGATCTTTCGGAGGGTAGCGCTGTGCTGCTGAGGCCGGGCGCGATTTCGCGGAGCCAGCTTGAGGAAGTATTGAATGAAAAAATTCAAGAGACCGGAAAATCCGCGGTGCGCCACTCCGGCGGCCTCGAGCGCCACTACGCGCCCCGCACGCCCGCTCGCCTCGTCCCTACCCACGCCCTCGACAAGGAAATCGCCACCCTGAAAGACCGCGTCGCCGTCCTCGCCTTCTCGCGCCCCGACGAACGCGTCGACTACTGGCTGCGCATGCCCCGCGACGCCTCCGCCTACGCGCAGCGCCTTTACGCCTCCCTCCGCGAGCTCGACAGCGCCGGCTGCGAAGCAATCCTCATCGAAGC
>CAYOVM010000205.1:3496-5741 GCA_964407355.1 uncultured Enterobacteriaceae bacterium
TCAGGCCGCCTTGGCCAGCTCGTAGAGCGCTTCCGCCAGGGAATCGAGCTCGTCGCGCAGCTCCTGCGACTCATCCCACTTCTTCTTTCTCAGGTCGTGCCAATCGCGGTACTGGAGCGGAGCGAGGAAGTCCGCGATTTTGTCGTTGGGATACTCTTTGAAATCGGTTTTCACCCAAAGCAGCGGAAGAACGTAGGGAAACTTGCCGGCTTTGGTCTTGATGTCGACGAATTGATCGAGCTCTTTGCGGCACCATTCGCTTTCCATCCACGCCGGCGAAAGAAGCACGATCAGGACGTTGGAGCTCGCGAGTGCGTCGCGAATCGCTTGGGGAAAGCTTGTGCCGGCGCCAATAGACGTGTAGTCGAGAAAGATCTCCGAGGACTTTTTGCGAAGGCGCAGCTCGTTGAGCAATCTGTCCCGGAAGGTCGAGACAATTCCGAACTGATCCTTCTCGCGCGTATACGAAATGAATGCCTTCACCGGGACCACGAGTACTCCTCCCTTATCGTGAGATGCTCTTCTAGACGGCTACCGACCCGGGCTTGCCGTCTTCCACCACGAACGACTTGAGCGTGTTGCACGCGGCCTCGCGCGCTTTGACGGACTCCATCGCGCGAAGGTCCGCGCGCCAGCGGTCGGGGGCCAGGTCGACGCGGAGGTAGCCGCGGAAGCGGCCGTCGCTGTATTTCATGTGCGGGTTGTCGGGGAGGAGGGGCGCCAGGCGGTCGGGGGACCAGGCTTGGGAGGTGATGGAGGCGCCGACGAACTCGCTCGCGATGGTCGGCGAGTCGGCCTTGTCGAAGTCGCTCTTCAGGTCGTTCACGTTGAAGGAGTGGACGTCGCCGCCGAGGACGATCGGATTCTGGATCTGCTTTTCGACGAGAAAATCGAGCAGTCTTTTTCGCGCCATCGGGTAGCCGTCCCAGCCGTCGGTCCAGGCAGCGCGGCCGGGGCCGGGTTTCTGGTCGAACTGGGCCATCGGGGTCTGCTGCACGATTACGTTCCAGCGGGCGCGCGAGGCGGCGAGGTTTGCTTCGAGCCAGGATTCCTGCGCGGCGCCCAGCATGGTGCGCTTCGGGTCCCCGAGCTCGGCGCATTCGGAGACGTCGAGGGTGTTGGAGCCGCCGCGGCCGGGGCGCGGGCAGGCCTGGTGCGAGCGGAACTGGCGGTCGTCGAGGACGAAGAAGTTGACGAGGTTGCCGATGCCGACGCGGGTGTAGATGCGCGCGTGCGGGCCGAAGGGCAGCATGTGATGCGGCACGGGCATGTGCTCGTACCAGGCCTTGTAGGTGGCGGCGCGGCGGGCGAGGAACCATTCGCGCGGGTCGAGGTTCTGCGAGCGGTCGTCCGCGTAATCGTTCTCGAGCTCGTGGTCGTCCCAGGTGATGACCCACGGCGCGGCGACGTGCGCGGCCTGCAAGTCGGGATCGGTTTTGTAGAGCGCGTAGCGCGCGCGGTACTCATCCAGCGTGATCGGCTCGGGCGTGCCGTGCTTGCGCACGTGGTCGCGGCCCCAGGACGATTCATATATGTAGTCGCCGACGTGGAGCACGAGGTCCGGCTGGTCGGCAACGATATGGCGGTAGGCGTTGAAGTAGCCTTGCTCGTAATGCTGGCAGGAGGCGAGCGCGAAGCGCAGGCGCGGCACATTGGCCGATACGGCGGGCGCGGTGCGAGCGCGGCCGATCGGGCTGCGCGCCCCGCCCGCGCTGAAGCGATACCAATAGGGGCGGCCCGCCTGCAGGCCCGAGACGTCGACGTGGACCGAGTGCGCCCACTCCGGCGAAGCGTAGACCGTTCCCGACTCCGCGATGTCTTTCATTCCCTCGTCGCGCGCCACCTCCCAGCGCACGGGAACGACTTCGGGCGCCATGCCGCCGCCCGGTGCTTCGGGAATCGGGGCGAGGCGTGTCCACAATGTGAAGCCGAGGGGCCGCGGATAACCCGAGGCGACGCCGAGGCTGAACGGCGCCGCGGCGAAGCGCGGCTTCGGATTGAGTTGCGCGCGCGAGGGCGCCGACGCGAGGACGCCGAGCGCGCCGAGGGCCCGGAGGAATTCGCGGCGGTTCAGCATGAGAATAGAATAACGCCTTTCCGAATAAAACGTTAACGGACTCGCAAGTGATCCATTTCGTCGTGCACGAAGAAGGCGACGGCGTCGGCGTCGTCGTCGTGGAAGGCGTCAAATCCGGCCAGCCGCTCACCGGCTGGATCATGGAGGACGACAAAGACATCGGCGTGA
>CAYOVM010000206.1:0-2286 GCA_964407355.1 uncultured Enterobacteriaceae bacterium
TGGCGCGCAGCCGGCGCACGAGCGCGGAGCCGGCGAGGCCGCGATGTCCTGCTACGTAGATTTTGGAATCAGGTATCAATTTAACCCCCCGCTCGCGGGGCTCGCGGCTCCCTTGTCAGGGGGCCAAGTCTATTCGTTGTGCTGGAGGATCTTGTGGCCGTGGCGGCGCGTGAGGTCGTCGCGCTCCGCCCCCCGCAGATCGCTCGCCATCATCTCCGCGACCAGCTTCTCGAACGAGATCTCGGGCGACCAGCCGAGCTTCGTGCGGGCTTTGGAGGGGTCGCCGAGGAGAGTCTCCACCTCGGCGGGCCGGAAGTAGCGCGGATCGATCCGGACGAGCGTGTGGCCGGTCTTGAGCGCCGGCCAGCGCCCGGCGGGCAGGCGCGCGACGCGCCCGACCTCGGAGGGGCCTTTGCCCTCCCAGGCGATCTCGATTCCGAGCTCGAGCGCGGCGGCGCTGAAGAATTCGCGCACGCTGCGCTGCGCGCCGGTCGCGATGACGTAATCGTCAGGCTGCGGTTGCTGCAGGATCATCCATTGCGCGCGCACGAAATCGCGCGCGTGGCCCCAGTCGCGCCTGGCGTCCAGGTTGCCGAGGTAGACGGCGTCCTGCAGGCCCATGGCGATCCGGGCGAGCCCGCGCGTGATCTTGCGCGTGACGAAGGTCTCGCCGCGCAGCGGCGACTCGTGGTTGAAGAGGATGCCGTTGCACGCGTACATGCCGTACGCTTCCCGGTAGTTCACGGTGATCCAGTAGCCGTAGACCTTGGCGACGCCGTAGGGCGAGCGCGGATAGAACGGCGTGGTCTCGGTCTGCGGCGTCTCGCGCACCTTGCCGAACATCTCCGAGGTGGAGGCCTGGTAGAAGCGCGTTTTTTTCTCCATGCCGAGGATGCGCAGGGCTTCGAGCAGGCGCAGGGTTCCCAGGGCGTCGGAGTTCGCGGTGTACTCGGGCTCCTCGAAGGACACCGCGACATGGCTCTGGGCGGCGAGGTTGTACAGCTCGTCGGGCTGCGATTCCTGGATCACCCGCACCAGGCTGCTCGAATCGGTCATGTCGCCGTAGTGCAGCACGAAGCGGCGGTCCTTCTCGTGCGGGTCCTGGTAGAGATGGTCGATGCGCTCGGTGTTGATGAGCGACGTGCGCCGCTTGATGCCGTGGACCACGTAGCCTTTCTCGAGCAGGAACTCGGCGAGATACGCGCCGTCCTGCCCCGTGATCCCGGTCACCAGAGCCACTTTCTTGTTCGACATGGTCCTCATTATAGGTCGGGATAGCCCTGCGGATTCCGCGATTGCCAGCGCCAGGCGTCGGCGCACATCTCGTCGATGCCGCGCACGGCTTTCCAGCCGAGCTTCGCCGCCGCCAGCGACGGATCGGCGACGCAGGCTGCGACATCGCCGGCGCGGCGCGCGGCGATCTCGATCGGCACCTTGCGCCCCGAAGCACGCTCGAAGGCCTTCACGGTCTCGAGAACGCTGTAGCCGCGTCCGGTGCCGAGGTTGGCGACGATCGATTCGGGCTTGTCTTCCAGGAAGCGCAGCGCGGCGATATGTCCCTGCGCGAGATCGGTCACGTGGATATAGTCGCGGACCCCCGTGCCGTCGCTCGTGGGATAGTCGTTCCCATAGACCTGCAGGGCGGCGCGCCGGCCGACCGCGACCTGCGCGACGTAAGGCAGCAGGTTGTTCGGCACGCCGCGCGGATCCTCGCCGATGCGGCCCGAAGAATGAGCGCCGATCGGATTGAAATAGCGCAGCGCGGCATAGCGAAAGCCGGCGTTCGACACCGAGTTCGCGACGAGCAGCCGCTCGACCGCGAGCTTGGTCTCGCCGTATGGATTCAGCGGCCGCAGCGGATGGCGCTCGTCCATGGGAAGGCGCTCCGGATTGCCATATACGGTGGCGGAGGAGCTGAACACCATGCGGGTCACCCTGTGGCGAGCCATGGCCTGCAGCAGCACCACGGTCCCCCGGATATTGTTGTCCTGGTAGAGCTCGGGCTTCTCGACCGACTCGGCGACCGACTTGAGGCCCGCGAAGTGCACCACCGAATCGATCGCGGCGGCGGAAAAGATCCGGTCCAGCGCGTCGCGCTCGCGCAGATCGACGCGGTGGAATTCGATGTCCACGCCGGAGAGCTCGCGCAAGCGGGGCAGCACCGATTGCTTCGCGTTCGACAGGTTGTCGACGACGACGAGGCGATAGCCCGCGCCGGCGAGCGCGACGCAGGTATGCGAGCCGATATAGCCGAGCCCGCCGGTGACGAGGATGGCGTTACGCGTG
>CAYOVM010000206.1:2386-5738 GCA_964407355.1 uncultured Enterobacteriaceae bacterium
ATTATCGCGCAGGGCGTATGACGCCCGCCGCTTCGCCGAAGCCGATCGCGACGGCGCCTTCGCGCTCGCAGCGGCCGCGCTGCGTCAGCTCGTCGCCGTCGGCGAGGAAGCCGCGCGTTTCGCCGCCCGGAAGCTGCAGCGGCTTCTTTCCGCCAAGGGTGAGCTCCATCATCGAGCCGGCGCTCTCCGGCGTCGGGCCGGAGAGGGTTCCGGAGCCGAGCAGGTCGCCGGGGCGCAGGTTGCAGCCGTTCGAGCTGTGGTGCGCGAGCATTTGCGCGGCGGTCCAGTACGCGTCGCGCGAGCTGCCTCTGGACAGACGCATCGCCGCTCGCCCGCTCTTTTTCATCTGCTGCGTCCTGAGATGCATCTCCAGGTCGATGGCGATGCCGCCCGCCTGCCGGTCCTTTTCCGAAAACAGATAGGGAAGGGGCGGCGGGTCGTCCGCGGCGCGCTCGAAAGCCGGGCAGCGAAACGGCGCGAGCGCCTCGAGCGTGACGATCCAGGGCGAGATGGTCGTGGCGAAGCTCTTCGCCAGAAAGGGCCCCAGCGGCTGGTACTCCCAGGTCTGGATATCGCGCGCCGACCAGTCGTTGAGCAGCACCACGCCGAAGATATGCTTCTCCGCCTCGTCGATCCGGACAGGCTTGCCCAGCGCGTTTCCCGGACCGACGACGAAGCCCAGCTCGACCTCGTAGTCGAGCCGCTTGCTCGGCCCGAACGCGGGTCGCGTTTCTTCGGGGACCTTCGTCTGTCCGTCGGGGCGCGTGATCGGCGTGCCCGAAACGACGACCGAGGACGCGCGGCCGTGATAACCGATCGGCAGCCATTTGTAATTCGGCAGCAGCGGATTGTCCGGCCGCAGCATCCGGCCGATGCTCGTGGCGTGATGGATGCCGGCGTAGAAGTCGCTGTAGTCGCCGATGGCGACCGGCAGGAACAGCTCCGCCCTTTTCAGCGGGACGAGAAATTTCGCGCTTCTGTTCTTGTAGCTCTCCCGGGAAAGAATCCTTGAAAGCTCTTTCCGGAGAGCGCGCCACTGCGAAGGCCCCGCTGCGGCGAGGCCATTCAGCGTCGGGCCGGTCTTGATCCCGAGCGCGGCGAGGTCGAGCACCTGGTCGCCGATCGCGACGCCGCCGCGCGGCTCTTCGCTCGAGCCCTTCCTGCGGAACACGCCGAAGGGCAGGTTCTGGATCGGAAAGTCGCCCGCCGGGTCGTTCGCGCTCTCGACCCAGCTTCTGAGATCCGGATCGTGCGTGGCGTTCACTCGAAATTCTTGCGGAAGCCGCGCCAGGCCTTGTCGTAGTCTTTCTGCAGCTGCGGCGCCTTCATGGCCGCGCGGGTCGGCCGGAAGACGTAGCGCGACTCCCACATGAAGGCGAGGCTCTTGCCGATCTTCGCCGGCTTCAATTCGGCCTGGGTCGCCTTTTCATAGGAGGCGAGATCCGGGCCGTGCGCGCTCATGCAGTTGTGGATCGAGATGCCGCCGGGCAGGAAACCCTCCGCCTTGGCGTCGTACGCGCCGTGCACCAGGCCCATCAGCTCGCTCATCACGTTGCGGTGGAACCAGGGCGGGCGGAACGTGTGCTCGGCGACCTGCCAGCGCGGCGGGAAAATCACGAAATCGCAGTTCGCGACGCCCGCCCGGTCCGAAGGCGAGCTGAGCACGGTGAAGATCGACGGGTCGGCATGGTCGAAGCTCACGGTGTTGATCGCCATGAAGTTCGCCAGGTCGTATTTGTAAGGCGCGTAGTTGCCGTGCCAGGCGACGACGTCGAGCGGAGAGTGGTCCAGCTCGCACGCCCAGAGCCCGCCCTGAAACTTCGCCAGCACTTCGCATTCGCCCGCGCGGTCCTCGAACGCCGCGACCGGCGCGAGAAAATCGCGCTTCTGCGCGAGCCCCTGCGAGCCGATCGGGCCGAGCTCGGGAAGGCGGAAATGAGCGCCGTAGTTCTCGCACAGGTAGCCGCGCGAAGGCTTTTCGACGTCCACCTTGAGCTTCACTCCGCGTGGCAGGACCGCGATCTCGCCCGGCGCCACTTCCAGCTTTCCCAGCTCGGAAAAAACAAGAAGCGCCCCCTGCTGCGGCACGAGCATCATCTCGGCGTCGGCGTTGTAGAAGTACCGGTCCTTCATCGAACGCGTCGCCCGGTAGACGTGCACCGCCACGCCGGTCTGCGTCGCGGGATCGCCGGAGCCGGCGATGGTGAAGAGGCCCTCGATGAAGTCGAGCGGCTTCGACGGCATCGGCAGCGGATCCCAGCGCAGGCGGTTCGGCGGTGTGTCGACCTCGGTGAAAGGGCCGGAGCGCAGCAGGCCGTCGTCGATACGCCTGAAAGGGCCGTGCATTGCCGCGGGGCGAAGGCGGTACAGCCAGCTCGAAAGATTTTCCGCGCGTGGCGCCGTGAAGGCGGTCCCCGAGATCACCTCCGTGTACAACCCGCGCGGCGTGCGCTGCGGCGAATTCTGCCCGGCCGGCAGCGCGCCCCTCACGGCTTCGGAGGAAAATGTATTGCCGAAGCCGCTCTGGTAAGTGATTTTCATCAATCTAAGATAGGCCGGCCACGGGCAGCGCGGCGCCGTGGATCGCGCGCGCGCCGTCCGAGGCGAGGAAAATGACGACCCGGGCGAGATCCGCCGGCGCGACCCAGCGGGCCGGATCGGCCTCCGGCATGGCGGCGCGATTCTGCGGCGTGTCGATGATCGTCGGCAGCACGCAGTTCACGTTGATGTTTTTCTCGCGCAGCTCGGCGGCCATCGTCTCGGTCAGCCGGATCACCGCGCTCTTCGAGGCGATGTACGCGCCCATTTGCGCCGCGCCCTTCTGCGCGGCATAGGCGCCGACGTTGACGATCTTGCCGCCGCCGGCGGAGATCATGTGCGGCACGACCGCGCGCGCGGTATGCAGCACGGTGCGTGCGTTCAGGTCGAAAAGGAAATTCCAGTCCCTGTCGGAAGTCTCGTGGACCGGCGCCCCCATGCGGAAGCCGCCTGCGATGTTGCAAAGGACGTCGATGCGCTTGAATCGCCGGAGCGCCTCCTTCACGGCCGCATCCACCTGCGCCTGGTCGAGCAGATTGGTCGGCAGGTCCACAGGCACCACGTTTGCCCCGAGATCGGCGAACGCCTTGGACACGGCCGCGCCGAGATTTCCGGCCGCGCCGGTGATCATGACGGTCTTGCCGCCGAAGTCCATGGTTCAGGTCGCCTTTAGCGTGCCGCGGCGCATCTGGTCGAGCTCGATCGACTCGAACAGCGCCTTGAAGTTGCCTTCGCCGAACCCCTGGTTGCCTTTCCTCTGGATGAACTCGAAGAAGATCGGCCCGAGCTGGTTCTCGCTGAAGATCTGCAGCAG
>CAYOVM010000207.1:0-5679 GCA_964407355.1 uncultured Enterobacteriaceae bacterium
TCATGTTGAAGGCGCCGCCGTTCACGTCGACCTGGCCGGCGCGGATGCGGCGCGCGACGCGCTGCGCGCGCGCTTCGTCCTTCGACCACACCGCGCCCGCGAGGCCGTAGGGGCTGTCGTTGGCGATGCGGATCGCGTCTTCCTCGTCCTTGTAGGGAATGATGGAAAGCACCGGCCCGAAGATCTCCTCCTGGGCGATGCTCATGCTGTTCTTCACTTTGCCGAAGACGGTGGGCCGCACGTAGTAGCCGCCGGCCGGCACGCCCTCGGGCGATTCGGCGCCGCCCGCGAGGAGCTCGGCGCCTTCCTGCTGCCCCTTCTTGATGTAGCCGCGCACGCGCTCGAGCTGCGCCTGCGAGGTGAGCGGCCCGAGCCGGGTGGTCTCGGCGAGCGGATCGCCCACCGTGAATCCTTTCGCCGCCTCGGCCGCCAGGCGGGCGGCCTCCGGATACTGCGCTTCCGAAACCAGCATCCGCGTGAGCGCGGTGCAGGTCTGGCCGGAATTCAGGTAGCAGCCGTTGACCGTGCCTTTCACGGCGGCGGCGAGGTCGGCGTCGTCGAGGATCACCGAGGCGCTCTTGCCGCCGAGCTCCAGCGCGACGCGCTTCACGCTTTGCGCCGCCAGCTCGGAAATTCGCTTGCCGGCGCGCGTCGAGCCGGTGAAGGAGATCATGTCCACGTCCGGGTGCGCGACCAGCGCTTCGCCGGCCTCGGTGCCGACGCCGGTCACGAGGTTGAACACGCCGGCAGGCAGGCCGGCCGCCTCCATCACCTCGGCGAGGACGAAGGCGTTGAACGGCGCCACCTCGGAGGGCTTGAGCACCACCGTGCAGCCCGCCGCGAGCGCCGGCGCGACCTTCAGCGTGATCTGGTGCAGCGGATAGTTCCACGGCGTGATCGCGCCCACGACGCCGACCGGCTCGCGCACGACCAGCGAGTTGCCGACTTTCTGCTCGAACGAAAATTCCTTCACGAGCTTCGCGTAGTTGGCGAAATTCGCGATCGGCAGCCCGGCCTGGATCCGGCCCGCCATCTTGAGCGGCATGCCGACTTCCTGCGCGATGAGCTTCGCCAGCTCGTCGGCGCGCGCCTTCAGGCCGGCGGAGATCTTTTCGAGGAGCTCGGCTCTTTTCGCGGGTTCTGTCTGCGACCATTGCGCGAATGCGCCGCGCGCTGCGGCAACCGCGGCGGCGACATCCTTCGCGCCGCCCGCGGGGACCCGGCCCATCACTTCGCCGGTGCCCGCGTTATGGACGTCGATCGATCCGCGGCCGGAAGGGGCGACCCAGCGGCCGCCGATGAAGAACTTGTCGCGCGAGAGCATGCGATTTCTCCTATGAGCCGCACATTTTAGCCGGGCTATACTGCAACGATGTCTCGCAAAGCAAAAGCAGTTCTATGCCGTGAGCTCAACAAGCCCGTCGTCGTCGAGGAGATCCTGGTCGACGGCCCCCGGCGCGGCGAGGTCACGGTCCGGCTGGGCGCCTGCGGCGTGTGCCACTCGGACCTGTCGGCGACCAACGGCACGATCCCCATGCCGCCGCCGCTGGTGCTCGGCCACGAGGCCGCGGGCGAGGTCGTGGAGGTGGGCGAGGGCGTCGACACCTTTGCTGCCGGCGATCACGTGGTCTCGTCCTTCATCTACATGTGCGGCAAGTGCCGCTTCTGCTCGATGGGCCGGCCGGTGCTGTGCGTGGAGCAGGGCAAGGCGATCACCACGCTGCCGGACGGGACCCTGCGCACGCGCGACGCGAAAGGCAACGCGCTGAGCGTTTTCTCGGGGTGCGGCGTGATGGCGGAATACGCGACGCTGCACGTCGACAACCTGGTGAAGATCGATCCGAAGATCCCGTACGACCGCGCCGCGCTGGTCGGCTGCGCGGTCACCACCGGCGTCGGCGCGGTGTTCAACACCGCGAAAGTCAGGCCCGGCGCCTCGGTCGCGGTGTTCGGCTGCGGCGGCGTGGGTCTCAACGTGATCCAGGGCGCGCGCATCGCCGGCGCGCAGCGCATCGTCGCGATCGACGTGAGCGAGGAGAAGCTCGCGCTCGCGAGGAAATTCGGCGCCACCGACGTGCTCGCCGCGAAGGCGGGCGAAGATCCCTCAAAACAGATAAAAAAGCTCACCGGAGGCGGCGCCGACTACGCTTTCGAGTGCGTCGGCAGCGGCGAGCTCGCCGCCACGGCATTCCGCTCGATCGGCCGCGGCGGCACCGCGGTGGTGGTCGGCGTGGCGAAGCCCGGCGATTCGACTTCGGTGCGCACCATGACGCTTCCGTTCGAGGAGAAGACCCTCACCGGAAGCTATTTCGGCTCGTGCGTGCCGCGCATCGACTTCCCCCGCATGCTCGGCCTGTACCAGGGCGGCAAGCTCATGCTCGACGAGCTGATCACGAAGCGCTACGCGGTCGATGAGGCGCCGCAAGCCTTCGCCGACCTGCAGTCCGGGCGCAACGCCCGCGGCGTGATCGTATTCCCGCCGGCCTGAAATGAAGCCGGGCGAGTCCGGCCGCATCCTGGTGGTGGACGACCAGGCCACTATCGCCGAGATGACCGCCGGGTTGCTGCGCGCGCTCGGCCACGAGGTGCAGGTCGCGCTCGACGGCGAGGCGGCGCTCGAGCACCTGAGCGGCGGGCGCTTCGATCTCGTGCTGTGCGACATCATGATGCCGGGCATGGACGGCTACGAGCTCTGCCGCCGCTTGCGCGCCGACGCGGCGACGGCGCTCCTGCCCGTGGTCCTCGTCACGTCGCTCGATCCCCAGTCCGAGCGCGTGAAGGGCATCGAGGCGGGCGCGGACGATTTCATCGCCAAGCCGGTCAACTGGGCGGAGCTCTTCGCGCGCGTCAAGCGGCTGCTCAAGGTGAAGGCGCTGCAGGACGAGATCAAGAACCTGAACGCGAAGCTCGAGCAGCGCGTGCGCGGCCAGGTGGATCAGCTCCAGCGCTTGAGCCGGCTCAAGCGCTTCTTCTCGCGCCAGGTGGCGGAGGCGATCGTCGCCGGCGGCGAGGGCATCCTCGCGCCGCACCGGCGCGAGATCACCGCGGTGTTTCTGGACTTGAGGGGCTTTACCGCGTTCACCGACCGCGCCGACCCGGAAGAGGTGATGGATCTCCTGCGCGCGTATCACGTCACGCTCGGGCGCATCGTCGAGGAGTTCGGCGGCACGCTCGAGCATTTCGCGGGCGACGGCGTCATGATCTTCTTCAACGACCCGTTTCCGGTCGAGCGCCCCGCCGAGCGCGCGGTGCGCATGTCGATGGGGCTTCAGCTCGCCTTCGAGCCGATCGCGAAGGCCTGGGACAAGCTCGGCCACCAGGTGGGCCTGGGCATCGGCATCGCGCAGGGCGAGGCGACGCTCGGGGTGATCGGCTTCGAGCAGCGCTGGGAGTACGCCGCGATCGGCAACGTGCCGAACCTCGCCGCGCGCCTTTGCGGCGAGGCGCGCGCCGGGGAAATCATCCTCGACGCCCAGACCGAGCGCGAGGTGGCCGACATCGCCGAGGTCGAGGTGATGGGTCCGCTGGCGCTGCGCGGCTTCCAGCAGCCGGTGCCCGCCTTCAGGCTGAAGATCCTGAAGGCTTAATGAAAAAAGGCCAGGGAACCTAGTCGGCCCAGCCGTGGGTCGGGACGACTTCCCGCACCAGGCTCGCGGCGTCGGCTTCGTTCCAGTCGAGGCCCAGCGTCTCCTCGTCCCAGTCCTCGGCTTCGTCCTCGGCAATGTCGTCGTCGAACTCGACTGCGTCGGTCTCGTGTTCTTGCAGTTCCTCGTGCGTCATGGCCGTCGTGGCTCCCAGAATTGACGGCCTCATTGTTGTCCTGCTTTGTTACAGCTTTCGTCGTGCGCAAGCGCCCGAAAAGCGCAGGGAGGACTAGCGAGTAGATGAGCGGCGACAGGCGGGCCGCACTATTCGAATACCAGTTTCCCGGTATCGGGCTCGGCGTCGCGCGCTTTTACTTCCTGCTGCAACGCTTCGTAGCGTTCGCGCACCGCGACGTCGAGCGCCGGACAATCGGCCGCGGGCGGCAGCGCGGCGAGCGCCGGCTTGATCGCGCGCTCCAGCTCGCGCGCGCGCTGGAGCCGGCCGTTCTGGTAGGACACGAGCGAGAGGAGATAGCGCTGCCAGCGCTCGATCAGCTCCGGGGGCGTGCCGGCCGGCGGCGACCAGCGCGGCAGCGTCATGGACAGATCGAGCTTCGTCGTGACCGCGCCGACCACGCAGCGGCCGAGCTCGCGCCCCGGCTGGTACTGGTAGGCGAGCTTCCATGACGAGCGGGAGAGATCCGCGCCGCGCGCGTTGAGCGCGTTGATGAGCGAGGCCTGGTCGCTCGCCTCGATGTCGTAGTACTCGAGCGTCACGTCGGCGGGTGCTTGGGCAAGGACCGCCGGGAGCGGCGGCGGAGGCGGCGGGGGAACCGGCTTCACCGTGATCGGCGCACCCGGCGAAGGCGCCGGAATCGGCTTGATCTGCGGCTTGATGACGCTCGTGCCCGGATGCGGCGTCGGAATGAGCTGCGGGTCGGTCTTCGACGGCGCGCGGGTCGAATCCGAAGGACAAACGTCGAGGTAGCTGATCTTGCCGTCGGGTCCAACGCACTTCTCCAGGGCGAACGCGCCGCCCTGAAACAGCACCGCCGCCAGGAAAAATAAGAGGCTACGCAACCTCGAACAGCCCCGCGGCGCCCATGCCGCCGCCGATGCACATCGTCACCACGACGAGCTTCGCGCCGCGGCGCTTGCCCTCGATCAGCGCATGGCCGGCGAGGCGCGCCCCGGACACGCCGTACGGATGGCCGACCGCGATCGCGCCGCCGTTCACGTTCAGGCGCTCGTTCGGGATGCCGAGCTTGTCGCGGCAGTAGATCACCTGCACGGCGAACGCCTCGTTCAGCTCCCACAGGTCGATGTCCGAGACCTTCTTTCCGGTCTGCTTGAGCAGCTTCGGCACCGCGAACACCGGGCCGATGCCCATCTCGTCGGGCTCGCAGCCGGCGACCGCGAAGCCGCGGAATATTCCCAGGGGTTTCAGGTTTCTGCGGGAGGCTTCTTTTCCGGACATTACTACGCATGCGGAAGCGCCATCGGAAAACTGGCTCGCGTTACCGGCGGCGATGACCCCGCCCTGGATCGCGGGCTTGATCTGCGATACGCCTTCATAAGTCGTATCGGGCCGGATGCCTTCGTCCTCGGCCGCGGTCACGTCCTTCACCGTTTCCTGGCCGGTGTTCTTGTCCACCACCTTCATCTTCGTCGCGAGCGGCACGATCTCGTCCTTGAACTTGCCCTCGGCGCGCGCCTTCGCCGCCTTGAGCTGGCTGTCCACGCCGTAGCGGTCCTGCGCTTCGCGGCCGATCTTGTAGCGCTTGGCTACGTTCTCGGCGGTGGCGAGCATCGGCCAGTAGATCTCGGGCTTGTGCTCCTTCAGCCAGTCCTCCTGCGCCATGTGCTTGTTCGCCTCGTTCTGCACGCAGGAGATCGACTCGACGCCGCCCGCGACGAAGATCTCCGCCTCGCCGGCGAGCACCCGCTGCGCGGCGAGCGCGATCGTCTGCAGGCCGGAGGAGCAAAAGCGGTTCACCGTCATGCCGGAGACCGTCACCGGCATGCCGGCGCGGATCGCGATCTGGCGCGCGATGTTGCCGCCGGTCGCCCCCTCGGGCGTGGCGCAGCCCATGAT
>CAYOVM010000208.1:0-5652 GCA_964407355.1 uncultured Enterobacteriaceae bacterium
GCGCCGCCGGTCTTGCGGCGCGTCGGATCGACGGAGAGGATCGCGATCCTCAGCGCATCCTGCTGGTCCAGGCGAAAGCGGCGCACCAGCTCGTCTGTGAGCGAGCTCTTGCCCGCGCCGCCCGTGCCGGTGACGCCGAGAACCGGGACAGCGGCGCTTTTCGCTTTTTCTCGAATTTCCTGTTTTCTACTTTCATTCAAGACATTTAATTCAAAAGCGGTAATAACCTGCGCGAGATCCTTCGGCTCTCCCTGCGCGGGATCGAAATCGCAGCGCGCGAGCATGTCGTTGATCATGCCCTGCAGGCCCATGCGCTGGCCGTCCTCCGGCGAATAGATCCGCGTGACGCCGTACGCCTCGAGCTCCTTGATCTCGGCCGGCACGATCACGCCGCCGCCGCCGCCGAACACCTTGACGCGAGCGCCCGCCCGCGCATTTTTCCCGTCCCGAAGCAGGTCGATCATGTATTTGAAGAACTCGACGTGGCCGCCCTGGTACGAAGAGACGGCGACGCCCTGCGCATCCTCCTGCAGCACCGCGGTCACGATCTCCTCGACCGAGCGGTTGTGGCCGAGATGGATCACCTCGGCGCCGGAGGCCTGCAGGATGCGCCGCATGATGTTGATGGACGCGTCGTGGCCGTCGAACAGGCTCGCCGCGGTGACGAGGCGGATCTTGTGCTTCGCCTTGTAGACGAGCTTGCCGGAATCCGAGAGGTCGGTCATCGCAGCCCGCTAGGGTAGTTAACGCTTACGTAAACGTCAAAGACCTTACTGCTTGTACGAAGGGTCCCTGGCGTCCACCAGCCGGACCATGGCGGCGAAGACGTCGTCGCAGGTCCGCTTTTCCGCCGGGCCGCCTTCGCGGACCGCCTGCTCGAACACCTCCGGGCGGATCGGGTTGAGCGCGCCGCCCGCGCCGGCGGCGAGCTGCACGTCGCAGGCGCGCTGCAGCGTCCACAGCCTGAGGAAGGCCTCGGGCAGGTCGCCGCCCCAGGTGAGCAGCCCGTGGTTGCGCAGGATCACCACCGGCTTGTCGCCGATGTCGCGCACCAGCCGCGCCTTCTCGGCCGGGTCGACGCTGATGCCCTCGAAGTCGTGGTACGCGACGTGGCCGTGCAGCATGGCGCCGTAGAACGTGTCGTGCGACAGTCCCGCTTTCAGGCTCGCCACCGCGGTGCCGGTCGTCGTGTGCGTATGCATGACGCAGTGCGCGCCCGGAATGCCTTCGTGGATCGCGCTGTGGATTACAAAGCCCGCGCGGTTCACCGGCCATTCCGAGGGCCGCACCGGCTGCCCGTCGAGGTCGATGAGCAGAAGGTTCGACGCGGTGACTTCACGGTAGTGCAGGCCGAAGGGATTGATGAGGAAGTGCCGCTCCGGACCGGGTACGCGCAGCGTGATGTGGTTGAAGATCATCTCGGTCCAGCCGAGCATGTCGAACACGCGGTAGCAGGCGGCAAGCTGGATCCGCGCCTCGCGCTCCGCGTCGGTCATCGGCAGCTCGCGCGCCGCGCGCGGCTTGGCCTGCAGGTAAATGCTCATGCGTTCACCTCTTCCGCGCCCAGTTTACGCCTCCTCATTGCCTCTTTACCCTCTGAGCCTTTTGCCGAAGTCACGCAGTACCTCGCGCGCGCAGTTGTGCCCGGGCGCCCCGGTCACGCCGCCGCCCGGATGCGCGCCCGCGCCACAGAGATATAGTCCCTCGATCGGCCCGCGGTAGTCGGCGTAGCCCAGCAGCGGGCGCGCCGACCAGAGCTGATCGAGCGTAAGGGCGCCGTGGAAGATGTCGCCGCCGATGAGGCCGAACTCGCGCTCGAGATCCGCCGGCGAAAGCGCGGAGTAGCCGATCACGCTCTCCTTGAAGCCCGGCGCATGGGATTCGACCACGCCGAAGATTTTTTCTATCGCTTCTTTTTTTCCGGAAACCCAATCGAGGTCCGGGGAAAAGTGCTGGCAGAAAAGGCTTGCGACGTGCGCTCCCTTCGCCGCGTGGGCCGGGGCCACAAGGGTCGTATCCAGCATGCTCGAGATCACCATCTCCACGATGGGCGCGCGCGACATACCGTGCTCGCGGGCATCGTTGTAAGCCCGGTCCATGTACCTGAGCGAGGGCGCCATGATGATCCCCGACGCATGGTGCGGGCCGTCGTCCGGCAGGCACCTGAAGCGCGGCAGCCGCGACATCGCGACGTTCATGCGGAAGGTCCCGGAGCCGCATTTATAGCGCTCCATTCGTGCGACGAACTCGACTGGCAGTTCTTTTCTGTCTATCAGATTCAAGTACAGAAGCTTCGGATTCACATTGGCAATGACGGCGCGCGCGGCGAGCTCGGCGCCATCCGCCAGGAAGACCTTTCCTGCGGATACGCGGCTCACCGCGGCATTGCATTCGATCTCGACGCCGAGGCGGCGCGCTTCGGCGGCGAGGGCTTCGCTGATCGCGCCCATGCCGCCGATGGCGTGGCCCCAGGCGCCGCGCTTGCCGTTCACCTCGCCGAAGACGTGGTGCAGGAGCACGTAGGCCGTGTTGGGGTGATAAGGGCTCGCGTAGTTGCCGACCACCGCGTCGAAGCCGAACGCCGCCTTGATGCCGTCGGACTCGAACCAGTCGTCCATGAGCTCGCCCGCCGAGCGCGTGAAGAACGCAAGCAGGTCGCGCCGGCCCTCCATGTCGAGCTTCTTCGCGAGCTTTCCCGCCTTCCATGCCCTGAGGAGGTCGAGAAGTCCGCCGCCGACATTGGGCGGGCATTCCAGGATCAATTCCCTTAAAAAGCCCGCCGTTCTTTCGATCGCGGCGTAGTAATCAGGCAGGCGCTCCGCGTCGCGGGGCGAGAACTTCGCGACTTCGCGCTGCGTCGCTTCGAGTCCGCCGCCCACCTTCAGGTAGCCGTTTTCGAGCGGCAGAAAATTCGCGAACGGCCGCTCGACGATGCGCAGGCCGTGCTCGGCGAGGCGCAGGTCGCGGATCACCTTCGGCTGCAGCAGGCTCACCGTATAGGCGGCGACGGAGTTGCGAAAGCCGGGATGGAATTCCTCGGTGACGGCGGCGCCGCCCACGACCGCGCGGCGCTCCAGCATCTTCACCTTGAGCCCCGCTCTTGCGAGATAGCAGGCGCAGGTGAGGCCGTTGTGGCCGGCGCCTACGACTACCGCGTCATACCTCATCTGCAGTCACCCGCCGATCACGGTGCAAGCCGCGTACGGCGGGACCTGAAGATCATTCGACTGTGACCGACTTGGCGAGATTGCGCGGCTTGTCGACGTCCGAGCCGCGCGCGAGCGCCGTGTGGTAGGCGAGCAGCTGCAGCGGCACCACGTGCAGGATCGGCGAGAGCAGGCCGTAGTGCTCGGGAAGCCGCACGACGTTGATTCCCGGCGCCGGCGCGATGCGGGTGCCGGCGTCGGCGAACACGTACAGCTCGCCGCCGCGGGCGCGCACCTCCTGCATGTTCGACTTGAGCTTCTCGAGCAGCGCGTCGTTCGGCGCCACCGTGACCACCGGCATCTCGCTCGTGACGAGGGCGAGCGGCCCGTGCTTGAGCTCGCCCGCCGGATAGGCCTCGGCGTGGATGTACGAGATCTCCTTCAGCTTCAGCGCGCCCTCGAGCGCGATCGGATAGTGCAGGCCGCGCCCGAGGAAGAGGGCGTGCTCCTTCTTCGCGAAGCGCTCCGACCAGGCGATGATCTGCGGCTCGAGGGCGAGGATCGTTCCCAGCGCGCTCGGAAGATGCCGAAGGCTCTTTACAAGACGTTCTTCCTCCTGCGCGCCGAGACGCCCGCGCCCTTTCGCCAGCACGAGGGCGAGAAGAAAGAGGGCGGTAAGCTGCGTCGTGAACGCCTTCGTCGAGGCGACGCCGATCTCGACGCCGGCATGAGTGAGGAACGCGAGCCGCGTCGAGCGCAGCATCGCGCTGGTGGCGACGTTGCAGATCCCGAGCGTTTTTTCGTGGCCGAGTCCCTGCGCGTGCTTCAGGGCCGCCAGAGTGTCCGCGGTCTCGCCCGACTGCGACACCACGACGACCAGCGCGCGTGCATTCGGCACACTGCGGCGGTAGCGGTATTCGCTCGCGATCTCGACGTTGCACGGGACGCCGGCGAGCCCCTCGATCCATTCCTTGGCCACCAGTCCCGAGTAGTAGCTCGTGCCGCAGGCGAGGATCAGCACCGAATCCACGCCCTGCAGGACGCCGGCCGCGTCGGCGCCGAAAAGCTCCGGGGAGATCGAGCCGACGCTCTCGAGCGTGTCGGCCACCGCGCGCGGCTGCTCGAAAATCTCCTTCTGCATGAAATGGCGGTACGGGCCGAGATCGGCCGCCGCCCCGGTCGCCTTGACGACCCGCGCCTCGCGCGTCGCGACCCGGCCATCGCGGCCGACCACGCGCCAGTCCCGGTCGGTGATCGCGACGACGTCGCCGTCCTCGAGATAGGCGATGCGCTCGGTCGTGCCGGCGAGCGCAAGCGCATCGGAAGCGAGAAAGTATTCGTTGTCGGCCACACCGACGACGAGCGGCATGCCGTCGCGCGCGCCGACCACCCGGCCCGGCTCGGCCTTCGCCACGACGGCGATGGCATACGCGCCGGTGAGGCGCTTCACCGCCTGACGCACCGCCTCGAAGAGATCGCCGCCGTAGAGGCTGTGCACCAGATGCGCGACCACCTCGGTATCGGTCTGTCCCTCGAAGCGGTAGCCCTTCCCCGTCAGCTCCGCGCGCAGCTCGTCATGATTCTCGATGATGCCGTTGTGCACCAGCGCGATCTCGCCCCGCGAGAGGATCGGGTGCGCGTTCTCGGTCGCCGGCGCGCCGTGCGTCGCCCAGCGCGTATGGGCGATGCCCGTCACCGCTTCCATTTTCCTTTCCTTGATCCGGGAGACCAGGTCGGCGACGCGTGCAACGCTCACCACGCGAGCGATAAGATCCTTCTCCGCCACGGCGATCCCGCACGAGTCGTAGCCGCGGTACTCGAGCCGCCGCAGGCCCTCGACCAGGACCGGAACGATGTCGCGGCGCGCCGCGGCGCCGACGATGCCGCACATGTCGCTAGCCTTTCTTCTTCGGCGGCTTCCAGGCCGGGATCGACACCTGCCTCGAGCGCGCCACGGTGAGCTGGCCGGCGGGGGTGTCCTTGTTGATCGTCGAGCCCGCGCCGATATAGGAGCCGCGCGCGATGCGCACCGGCGCCACCAGGGTCGCGTCCGAGCCGATGAAGCACTCGTCCTCGATCACCGTGCGGTGCTTCGCGACGCCGTCGTAGTTGCAGGTGATGGTTCCCGCGCCGACGTTCACGCGCGAGCCGATCTCCGAGTCGCCGATGTAGGTGAGGTGGTTCGCCTTCGAGCCGGCGCCGATGCGGCTCGCCTTCACCTCGACGAAATTGCCGATGTGCACGTCCTCGGCGAGGCTCGAGCCGGGACGCAGCCGTGCGTACGGGCCGAGCCGGCAGTTCGCGCCGACTTCGGCGTTGTCGAGATGGCTGAACGCGAAAACCTCGGTGCCGGCGCCGATCGAGACGTTGCGCAGCACGCAATTGGGTCCGATGCGCACCCGGTCGCCCAGAAGCACCTTGCCCTCGAAAATACAGTTCACGTCGATCGACACGTCGCGGCCGCACTCGAGCGCGCCGCGCACATCGATGCGCGCGGGATCGGCGA
>CAYOVM010000209.1:0-5647 GCA_964407355.1 uncultured Enterobacteriaceae bacterium
CGCTCCCTTTGGACTGCTCGATCATCGAAAGAGAAGCGGGGCTCGACCCCCGCACGGCATTCGACGGCCTCCTCGAGGAGGTCCGGCAGTTCTGGGTGCCGCTCCCCGACAAGCCCGAAGAGACGCCCGAGCGGCTGCTCTGCGCGCTGTGGCGCACCGCCGCGGGCGCGCCGGTCTCGGCGCAGCGCGCGGTCCGCGACGGCCTCGCGCCGCTCGATGCGGCGGCCGCGGCGCGCCTGGCCGAGCTGCTCGCGCGCAAGAAGTCCGGCGTGCCTCTCGCCCACCTTACCCGGCGGCAGAATTTTCTCGGCCTGGAGCTCCTCGCCGGTCCCGATGCGCTGATCCCGCGCAAGGAAACCGAGATCCTTGGGCGCGCGGCGCTCGCGAAGCTGCATTGCCTCGCGCAGACGCGCGGCGCGCTCACCGTGATCGATGTATGCACGGGGAGCGGCAACCTGGCGCTGGCATACGCGCACTACGAGCCGGGCGCGCGCGTCCATGCGTCCGATCTTTCGGAAGCGGCGGTGGATCTCGCCCGGCGCAACCTCGAGCACCTGAGCTCGCAGCGCGACCCGCAGTCGGACCCGCAGTCGAACATGCGGGGCCGCGTCGAATTCCGCCAGGGCGACCTTCTCGAGCCCTTCGACAATGCCGAGTTCCTGGGCAAGTGCGATTTCCTGAGCTGCAACCCGCCTTACATCTCGGCCTCGAAGGTGAAGCAGATGCACCCCGAGATCTCGGGCTTCGAGCCCGAGGCGGCGTTCAACGGCGGGGTCTACGGCGTCTCGATCGTGATGAAGCTGCTGAAGAACGCGCCGCGGTTCCTGAAACCCGGCTCGTGGCTCGGCTTCGAGGTGGGGCTCGGGCAGGGCGCGCTGACCGCGCGCCAGCTCGAGAAGAACCCGGCGTTCTCCGCGGTCGAGACCTGCCTCGACGAGGCCGGCGAAATCCGCGCGATCTTCGCCAAGACCAAGCCGGCCGCGTGACATGACTTCGCAGGGTCGTGCGGTGCGCGGCACCGACACCGGCAGGGCCGGGCCATCGATCCAGCGCCCCGCTTTGCGGCTCCGGTTCCCGCGATGGGCCCGGCTGCTGCACCAGGACTATCGGCGCTATCGCGCGGCGGGAGAATCCGCTCTGGGGACGATCTTCCTCGCCCAGGGCTTCTGGGCGAGCATGGTCTACCGCACCACGCACGCGCTGGTGGAATGGCTTCCCGAGGGCATAGCGCGCACAATCGCGCGGACCGCGGGCGGCGCGCTGCAGAAGGGGATCGAGATCGTGGCGGGGATCTGCGTTCCGAGGGACTGCGAGATCGGCGGCGGGTTCTACATCCCGCGCTTCGGCGGCATCATCCTGAGCCACGGGCCGATCGGCGAGAACTGCACCATCGAGCAGAGCGTCACCATCGGCGGCGCCGGCAAGGGCGACGAATGGGGCATGCCGACCATCGGCAACCGCGTCTTCATCGGCGCGCATTCCATCGTCGTCGGCAAGATCACCATCGGCGACGACGCGATGATCTGCCCGGGGTCGTTCGTCACCCGCTCGGTGCCGCCGCGCGGGGTCGTCATGGGCAATCCCGCGAAAGTGGTCTCCTACGAAGGCAGCTTCGAGGCCATCGTCTACGACGGCATGGAAGACGACCCGGAGCGCCGCAGCGCGCTCGAGCGCTCAGGCCCCGGCCCCGGCCGGCCGTAGCGAAGCCTTCAGCTCGCCGAGCTCGTCCTCGGCCAGCGTCTCGCGCTCGAGCAGCCGCTGCGCCCAGCGCTCGAGCAGCGAGCGCTCGCGCACGAGGATGGCCTTCGTCTTCTCGTAGACCGCGTCGACGATGCCGCGCACCGCGACGTCGATCTCGCGCGCCGTCTGCTCGCTGTATTCGCGGTTCTTCTGGAGCAGGTTGCCGTTCATGAAAGGCGCCGGCTCCTCTTCATAGGCGACATGGCCGAGCGCCGTCACCATGGCGTAGCGCATCACCATGCTGCGCGCGATCTCGGTCACCTTGGCGAGATCGTTGGCGGCACCGGTCGAGAGGTGCTGGAACACGACCTCTTCCGCCGCGCGGCCGCCCAGCAGCACGGCCATCTTGTTCTCGAGCTCGCCGCGGGTCATCAGGAAGCGGTCCTCGGTCGGGCGCTGGATGGTGTAGCCGAGCGCGCCGACGCCGCGCGGGATGATCGAGATCTTGTGGACCGGGTCGGTGCCGGCGAGCGCCATGGCGACCATCGCGTGGCCCATCTCGTGGTGCGCGACGACGCGGCGCTCGGTCTCGTTCAGCACCCGGCTCTTCTTCTCGAGGCCGGCGACCATGCGCTCGATGGCGTGGGTGAAATCTTCCAGCGCGACGGCGTCCGCGCCCCGGCGCGTGGCGAGAAGCGCCGCCTCGTTGACGAGGTTGGCGAGGTCCGCGCCTGAGAAGCCGGGCGTGAGGGCGGCGATCTTCTCCAGGTCCACGTCGGGGGCGAGGCGCACTTTCTTCGAATGCACCTTGAGGATCTGCAGGCGGCCGGACTTCTCCGGCCGGTCCACCAGCACCACGCGGTCGAAGCGCCCGGCCCGCAGCAGCGCGGGATCGAGGATCTCGGGGCGGTTCGTCGCGGCGAGGAGCACGAGGCCGGTGCTCGCGTCGAAGCCGTCGAGCTCGACCAGCAGCTGGTTGAGCGTCTGCTCCTTCTCGTCGTGCCCGCCGAAGCCGCCGGCGCCGCGCGCCCGGCCGAGCGCGTCGAGCTCGTCGATGAAGATGATCGCCGGCGCCTTCTGCCGCGCCTGCTCGAACAGATCCCTTACTCTCGCGGCGCCGACGCCGACGAACATCTCGACGAACTCCGAGCCCGAGATGGAGAAGAACGACACGCCGGCCTCGCCGGCCACCGCGCGCGCGAGGAGGGTCTTCCCCGTGCCGGGAGGCCCGACGAGCAGCACGCCTTTCGGCACGCGCGCCCCCAGGCGGCCGTACTTCTTCGGGTCCTTGAGGAACTCGACCACTTCCTGCAGCTCCTGCTTCGCCTCGTCCACGCCCGCCACGTCGGCGAAGGTGACGCCGGTCTTCTTCTCCACGTAGATCTTGGCGCGGCTCTTGCCGATGCTCATGAAGCCGCCGCCCAGGCCGCCCGCCTGGTTGGCCATGCGCCGCGCGAGGAAGTACCACAGGCCGAAGAAGATCAGCGCCGGCAGGATCCACGAAAGCAGGTCGCGAAACACGGTGCTCTCGTAGACGCGGGTGTACTTCACGTCGTACTTGGAGAGCCGGTCGGCCAGATCGGGCGGCACCAGGTTGGCGACGGCGATGCTCTTGCCGCCTTCCTTCTCCTTGAATTTGCCGGTGATCCGCTGGTCGGAGATCACCACCTCCTCGATCTTGTGCTCGGCGAGCAGCTTCTCGAACTCGCTGTACGGCAGCACCTCGACCTTCTGCGCCTGCTGCCACCATTGCTGCAGGGCGAGGATCGCGACGAGGGCGAAGAGCAGGTAGCCGAGGTTGAACTGGGTGCGCCGTTCCATTGCTCGGTAATGTGGGGTTGGATTGCGCAGAATCAAAGCAAGAAACAGACGCCTTGAATATAGTGCGCGCGTCCCCACCTGAACGGTGCGCGATTGCGATAAAAGACCATACGGATCAAACCCATGCGATTCGACAAGTTCACCACCAAGCTGCAGGAGGCGCTCGCCGAGGCGCAAAGCCTGGCGCTCGGCCGGGACCAGCAGTACATCGAGCCCGAGCACCTGCTGCTTGCCCTGCTCAACCAGGAGGACGGCGGCGTCGCCGGGCTGATAGCCAAGGCCGGCGGCAATCCGAACGCGCTCAAGAAGAGCCTGTCGGAGGCGATCTCCCGCCTGCCCGTCGTGGAGGGCACCCCCGGCGAGGTGCTCATGGGGCGCGACCTCTCCCAGCTCCTGAACGTGGCCGACAAGGAAGCGCAGAAGCGCGGCGACCAGTACATCGCTTCGGAGCTCTTTCTCCTGGCCGCGGCCGCGGACAAGGGAAATGTCGGCCGTTTGCTGAAGCAGGCCGGAGTCACGAAGGCCGCGCTCGAGAAAGCCATCGAGGAGGTGCGTGGAGGCGAAAACGTGACCGGGCAGGCGGATGAGGGCCAGAGGCAGGCACTGACCAAGTACACCCTGGATCTCACGGAGCGCGCGCGCGAGGGCAAGCTCGATCCGGTGATCGGCCGGGACGACGAGATCCGCCGCTGCATCCAGATCCTGCAGCGGCGCACCAAGAACAACCCGGTGCTGATCGGGGAGCCCGGCGTGGGCAAGACCGCGATCGTCGAGGGCCTGGCGCAGAGGATCGTCAACGGCGAGGTTCCCGAGAGCCTGAAGAACAAGCGCCTGCTGGTGCTCGACATGGCGTCGCTGCTCGCCGGCGCGAAGTACCGCGGCGAGTTCGAGGAGCGGCTGAAAAGCGTCCTGAAAGAGCTCGCGAAGGACGAGGGCAGCACCATCATCTTCATCGACGAGCTGCACACCATGGTCGGCGCCGGCAAGGCCGAGGGCGCGATCGACGCCGGCAACATGCTGAAGCCCGCGCTCGCGCGGGGCGAGCTGCATTGCATCGGCGCCACCACGCTCGACGAGTACCGCAAATATGTGGAGAAAGACGCCGCGCTCGAGCGGCGCTTCCAGAAGGTCCTGGTCGGCGAGCCGAGCGTCGAGGCGACCATCGCCATCCTGCGCGGGCTGCAGGAGCGCTACGAGCTGCACCACGGCGTGGAGATCACCGATCCGGCGATCGTCGCCGCGGCCGAGCTGTCGCAGCGATATATCACGGATCGTTTCCTGCCCGACAAGGCGATCGACCTCATCGACGAGGCGGCGGCGCGCATCAAGATGGAGATCGACTCCAAGCCCGAGTCGATGGACCGGCTCGAGCGGCGCCTGATCCAGCTCAGAATCGAACGCGAGGCGGTCCGCAAGGAAAAGGATGAAGCTTCGCAGAAGCGGCTTTCCCTGATCGAGAGCGAAATACAAAGGCTCGAGAAGGAATATTCCGACCTCGAGGAGGAATGGAAGGCCGAGAAGGCGGCGGTGCAGGGTACCCAGCACATCAAGGAAGAGATCGAGAAGATCCGCCACGAGATGGCCGAGCTGCAGCGCAAAGGCCAGTACGACAAGCTCGCCGAGCTGCAATACGGCAAGCTTCCGCAGCTCGAGAACCAGCTGAAGCAGGCGGAAAAGAAGCAGCCCGAGCTGCAAAAGCCCAAGCTGCTGCGCACCCAGGTCGGCGCGGAGGAGATCGCCGAGGTGGTGTCGCGCATGACCGGCATCCCGGTCTCGAAGATGATGTCCGGCGAGCGCGAGAAGCTGATCCGGATGGAAGACGAGCTGCACAAGCGCGTGGTCGGGCAGGACGAGGCGGTGCGCCTGGTGTCCGACGCCATCCGGCGCTCGCGCTCCGGCCTCGCCGACCCCAACCGGCCTTACGGCAGCTTCCTCTTCCTGGGGCCGACCGGCGTGGGCAAGACCGAGCTGTGCAAGGCGCTCGCGGCGTTCCTGTTCGACGCGGAGGACCATCTCATCCGCATCGACATGTCGGAGTACATGGAGAAGCATTCGGTGTCGCGCCTCATCGGCGCGCCGCCGGGCTACGTCGGCTACGAGGAAGGCGGCCAGCTCACCGAGCAGGTGCGCCGCAAGCCCTACTCGG
>CAYOVM010000210.1:0-5597 GCA_964407355.1 uncultured Enterobacteriaceae bacterium
CGGCTGCGGCGTGCCGTGGCCGCGCTTGGGGCCGCAGGGCGGCTTGTTGGTGAAGACGCGCGCCGCGTCGAACTTGTAGCGCGGCAATTCATAGGTGACGGTCTGCAGCGCGCCGGTGTAGAAGGTGCTAGCCACGCCGTACGAGCCGTAGGCGCCGCCGTCGACCAGCGTCTGCAGGTGCATGCCGCTGAGCTTGCCCTCCTTGCTGACGCCGGTCCTGAACTTCATCAGCACCGGGTGGCGGCCGCGGTGCATGTAGAAGACCTCCTCGCGGTTGAGGCAGATCTTCACCGGGCGGCCCAGCATCAGCGCCGCCTTGGCGACCACCATCTCGTGATTGCAGACGTCGCACTTGCCGCCGAAGCCGCCGCCGTTCGGGCAGGCGACCACGCGGATGTGGGACGCCGGCATCTGCAGCACGCGCGCGAGGCTGCGGTGCACGTAGTGCGGGACCTGCGTCGACGACCAGAGCGTGAGCTTGCCTTCGCCGTCGAGCTGCGCGACCGACGCATGCTGCTCGATCGGCAGGTGCGTGTTGCCTTCGTAGAAGAAAACATCCTCGAAGACGTGGTCCGATTTCGAGATCGCCTCCTCCACCGCGCCTTCGGCGCCCGCGAACTCGAAGGCCTGCAGGCGATGGATGTTGCCAAGCTCGCTGTAGGCGTGAATGCGCGGCTCGGGATTTTCCAGCGCTTCTTCCGGATTCGAGATCGTCTTCAGGACTTCGTATTTCACCTCGATGAGATCCAATGCCTCGGTCGCGGTTTGCTCATCCCTCGCGACTACCGCCGCGATAGGGTCGCCCACGTAGCGCACGTGCTCGGGCGCGAGGGGGTATTCGTCCTGGGTGACGGGAAGGATCCCGAACGTCATGGGGAAGTCCTTCCCGGTGAGCACAAGATGCACTCCGGGAAAAGAAGCTGCTTTCGAAACGTCCATCGAAACTATTCTTGCGTGCGCATGCCTCGAACGCAGGAGCTTCGCGTGCAGCATGCGCGGCAGGACGATGTCGTCGGCGAAGCGCGTCTGGCCGGTGACCTTCGAGCGGCCGTCGACGCGACGGCGCGGCTTGCCGAGGACTTTCATGGCCTGATTCTTTTCATGTCTGTTTCTCCTGGCCGAGAACCCGGGCCGCCTCTTCGATCGCCTCGAAGATCTGCTGATAGCCGGTGCAGCGGCAGAGGTTTCCGGAGATCGCTTCCTTGATCCGTTCCCGCGAGGGATTGTGTTCCTTCTCGAGGAGCGCCTTGGCCGTCATCAGAATGCCGGGGGTGCAGTAGCCGCACTGCGCCGCGCCGAGGTCGGCGAACGCGGTCTGCAATGGATGCAGTGCGGCGCCCCGGCCCAGCCCCTCCACGGTCTCGATCGAGCGGCCCTCGCACTCGATCGCAAGCACCAGGCAGGAAAGCTGCGGCTCGCCGTCCACCAGCACCGCGCAGGCGCCGCACTCGCCCAGCTCGCAGCCGTGCTTGGTCCCGGTCAGCGCGAGGTCCTCGCGCAGCACTTCGAGCAGGGTCTTGTAAGGGGCGAACGAGGCCTCGACCGGCTCGCCGTTCACGGTCAGGGAGTGATGGACGTTCCGGCGCATTGTTTGGGCCCCAAACAAATTTCCGCCTAACTGTACTCCAAAGCCCCCGCCCCGAAAACCCGGGTAGCGAAAAGGGTCGGCACGGGCGTAGCATTTGCGGTTCTTCCCGAAGTGTCCCCTTATTCCGGAGATCCCCAATGGCCCTGCGCATCGGCGACGAAGCACCCAATTTCCAGGCCCAGACCACCGAAGGGCCGATCGACTTCCATAAATGGATCGGCGACAAGTGGGCGATCCTGTTTTCGCACCCGAAGGACTTCACCCCGGTGTGCACCACGGAGCTCGGCACCATGGCCCGGATGAAGCCCGAGTTCGACAAGCGCAACACCAAAATCATCGGCCTGTCCGCCGACCCGGTGGACGACCACCAGCGCTGGGCGAAGGACATCGAGGAGACCCAGGGCGCCGCGGTGAACTACCCCATGATCGGCGACAGCGATCTGAAGGTGGCGAAGCTCTACGACATGCTGCCGGCTTCCGAGTCGGGCGAGGGCAAGCGCACCGCGGCCAACAACGCGACCGTGCGCACGGTGTTCGTGATCGGCCCCGACAAGAAGATCAAGCTGATGCTGTTCTACCCGATGACCACCGGGCGCAATTTCGACGAAATCCTGCGCATCGTCGATTCGCTGCAGCTCACCTCGAAGCACAAGGTCGCGACCCCGGCCAACTGGAAGCAGGGCCAGGAGGTGATAATCGCCGGCTCGGTCAGCGACGATGACGCGAAGAAGCAGTATCCCGCGGGCTGGAAGTCGCCGAAGCCTTACCTGAGAATCGTGCCGCAGCCAAAGTAAGGTCTCCGCGGAAACCTGCTGTAACAATCGGTTACGCCTCTAATGGATTTACCGGGGTAGTCTGGTGTCCAAGAAATCGGAGACCGGCATGAAACCGTCGAAGTTGACTGTAGGGCTGGCGCTGGGGGCGGTCCTTCTCGGCGCGTCGATCAGCGAATCCGCGCTGGCGCACGGCCGCGGGCGAGTTACCTTTGGCTTCCACATAGGCGGGCCAGCGTATTGGGGTCCCTGGCCGTACTACTACCCCGCGTACTATCCCGCCCCCTATTACGCTGCGCCGGTTGTCGTGCAAAGCCCTCCACAGGTCTACGTGGAGCGCGACGCGCCCGCGCCGGAGGCGCAAAGCTATTGGTACTACTGCGCCGCAACACGGGGGTATTACCCGTATGTGAAAGAGTGCCCGGGCGGCTGGCAAAAGGTCGCGCCCGCGCCGCAAAACTGAGACATGAAGAAACCGTTCTACCTCCTGCTGCTGCCTGCCGCGATCCTTGCGGGCTGCGCCTCAACGCCTCCGGACAGCCCGAGCGTGATGGTGCTCCCCGGCAGCGGCAAGAGCTTCGACCAGTTCCGCTTCGATGATTACGAGTGCCGCCAGTACGCCTCGTCCCAGATCGGCGGCGCCACCCCCGACCAGGCCGCGACCGATAGCGGCGTGAAGAGCGCGGTGGTGGGCGCCGCGATAGGCACCGTCGCGGGCGCCGCCCTGGGCGGCAGCCGCGGCGCGGTCGCGGGGGCCGGTGTGGGCACCGCCGGCGGCGCGCTCGCCGGCACGGGTGCCGCGGGCCAGACCGGCCGCACCCTGCAGCAGCGCTACGATATGGGTTACCAGCAGTGCATGTACGCCAAGGGCCATCAGATCCCCGTGGCCGGACGCTACGACCGCACGCCGCGGCCGGCCGCATCCCAGCGGCCTGCCGGTATACCGCCGCCACCGCCGGGCACGCCTCCTCCTCCGCCCGCCGGCACGCCTCCCCCGCCGCCTCCGGCCAGCTAGCACCCAGGCTAAATCAGGGACAGACCACGTTTTCCGTGGCTGCCCTGTTTCGCATTCGGCGGCGAAGCCGTCGTTAATCGTGGTCTGTCCCTGATTTCGTTCCGGCGATAATCGGGGCCCCATGAGCGACTGCATCGACGTCCATACGCACATCGTCCCGGAGAACTTTCCGGCCTACGCCGGCAAGGGAAAGGACGTGCCGTGGCCGTCGATGGCGCCGGCGCACGCCTGCCACCGGCACGTGATGATCTCCGGAAAGGTCTACCGCACGGTCGCGGACGGCGGCTGGAGCGTGCCGCGGCGCATAGACGACATGGGCCGCATGCGCATCTCGAGGCAGGCGCTCTCGCCGATGCCGGAGCTGCTCTCATACTGGCTGCCGCTCGAAGACGCGCGGGCGCTGATCCGCTACCTGAACGAGCAGATCGCGGAAATGATCGCCCGCGCTCCCGAGCGCTTCGTCGGGCTCGGCGCGGTGCCGCTGCAGGACATCGATTCAGCGCTGCGGGAGCTGGAATTCGTGGTTGAGAAGTTGAAGATGGCCGGCGTGGAGATCGCGAGCCACGTGAACGGCACCTCCATCGGCGATCCGCGCTTCGAGCCCTTCTTCGCCGCCGCCGAGCGCATGGGCGCGGCGGTCTTCGTGCACCCGCTGCGGCCCGCCGGCCAGGAGCGCATCGTCGGCGCGTTCGCGGAGCAGGCGGTCTGCTTCCCGGGCGACATCGCGCTCGCCGCGGCCTCGATGATCACGGGCGGCATCGCCGCGCGCCATCCGAAGCTGCGCATCGCGTTCAGCCATGGCGGCGGCGCCATGTCGATCCTGCTGCCGCGGCTGGTGCACGCGTGGAAAAGCATCCCGAAGGCGAAGGAATCGCTTTCCGAGTCGCCCGAGGTCACCGCGAGGCGCTTCTACTACGACGAGCTGGTTTTCAGCCCGCCGGCGATCCGGTTCCTGGTCGAGACTTTCGGCGACAGCCAGATCGTGCTCGGCTCCGACTATCCGTTCGGTCTGGGCGACAGCGATCCGCTCGGCCGGCTCGAGCAGGCCGGGTTCGATCCCGCCGTCGAGGCGAAGATCACTTCGACGAACGCGAAGCGCTTCCTGGGCCTGAAATGACCGCCGGCAGGATCTCGCTGATCGACTCGTGGAACACCGCGTCCGCCATCGCATCGAACGGCGTCGGCTGCGCGTTGACGATGACGATGCGCGCGCCGGCGGCGCGCGCGATGTCGACCGCGCCCGCGACCGGATAGACCTGCAGGCTCGTCCCCACCGCCAGGAAGACGTCCGCTTCCGCGGCCGCGCGCATCGCGCGATCGATCACCTCCGGCAAGAGCTGTTGGCCGAAGGAAATGGTGTCGCTCTTCAGGATCCCGCCGCAGTCGCGGCACGCCGGATCCTCTTCGCCCGCCTTCACGCGCTCGAGCACGAGCGGCATCGGCCCGCGCATGCCGCAGCCCATGCAGATGAACTTGCGCATGGTGCCGTGCACCTCGATCACCCGCTCCGGTGAGTTTCCGGCGAGCTGATGCAGCTCGTCGATGTTCTGCGTGATGAGCGCGTGCAGCTTCCCTTCTCGCTCCAGATGAACCAGGGCTTTGTGCCCGGCGTTGGGCTTCGCGCCCCAGGCCGGGCTCGACAGGCGGTTCTGCCACGAGGCCTTCCGCACCTCGGGGTCCGCCATGTAGTAGTGGATGTTCGACATCTTTTCCGCGAGCGGATTGCGCGTCCAGACGCCCTGCGGGCCGCGGAAGTCGGGAATACCGGAATCGGTCGAGATGCCGGCGCCGCTCAGCACGACGACTTTTGAAGCCGACCCGATCCAGGCGCGGACGGTCCCGGTGGTTGTAATGGCCGGCCTGCGGCTACGGGATCTGGATCTTGCCGCCGGCGCCGCCGACCCCGGGCACCGGGCCCTGCGGCACGACGATCGAGGAGGCCGCCTGACGGCGCAGCTCCTGCAGCTCCTTCACTGTGCGCTCGATCGCCTCCTTCGCGAGCGAGCCGAATTTCTGCGCCGCCTCCTCGAGCGAGCCGGCGCCGATCTCGAAGGCGATCGGCAGCGCGCCCGCCGGCGTGAGCACCTGCGTCTCGCCCACGTAGAGCACGGGGCGCGCGCTGTCGCGCTCGCCGTCCTTCTTCACCGGCGTCAGCCGGCGGATCGTGCCGACGCGCCGGTCGGTAAAGATTTCCTCGAGATACAGCGCCGCCGGGTCGAGC
>CAYOVM010000211.1:0-3827 GCA_964407355.1 uncultured Enterobacteriaceae bacterium
GATCAGCATCGCCACGGCCATGGCGATGTGGAGCGGGCTGCTGAAGATGTGCCGGAGCATGCCGAAGCGCGTGCCTTCGGGCAGCAGGTCCATGCCGCACTTCGGGCACGTCCCGGCGCCTTGCCGGCGCACTTCGGGGTGCATCGGGCAAAGGTAGTGTTTCGCTGCGTTGTCCATGTGATTTCTCCTTCGGCTCGATCCTGCGCCGCCGCGGACGGCAGAATCTGATCCAGATCAATACGCGATCCCCGCTCGCGCTCAATCTTGAGGCGTTGCCGAAAGGAGGCAGTCATGTGGTGGACCGACTACTGGCCGATGCACTGGTTCTTCGGGCCGGTGATGATGATCGTCTTCATCTTCATCTGCGTGGCGATGATGCGCTTCATGATGCACGGCGGGATGCGGCGGCCTCCGGGGCGCGGCGACGCCATGGAGATCCTGCGGGCGCGCTATGCGCGCGGCGAGATCGACGCGAAGGAGTTCGAGGAGCGGCGCGCGCTCCTCGGAAGCTGACCGCGTGCGCGTGCCTTTCACGGCCTTCGAGTTCCTCGACGTCTTTCGCCAGTACAACGAGGCGATCTGGCCGATGCAGTTCGTGCTCGCCGCGCTCGGCGTCGCCGTCGCCGTGCTGCTCGCGCTGCGCAAGCCGGGGAACGAGCGCGCGATCAACGTGATCCTCGTGTTCCTGTGGGGCTGGATGGGCCTGGTCTACCACCTGATGTTCTTCCTCGAGATCGACCGCGCGGCGCTGTACTTCGCGATCGCGTTCTTCGGCGCCGCGCTCGTCTTCCTGCTGAACGGGGTCTACGGAACGCGGCTGCGCTACGAGATCCCGCGCGACGCGCGCGCCACCGTGGGAACGCTGCTCATCGGCTACGGCCTCGGCCTCTATCCGGTGCTTTCCCTCTGGCTCGGAAACTATCCCGAGGTGGCGACCTTCGGCGCGCCCTGTCCGACGGTGATCTTCACGATCGGCGTGCTGTGCTTCCTGCGCCGGCCGTTTCCGCGCTACGTGCTCGCGGTCCCGATCCTGTGGGCGGCGCCCGGCTCGCTCGCGGTGATCCGGTTCGGCCAGCTCCAGGACCTCGGGCTCGCCGTGGCCGGGCTCGCCGGCCTGTGGCTGCTTTTGCGGCCCGCGGCGCGGCCGCTCGATGCGGACCCGGAGGCGGCGTCGTGAAGAAAGCGCTCGCGATACTTTTCCCGTCGTTCATCGTCGCCGGCGTTGCCGAGGTGGCGTTCCTGGTGCTGTTCGATCCGATCGAGCTGCACATCGCGGCGGGGGTCCTGGGCATGACGAGCCGCCTCGCCTGGTACACGCTCAGCTTCCTGCTGTTCTGGCTGTTCGCCGCCGCGTCCAGCGCTTTCACCGCCTTCCTCGGCGACGCACCGGGGCGGTAACATGACGAAATGCTGAATGTGCTGCGGATTGCGGCGTTCGTGTGCGGCGCGATTTCGTTCGCGGCGCAGGGGCAGGACGCGGAGCGCGGCAAGCTGCTGTATGAGACCCATTGCGGCAGCTGCCACTACGAGCGCGTGCACGACCGCCTGCGCACCGAGATCAAGGACATGGCGGACCTGCGCGACGCAGTCGCGCGCTGGGCGGCGCAGACGAAGCGCCAGTTCACGCAGGAAGAGCTCGGGCAGGTCGTGCAGTATCTGAACGAGTCGCACTACCGCATCGGCTTGCCGCCGCGCGAAGGCGGGAGACTTGCGCCAGGCACGCACCGGCACAGCTTCGGCGACGCGGAGAAGTGGTCGCACGTCTTCGACGATCCCGAGCGCGACGCGTGGCAGAAACCGCACGACGTCATCCGGGCGCTCGGCCTCGCGCCGGACGCGGTGGTCGCCGACATCGGCGCGGGCACCGGCTATTTTTCGGCGCGCCTCGCGAACATGCTGAAAGGCGGCCGCGTCTACGCCGTCGACATCGAGCCCGCGATGGTGAAGCACCTTGCCGGGCGCGCGAAGCGCGAAGGCCTGGCGAACCTCGTGCCCGTGGCCGCCGCCGCCGGGAGCCCGCGTCTGCCGGCGAAGGTGGACCTGGCGCTCCTCGTCGACGTCTATCACCACGTGGAGGGACGCGAGGGCTACTTCCGCGAGCTGCGCAGGGCGCTCAAGCCGGGCGGCCGGGTCGCGATCATCGACTTTCGCCTCGACTCGCCCGACGGCCCGCCGCGGGAGGCGCGCATCGCTCCGGAGCGGGTCAAGGCCGAGATGCAGAAGGCCGGCTACGCGCTCGCGGCCGAGCATGCGTTTTTGCCGCGTCAGTACTTTCTGGTTTTCCGGGACGCGTCCCGGTAACGCTCCACCGCAGTGTAGATGAGCATGCCGGCCAGCATGGCGGCGACGAATACCACGGCCTTGTCCTGCCCCGCGCCGAGCGACACGAGCGCCGGGCCGGGACAATAGCCCGCGAGCCCCCAGCCGACGCCGAACACCGCGCTCCCGGCGACAAGCCGCAGATCGATGTCGCGCCGGGTCGGCAGCTGGATGGCGCCGCCGAGAAAGCTCCTCGCCCGGCCGCCCGCGAACCGGAAGGCGAAGAAGCCGACGAGGATGGCGCCCGCCATCACGAAGGCGAGCGACGGGTCCCAGGCGCCCGCGAGATCGAGGAAGCCTTTCACCTTGCCGGGATCGGCCATGCCCGAGAGGAGCAGCCCCAGCCCGAACACCAGGCCTGACGTAAACGCGGCGAGCGTATTCATACGGCGAAAGCGGCGAGCGCGTTCACGCGAGCACGTGCCGCATCACGAACACGGTCGCGAATCCGGCGAGCATGAACGCCGCCGTCGCGACCAGCGAGCGCGGCGACAGGCGCGACAGCCCGCACACGCCGTGCCCGCTCGTGCAGCCGGAGCCGTAGCTGGTGCCCGCGCCGACCAGCAGGCCCGCGATCACGAGCGTGCCGAAGCCGGCGTCGATTCTCGGGATTGGATTCCTGCCGAAAAACAAAACCATCACGGCGGGCGCAACGAGCAGTCCGCCGACGAAGGCGAGGCGCCAGGCGAAGTCGCCGGGCTTCGGAAGGAGCAAGCCGCCGACGATCCCGCTGATGCCGGCCACCCGGCCGCTCAGCAGGAGGAGCATCGCGGCGGCGATGCCGATAAGCACGCCGCCGGCGAGCGATGCCCAGGGAGTGAAGTGCGTCCAGTCGAGCGTCATCGTGCAGGACCTTCAGGATCGCGAGCGCGTACTATAGCAAGCATCAGGGTGCCAGAATCCTTTCAGGCGCGGGCTAGTAGCCGATCAGCGTCGGCGCGATGCGCTCGCCGAATCCCTGGAACGGCCCGAGCGGATTGCGGCTCAGCTCGAACTCGTGGATCTTGGGCTGGCCGCCGTGGACCGTGTAGACCGCGGTGTCGTCTACCAGCAGGATGAGGGCGTTGAACGTCCAGCCGGTGATGTCGACCTCGCGCCGGAAGTTGAGCACGTCGAGCCAGAAGTTGCCGATGCGGTTGCGCCGGTCGCTGTGGATCTTGATGGCATAGCCGCTGCAGGACTTGCCGGCCGCGAGGCAGTCGCGGATTCCGGCGTCGAGGGTCTTCGGGTCGACCGCCGAGCCGATCGCGAAACGCTGCACGATGTCGGCGAAGCTCAGGATGGTGATCGCCGGATTGGCGTGGGGGTCGATCCGCGCCGCGGCGAGCTCGGCGCGCCGGGTGGTGTAGGGCACGATGCGCTCGATCGCGTCCTTCGCTTCGTCGAAGCTCTTCCACGAGTCCTCGGTGGTGACCCGGGAGTCGGGCAGCAGCGCGGCGCAGCCGGACAGCGCCGCAGCCGCGAGGCAGGCAAGGACGGTCGCGATCGCCGGCGTTGAGCTCATGCTC
>CAYOVM010000211.1:3927-5595 GCA_964407355.1 uncultured Enterobacteriaceae bacterium
CTGGCAGGCGGCGCAGCGCGACACAGCCGGGCCGGCGAGCAGGCGCGCAAAATCGATGTCCATGCCGCAATCGACGCAGCTCCCATAGCGCTCCGCAGCCAGCCGCGCCAGCGCCGCCTCGACCGCGCGGAATTCCGCGAGATCGCGCGAGAGCTCGGCCTGGTCGGTGTCGGCGATGAGCGCCGCCACGGATTCGTCGGCGCGGTCGGGCGCCTCGCCGGCGAGCTCGCCGAAGGGCTCGGCGCGCGCGCGCGCCGCGTCACCGCGCAGTTCGGCGGCGAGCTGCGAGCGGCGCTTCTCGAGGGCGATACGCAGCTTGCTCGTCTGCTCGGTAGTCAAAGGCATGTCTCGTCTCCTTGGGATATCCGGGAGCTTCGCCGAACCCGCGCCGCGGGAATTGACCGAGGTCAAACACGCGCCGTGCGCGGCGGGTAGCTTTACGCCATGGGCATCGATCCTGTCGCCTACCGCGAATACGTCGACGGCTGCCCGGACGCGGTGATCCTCACCGATCCGCAGTCGCGGATCCAGCACGTGAACCCCGTGTTCGAGAAGCTGACCGGCTACAGCCTCGCGGAGCTCGTCGGGCTCACGCCCGCGCTGCTCAAGTCGGGCATGCACGAGGCGGATTTCTATCGCGGGCTGTGGACGGCGATCGGCTCGGGGCGCGATTTCCAGGCGATCTTCATCAACCGGAAGAAGAGCGGCGAGACCTACTTCGAGGACAAGATCATCCGGCCGCTGTTCGATTCCGACCGGCGGATCAGCCACTACGCCTCCTTCGGGCGCGACGCGACCTTGCGCTCGCGCGAGCTGGAGAAGCTCGCGCACGCGGCGACGCACGACAGCCTGACCGATCTGCCCAACCGCGGCCTGTTCCTCGACCGCCTCGCGCAGGCCCTGCGCCAGGCGGTCCGGCGCAAGGAGCCGTTCGCCGTCGCCATTCTCGATCTCGACCGGTTCCGGGACACGAACAACCGCTTCGGCCACCTTGCCGGCGACGCGGTGCTGCAGGCCGTCGGCGCGCGCGCCCGGGCCTGCCTGCGCGACGCCGACACGGTAGCTCGCATCGGCGGCGACGAGTTCGCGCTGATCCTGGCCGGCGCGGAGCGCGAGCACGCCGCCGGGGTGCTGGAGAAGGTGGTGGCGGCGAACGCGGCCCCGGTTCCCTTCGAGAATCATCTCCTGCGCTCGAGCGTAAGCGTCGGCGCCTGCAGCTGGCCGCTTGACGGTGCGACCGAGCGCGACCTTCTAGGCAACGCAGATTCGGCGATGTACGCCGCGAAGCGCGCAGGCGGCAACCGCTGGCGTTTCTACTAGGTCAGCTCCGGCCCCAGTCGATCCAATACGCGGCCTCGTCGCGAGCCGGCGCTTCTTCCATTGCCAGCAAGCTGAGCAGGATCTGAAAAGCTCGGCGAACGGCGCTCATGAGCCGTTTCCCCGGCCGGCGAGGACGCGCTCGAGCCCGGCGATGTCGAGGATGCGCACGTGCTTCTGCTCGACTTCGATCAGCCCCTCGTCCTGGAACCTGGAGAACAGGCGGCTCACCGTCTCGAGCTTCAGGCCGAGGTAGCTGCCGATCTCCTCGCGCGTCATGCGCAGGTAGAAGTCCGAGGCGGAGTAGCCGCGCCGCACCAGCCGCTTCGAGAGATTCAGCAGGAAGGTCGC
>CAYOVM010000212.1:0-5557 GCA_964407355.1 uncultured Enterobacteriaceae bacterium
GCTGCGCGTGCTGCGCTGGAGCCGCTTCGTGCAGGGCGACATCGACCAGTACATGAAGAACGTGCAGGCGTTCACCGCCAAGTACGGGATCGAGGTGCGCGTGGACAGCGAGAGCTGGGAAGACGTGCGCCCGAAGGCCGCGGTCGCGGCCAACACCGGCGCCGGCCCGGACATCATCCTCGGCACCTACGACGACGCCAACCTCTACCCGGAGAAGCTGGTGGACGTCACCGACGTGTGCAACTACCTCGGCAAGAAGTACGGCGGCTGGTATCCGACCTGCGAGCTCTATCTCAAGCCCGACGGCAAGCGCTGGATCGGCGTGCCCCTGGGCGCGACCGGCAGCATGATCGTCTATCGCGAGAGCGCGGTGAAGGCGGCCGGGTTCTCGAGCTTCCCGAAGGACACCGACGGCTTCCTCAAGATGATGAAGGCGCTCAAGGAGAAGGGCACGCCGGGCGGCTTCGCGCTCGGCCATGCCACCGGCGACGCCAATACCTGGTGCCACTGGCTGCTCTGGACGTTCGGCGGCCAGATGGTCGACGCGAAGAACAACGTGGTCCTCAACAGCCCGCAGACGCTGCGAGCGCTCGAGTACGCGAAGGAGCTCTACGGCACCTTCATCCCCGGCACGCTGTCGTGGCTCGATCCGAACAACAACAAGGCGTTCCTGGACGGCCAGATCTCGGTGACCAACAACGGCATCTCGATCTACTACGCCTCGAAGAACTCCAAGGACCCGAAGATCAACGCCCTGCAGACCGACATCAACCACGCGAGCTATCCGGCGGGGCCGGCCGGCGTGTCGAACGCCTGCCATCTCTTCATGAACCAGATGATCTTCAAGTACACGAAGTATCCGAAGGCGGCGAAGGAATTCCTCCGCTTCATGATGGAGGAGGAGCAGTACGGCGCGTGGCTGCAGGCGGGCATCGGCTATACCTCGGGGCCGCTTGTCGCGTACGAGAAGAACCCGATCTGGACCGTCGATCCGAAGCACACGCCTTACCGCGACGCGTGCAAGCAGCTGCGCCCCGCGGGCTATGCGGGCAAGCTCGGCTACGCGTCCGCCGGCGCGCTCGCCGACTTCATCGTCGTCGACATGGTCGCCGAAGCCGCCTCGGGCGATAAGTCGCCGAAGGAGGCCATCGAGCGCGCGCAGAAGCGCGCCGAGCGTTACTACAAGGTGTAGGAAAGCTTGAGAAGCAGCTTCTTCGACAACCGGAACACCCTCGGGCTGCTGTTCATGCTGCCCGCGGGTGTTCTGCTCCTTCTTTTCCTGACGTACCCGCTCGGCCTGGGGACCTGGCTCGGCTTCACCGACGCCAAGATCGGCCGCTCCGGCGCGTGGATCGGCCTCGAGAATTTCCAGTTCCTGATCGGCGACACCACGGCGCGCCTGTCGCTCTTCAACACCCTTTTCTACACGATCGTCGCGAGCATCCTCAAATTCATCCTCGGATTGTGGCTCGCGCTGCTCCTGAACCGCCACCTTCCGTTCAAGTCGTTCATCCGCGCCATCGTGCTGCTGCCGTTCATCGTGCCGACGGCGCTGTCGGCGATCGCGTTCTGGTGGATCTACGATTCGCAGTTCTCGGTGGTGAGCTGGACGCTCGCCAAGATGGGCCTTATCGACCGGTACATCGATTTTCTCGGCGAGCCCTGGCTCGCGCGCATCTCGGTGACCGTGGCGAACATCTGGCGCGGCGTGCCGTTCGTGGCGATCTCGCTGCTGGCGGGCTTGCAGACCATCCCGCCGTCCCTGTACGAGGCCTCCTCGATCGACGGCGCGACCCCCTGGCAGCAGTTCTGGAACGTCACGCTGCCGCTGCTCACGCCGATCATCGCCGTGGTGATGACCTTCAGCGTGCTCTTCACCTTCACGGACTTCCAGCTCATCTACGTGCTCACGCGCGGCGGGCCGCTCAACGCGACGCACCTGATGGCGACGCTCTCGTTCCAGCGCGGCATCCCCGGCGGCGCCCTCGGCGAAGGCGCGGCGCTCGCCATGCTGATGGTGCCGTTCCTGCTGGCGGCGATCCTGTTTTCGTACTTCGGATTGCAGCGGCGCGCGTGGCAGCAGGGAGGAAGCGACAAGTGAGCGACAAGCCGGACACGCAGGGTATGGAGTACCTCCAATCGCTGCCGCGGCGCTGGGTGACGCTCTACGTCCCGCTCGGCGTGTTCATGTTCGTCCTGCTGTTCCCCTTCTACTGGATGGTGATGACCTCGTTCAAGTCGAACGAGGAGCTGGTCTCGAAGGCGGCGAACCCGTTCTGGATCGTGCGCCCGACGCTCGATCACTTCGAGAAGCTGCTGTTTCGCACCGAGTACCCGCAATGGCTCTGGAACACGATGCTCGTCTCGGTGGTCGCGACCTTCATCTCGCTGATCTCGGCCGCGCTCGCCGCCTACGCCATCGAGCGGCTGCGCTTCCGCGGCTCGCGCCAGGTGGGGCTGTCGATCTTCTTCGCCTACCTCGTGCCGCCGTCGATCCTCTTCATCCCGCTCGCCCTCATCGTGTTCAAGCTCGGCCTCTTCGACACCACCTGGGCGCTGATCCTCACCTACCCGACTTTCCTCATCCCGTTCTGCACCTGGCTGCTGATGGGCTACTTCCGCACCATCCCCTACGAGCTGGAGGAATGCGCGCTCATCGACGGCGCCACGCGCTGGCAGATCCTGGTGAAGATCATGCTGCCGCTCGCCGTGCCGGGGCTCATCTCCGCCGGGATCTTCGCTTTCACCCTGTCCTGGAACGAGTTCATCTACGCGCTCACCTTCATCTCGTCCTCCGAGAACAAGACCGTGCCCGTGGGCGTGATCACGGAGCTCGTCGAAGGCGACGTCTATCACTGGGGCGCCCTGATGGCCGGCGCGCTGCTCGGCTCGCTGCCGGTCGCGATCCTGTATTCCTTTTTCGTCGAGTACTACGTTTCCGGCATGACCGGCGCCGTGAAAGAATAAAAACCTTGGAGCTTCCAAGAAACACCTTCAAGCAGGCGCTCGCGGCGGGCAAGCCCCAGATCGGCCTCTGGTCGACGCTTTCGTCCAACTACAGCGTCGAGGTGCTGGCCGGCGCCGGCTTCGACTGGATCCTGCTCGACACCGAGCACTCGCCGAGCGACCTGGAGAATCTCCTTACCCAGCTGCAGGCTGCGGCGCCCTACCCGTCGCATCCCGTGGTGCGCGTCCCGTGGAACGACATGGTGACGATCAAGCGGGTGCTCGACATCGGCGCGCAGTCGCTGCTGATTCCCTATGTGTCGACGGCCGAGGAAGCGGTTGCGGCGGTGGCCTACACGCGCTATCCGCCCAAAGGCGTGCGCGGGGTCGCCGGTACCACGCGCGCGACGCGCTTCGGCCGGGTGAAGGATTATGCGAAGCGCGCGCACGAGGAAATCTGCGTGCTCGTGCAGGTGGAGACCCGGAAAGCGATCGACAACATCGAGGCCATCGCCGCCGTCGAGGGCGTCGACGGCGTCTTCATCGGCCCGGCCGACCTGCATGCCTCCCTCGGCTACATGGGCGAGATCGCCAACCCCAAGGTCATGCCCCTCATCGACGAGGCGATCCGCCGCATCCGCAAGTGCGGCAAGGCGCCCGGCATCCTCACCGCGAACGAAGAGCTCGCGAAGCGCCAGCTCGCGAGCGGCGCGCTCTTCGTCGCCGTCGGCAACGACATCGGAATCCTGGCGCGGGGCGCCGAAGCCCTGGCCGCGAAATTCAAATCATGAAAGCGAAAATCGTCACCCCATGAAAGCCGACATCATCATCACCGGAAAGGGCCATGCCGGAACGCAGGCGATTCTTCAGGAAGAGTTCGCCTGCCACAAGCTCTTCGAGGCCGCCGACAAGACCGCTTTCCTGAAGGAGCTGAGCGGCAAAGTGCGCGGTCTCGCCACGTTCGGGCCGATGCCGGTCGACGGCAAGCTGATGGACGCCCTGCCGAAGCTCGAGATCATCGCGAACTTCGGCGTGGGCGTCGATGCGATCAACCTCGAGGACGCGAAGAAGCGCGGGATCATCGTCACCAACACGCCGGACGTCCTGAACGAGTGCGTCGCCGACACCGCCATCGCGCTCGTGCTGAACACCCTGCGCAAGCTGCCGCAATCCGAAGCGTACACGCGCGCGGGAAACTGGGCGGCCAAGGGCCCTTATCCGCTCGCCACGTCGCTTGGCGGCAAGACGCTCGGCATTCTCGGCCTCGGGCGCATCGGCGAGGCGATCGCCAAGCGCGCGATCGCGATGGGCATGAAGATCCGCTATCACAACCGCCACAAGAAGGACGTCGCCTACCCGTACGACGCCGACCCGGTGGCGCTCGCGAAAAACAGCGACGTGCTGATGGTGGTCACACCGGGCGGCCCCGAGACGAAGAACCTGGTGGACGCCAAGGTGCTCGATGCGCTGGGTCCGAAAGGCTATGTCTGCAACATCGCGCGCGGCTCGGTCATAGACGAGCCGGTGCTGCTTCGCTACCTGCAGGAGAACAAGATCGCCGGCGCCGGCCTCGACGTCTTCGTCGACGAGCCGCACATTCCGCCGGAGTTCTTCAAGCTGGACAACGTGGTGCTGTTTCCGCACGTCGGCAGCGCCACCGTCGAGACCCGCAAGGCGATGGGCGACAAGCAGATCGAAAACCTGCGACTGCACTTCTCCGGGAAGCCCGTCGTTACCCGCGTCGTCTAGCCGCAGTTGACATGCGGAGAAGGGCCGTCCTGCGCGCGATCGGAGTCGCTGCCCTCGCGACGCTGCCTCCGGCGCGCGCTGTCGTCGCGCAGACCCGGGAGCATCCGCTCGACGGAACGATCTGGGACTTGAATACCGCAGCTCCCGGTACGCCCGAGAGCCTGCTGGCCGCCCTGCGCGCCGCGCGCTTTCGCCTGCTCGGTGAGGTCCACGATAATCCCGCGCACCATGCCGCCCGGCTGAAGTTGCTGAACGCCCTTGGGGAGTCCGGCCTCAAGCCCGCGGTCGCCTTCGAGCAGTTCGATCGGGTGCACGACACGGCGCTGCAGCGGCGCCTCGCCGCCGGCAACGTCACGGCCGAGGCGGTGGCCCAGGCGGTGCAGTTCGATCGCAAGGGGTGGCGCTGGGATCTGTATCGGCCGCTGGTCGAAGCGGCACTGCGCCACCGGATGCCGCTGCGCGCGGCGAATCTTTCCCGCGCCGAAGCGTCGCGCATCGCAAAGGAAGGCACGGCCGCGCTGGGCGCGCAACGCATCTCGGAGCTGCGGCTGGAAACGGTGTGGTCGCCGGAGAAAGAGCGCGTGTTGCGCGAGATCATCTACGAGGGCCATTGCCGCGCGATCCCCGAGGCGCTGGCGGGGAAGATCGGCGCCGCGCAGCGGGCGCGCGACGCGACGCTCGCCGAAGCGTTGCTCGATCCGCCCGCGGACGGCGCCATCCTGATCGCGGGCAACGGGCATGTCCGCCGCGATCTCGGCGTGCCGCTTTACTTGAGAGCGGCATCGCCCGGTGCGCGAATAGTGAGCCTCGGCCTGCTGGAAGTCGAAAGCGGCAAGGATCGCGCCGCCGATTACCTTGCCGC
>CAYOVM010000213.1:0-5531 GCA_964407355.1 uncultured Enterobacteriaceae bacterium
GTGGTGCCCATGCCGGCGTACTGCGGCTGGCTCTGCGCCGCCTGGTAGATCGAGGTGTTCGCCTTCAGCACCTGCTCGCGCACCATGCGCTTGCCGATCTGCTGGCGCGTCTTCGGGTCGATCTCGTGGGGCTGCGCCTTCTGCAGCACCTGCTGCATCTCGGTGATGATCACCGTGGTCGCCATCCCGCTCGCGACCTCGCCCGCGTTGTAGCCGCCCATGCCGTCGGCGAGCACCACGAGGCCGTTCGCCGCGTCGGCGGCGACCGAATCCTCGTTGTGCGAGCGGACCATGCCCGGGTCCGTGGCGCTCGCGATGTCGAAAGTCTGTTTTAGATCCATGCGCGCCGGATGCTCAGAGCTGGATGTCGACCGCGCTGCCGGCGGCGGCCGGCGCCGCGGCGCCGGCGAGCGAGGCGCGCAGCGCGCCGGCGAATTCCTCGCCGGTCTGGAAGCGCTCGGCCGGATCCTTCGCGAGCGCCGTCTCGATGAAGGCGGCGAGGCTTTCCGGGACGGCCGGGTTCACGCTGCGGATGTCGGTCGGCGCCTCGTTGGCGATCTTGAACATGAGCTGCGCCATCGACTCGCCCTCGAACGGCAGCCTGCCGCAGAGCATCTGGTAGAGGCTGACGGCGAGCGAGAAGAGATCGGAGCGCCCCTCGATCTTGGCGCCGGCGAGCTGCTCGGGCGACATGAACGAGGGCGTGCCGAGCACCATCCCGGTCTTGGTCTTGGAGCTGTCGGTGAGCCGCGCGATGCCGAAGTCGGTGACTTTCAGCGTGTCGGTCTCGGGGTGGTACATGAGGTTGGCGGGCTTGACGTCCCGGTGCACGACGTTCTGCCGGTGCGCGTAGCCCAGGGCTTCGGCGGCGCGCGCGATGATCGAGACGACTTTTTCGGCGGGCAGCAGATTGCCCGCCTTGCTGAACGGCACCAGGTCGCCGCCCTTCAGGAGCTCCATCGCGATGTAGCAGAGGTCGTGCTCCTCGCCCGCGTCGTAGATCGTGACGATGTTCGGGTGCGACAGGCGCCCGGCGGTCTCGGCCTCGCGGAAGAAGCGCTCCTTCACCTCGGCGAGCTCCTCGGCCTCGAACTCCTGCGACAGCGCCATCGTCTTGATCGCCACCACGCGCCCGATCTTCGGGTCCTTGCCGAGGTACACCACGCCCATCGCGCCCTTGCCGAGCTCCTTTTCCACCTGGTAGCGGCCGAGCATCGGCTTCTCCACCGCGGCGGCGCCCTCCGCGCCCAGGATGCTGGTGTTGGTCTTGGCGCCGCTCGCGCCGAACATCACCGTCTCGGAGAGCTGCTTCGCCCGCGTCAGGCGCGCCGCCAGGTCCTTGAACTTCGGGTTGAAGTCGAACATGTACTTGAACACCGCCTCGGCCTTGTTGAACTGGCGCTTTCTCTCGAAGTCGAGCGCGAGGTTGTACAGGTTGTCGAGCAGCGCGTCGGAGAGCGGCACCTGGCGGAACTTGTCCCAGGCGAGATCGATCTGCCCCTGGCCCTGGTAGGCGAGGCCGAGCATGCGGTTGGACTCCGCCGAGCTCTCGTCGGACTTCAGCTTGCCGCGCTCGGTGGCGATGAAGCGCTTCGAGACGAGCGCCGCATGGCCGAGGAGCAGCAGCGTCGCCGGCACCATGAGCTGCAGCCAGAGCAGGCTCACCGACATGAGCGCGAAGTGCGTGGCGATCAGCGCGCCGATCACCGCCGCGGACAGGCCGAGCGCGACGCCCGCCTTGAGGCGCGGCAGCAGCACGACCAGATAGGCGGCCACGAGCAGGAACATCAGCTTCTCGACGATCCAGCCCCAGCTCGGCACGACGAAGAAATGCTCCTGCAGGATCGAGGACACGGAGTGCGCGAGCGTCAGGACGGAGGGCATCGCCGCGGAGATCGGCGTCGCCGGGCTGTCGCCCAGCCCCGCGGCCGTGGCGCCGACGAGCACGATCTTGTCGCGATACTTCTCGGCCGGGATCTTGCCGCTGATCACGTCGTAGAACGAGTCGACCTGGAAGGCGGCGCGGCCGTCGCGGTCCCTGTAGAAGTAGGTCGACATGAACAGGTTCGGGTCGGTCTTGATGCGCAGGTTCTGCAGCGCGACGCCCTGGCCGAGGCTCACCTTGATGTCGGAAACGCCGAGGTTGAGGTATTTCGCCACGACCATCGCCGCGAGCGAAGGATAGAGCTGGTCGTAATGGCTCAGCATCAGCGGCTCGATGCGCACCGCGCCGTCGACGTCGCGCAGCTGGTTCAGGTGCCCGAGCAGCGCGGCGCCGCGCCCGATCGCCTCGATCGGGTACTGGAGCGAGGCGGTGGGAGGCGGCAGCTCCTCGCCCGACTTCGCCGGAACCGGCAGGCCGCTCTTCGCGACGTAGTCGGGCAGCGGCTTGGCGGGCTTGCCCTGCGGCGTGCGCACTTCGAAGACCATGGCCTGCACGACGTTGCCGGCCTTCTCGAAGCTCTCGCCGAGCTTCTTGTCCGTGTTCAAAACCTGCTCCGCCTCCCGCAGGATCGGCAGGACCTGACCCTGGGTGGCGTCCGGCGCGCTTTTCTCGGCGATCTCGAGGAGCTTCTGGATGTACTGGTAGCCCGGGTCGATCTGGGCCTCGCTCAGGAGCACGGTGTCGCCGATGACCTTCACCTTCGCCGCGGCGAGCAGATCGATCATCTTCGCGAGCTTGTCGCGCGACCAGGGCCAGCGGCCGATGTTGGCGAGGCTGACCTCGTCGATCGCGATCACCGCGATCTTGTCCGAGGGAGTGCGCGATGTCGCCTGCACGCCCATGTCGTAGGCCTTGCGCTCGAGGCTCTGCAGCAGATCGCTGGAGGCCGCGAACAGCATGAAGACGACGACCGCCAGACCGAGAAACCAGTCCGTCTTCCAGAACCCGGATTTCATGCCCCCTCCCTTTCCCTGCGCACCCCTGGGTGCCTACCGCCGAACCCGAACTGTGCCTGACAAGCGCTCTCAAAACAGCGTTCTAAGTGGCATTTTTGCAGTTAATTGTAAGCTGCGTCAAATATTTACACGCGAGCGAGCGCCGCCCGCGCCTGGCAGGATTTACACAAGCGGGCTTTTTACGCGTACGGCTCAGGAACCCAGAAGCATTCCGGGCTTGATCTGGGCGGAGGACAGAAGCTCGGCCGCCGCGACTTTCTTGCCGTCGGCGAGCTTCGCGCGCAGCACTTCTATGCGCCCGCCCTGGGCGGTCACCTGGAAACTTTTTTCGGTTACTTCAACGACTTCGCCGATCTTGCCCTTCACCGCGCCAAACGTGCGGACCGGGTGCTTGCGGGCGTCGAAGAGCTGCAGCTCCTTGCCTTCCAGGGTGGTCCAGGCGCCCGGCGCCGGGTTGCAGCCGCGAATGGTGTTGTAGATGAAGTCGACGTGGTTGGCCCAGTTGATGCGCGCTTCGGCCTTGCGGCACCAGCCCTCGTAGGTCGCCTGGGACTCGTCCTGCACGGTTTCCTTGTGCTTGCCGGCGACCACCAGGTCCGCGGCTTCCAGCATCGCCTTCACGCCCATCGGGAAGAGGCGATCGAAGTAGACGGTGCCCAGAGTGTCGTCGGCGCTGATCGGCGTCTCTTTCTGCAGCACCACCGGGCCCTCGTCCAGGCCGTCGGTGGGCCGGAAGATGGTGAGCCCGGTCTTCGTCTCGCCGCGGATGATCGGCCAGTTGATCGACGAGGGGCCGCGGTATTTCGGCAGCAGCGACGGGTGGTACTGGATCGTGCCGTGCTTCGGGATCTTGACGAACTCCTGCGGCGCGAACTGCAGCACGAACGCCATGATGCCGATCTCGGCGTTCAGCTTCTTCATCTGCGCCGTCGCTTCGTCCCCTTTCAGGGACTGGAATTGGAACACGGGGACGTTTTTCTCCTGCGCCGCGGTCTTCAGGACGTCGGGCTTCGCGCCCGGCTTCTCCGGGGCGCAGAACACCCCCGCCACCTGGTCGCCGCGCGCGAGGAAAGCCTCGAGGACGGCTTTGCCGAAATCCTGCTGTCCGATGATTGCAAGTCTCATGGGCGGATCGCGATTTTCATCAGGCGGCTTTCTTGGGCGGCACCGAGAACGCCCCGGCGCTTTTCAGCGAATTGACCTTGGCATCGTCGTAGCCCAGGACCTCCTTGAGGACTTCCTGGGTGTGCTCGCCCAGCGTCGGCGAGCGCTTGATCACCGCCGGTGAGGCCGAGAGCTTGATCGGCATGCCGACGTTCCACCACTTGCCGCGCTGCGGGTGGTCGAGCTCGACCCACATGTCGCGGCCCCGGACGTGCTCGTCGGTCGCGAGGTCCTGGGTGCTCATGATCGGGCCGCAGGGCACGTCGAGCGGGTTGAGGATCGCCATCAGCTCGCGCTTGGTGTACTTCTCGGCGAACTTGTTGATCAGCGTCCACATCAGGTTCTGATTTTTTCTTCTATCCGAAATTTTCGCGAACCTGGGGTCGCCGGCCATGTCCGGCATGCCGACGTCCGGGCCGATGCGCTTGGCGAGGTCTTCCCACACCGCTTCCTGCACCACGACGTAGAGCCAGTCGTTCGGGCCGTGCGGCTTGCAATGGATCGCGTTGCCGAGCTGGCCGCCGCCCGAGTCGTTGCCGGCGCGCGGCACGTCGCCCATGCCCTTGTAGGTCGGCACCGAGAACTCCGACAGGTCGCCGCGCGTCAGGCGCTGGTGATCGCGGAACTTGACGCGGCAGAGGTTCATGACGCCGTCCATCATCGCCACCTCGACGTATTGCCCCTGCCCGGTCTTCTCGGCCTGGCGCAGCGCGGCGAGCAGGCCGATGGCGAGGTGCAGGCCGGTCCCGCTGTCGCCGATCTGCGCGCCGGTGACGAACGGCGGGCCGTCGGGGACGCCGGTGGTGCTCATCGCGCCGCCCATCGCCTGGGCGACGTTCTCGTAGGCCTTGAAGTCCGAGTACGGCCCGCTCGAGCCGAAGCCCTTGATCGAGCCCATCACGATCTTCGGGTTGAGCTCGTGGATCTTCTCCCAGGTGAAGCCGAAGCGATCGAGCACGCCCGGACCGAAGTTCTCCATGATGATGTGGCACTTCTTCAGCAGATCGACGAACACCTGCTTGCCCTCGGCGCTCTTCATGTTGACGGTGATCGAGCGCTTGTTGCAGTTGAGCATCGTGAAATACAGGCTGTCCGCGTTCGGCACGTCGCGCAGCTGGCCGCGCGTCGCGTCGCCCTGCGGGTTCTCGAACTTGATCACGTCCGCGCCCATCCAGGCCAGGAGCTGACTGCAGGTCGGACCGGCCTGGACGTGCGTCATGTCCAGAATGCGAACGCCTTTGAGAGCTTCCATTACTTTTTCTTCCCCGCGGTTGGATTCAGGCTGGTGATTCGACCGCTTTCGGTGCCGGCGGTTTCATCGATCACTGCGTTGATGAGCGTCGGCTTCTTCGAGCGGATGGCCTCTTCCATCGCCTTTCTCAGCTCGGCCGGCGTCGTCGCGTTCGCGCCCACGCCGCCGAAGGCCTCGATCAGCTTGTCGTAGCGCGCGCCTTTCACGAACACGG
>CAYOVM010000214.1:0-5513 GCA_964407355.1 uncultured Enterobacteriaceae bacterium
GGATGAACTCGAAGAAGATCGGCCCGAGCTGGTTCTCGCTGAAGATCTGCAGCAGGAGCTCGCCCGCCTTGCCGTCGATCAGGATCTTGCGCTTTTTCAGCTCGGCGACGTTCTCGCCGTGCCCGGGGATGCGCTTGTCCACCAGCTCGTAGTAGGTGTCGATCGTGTCCAGCAGCTTCACGCCGCTCGCCCGCAGCGCATCGACGGTCTTGAGGAGATCGCGCGCGCCCATCGCGATGTGCTGGATGCCCTCGCCGCGGTAGGTGTCGAGGTACTCGGTGATCTGCCCCGGCTTCTCGTTGCCTTCTTCGTTGATCGGGATGCGGATCTTGCCGCAGGGGCTGGTGAGCGCCTTGCTCTTCACGCCGGTGACCTGGCCCTCGATGTCGAAGTAGCGGATCTGCCGGAAGTTGAAGAGCCGCTCGTAGAAGTCCACCCATTCCGCCATCCGGCCCCGGTGCACGTTGTGCGTGAGGTGGTCGATGTACAGGAGGCCGTGGCCTTCATGGCTGAGTGGAGCGGTCCCCGTCTCCTGCAGCGGCTCGAAGTCGACGTCGTAGAAGCCGATGTTGCCGATGTCGCCTTCTTTCTTGCCGTTCTTGCCGCGCCAGCGGTCGACGAGATAGATGAGCGAATCGCCGACGCCCTTGATGGCGGGAATGTTCAGCTCGCCGGGCCCGGCGCGGTCGGCGTAGCCCCAGGCGCCGAGCGACACCGCGCGCTCGTAGGCCGACTTCGCGTCCTGCACGCGAAAGGCGATCGCGCAGACGCTCGGGCCGTGCAGGCGGGCGAAGCGCCGCGCGAACGAATCGGGCTCGGCGTTGAGGATGAAGTTGATCTCGCCCTGGCGGTAGAGGGTGACGTCCTTGTGGCGGTGCCTCGCGATCGGCGCGAATCCCATGCGCGCGAACACCGCCGCCATCGCCGACGGATCGGGCGCGGCGTATTCGATGAACTCGAAGCCGTCGGTGCCCATGGGGTTGTCCCAGGGGGTGAACTGCATCCGCTGAGTATAATGATTTCACTCTGTATTTCGAGGGAGGGGCTCGATGAAGATGGTTCGTTCGCTCGCCGTCGCGGCATTCGCGCTCGGATTTGCCGCCCTTGCCCAGGCGCAGCAGAAAATCGACATGAAGCTCGCCTACTTCGTCGGCGACCAGCACGCGATGTCGCAATGGCTCGTGAAGTGGTCCGAGCAGCTCGAGAAGGGCTCGGGCGGGCGCATCGCGGTGAAGCGCTTTCCGGGGGCGCAGATGGGGCCGACGCCGCAGCACTACGATTTCGCGCGCACCGGCCAGGCCGACGCGGTGTGGTTCCTGCACGGCGGAACGCCGGGACGCTTCCCGCTCACCGAGCTCGTCAACCTGCCGTTCATGGTCGGGAGCGCCGAGATCGGCACCAAGGTCCTGAACGACGCGCAGCTGCGCGCGAAATACTTCGACGCCGAGCATCGCGGGGTCAAGGTGCTCATCCTTTTCACCCACCAGCCGGGCGGACCGCACACGACGAAGAAGGCGATCCGCACGCTCGACGATTTCAAGGGCCTGCGCCTGCGCTTCGCCTCGCCCACCATCCGCGACCTGGTCGCGGCGCTCGGCGCGACGCCGGTCGGCGTGCCGCCCACGGAAATCGCCGAGCAGCTGCAGAAAGGCACGATCGACGGCGCGTTCATCGACTACGGCGGCGCCGGCATCGCCTTCAAGCTCGGCGGCACGGTGAAATATTCCACCGAGCTCTACGCCTACGTCACGAGCTTCGGCCTGGTGATGAACGAGGACTTCTGGGGCAAGCTGCCGGCGGATCTTAAGAAGCTGGTGACCGACACGACCACCGGCAAGGAGAAGGAAATCGGCGAAGCCTGGGACGGCCTGGACGTGCCGGGCAAGAAGGCGCTGCTGGACGGCGGCGCCGAGGCGATCCGGTTTTCGGCCGCCGAGGATGCGCGCGTGCGCAAGATCGGCGCCGCGGTCTCCGAGGCGAAGGTCAAGGAATACGAAGCGAAGGGCATGCCCGCGCGCGCCGTCTACGACTCGATGCGCGCGCTGTCCGAGAAGCACTCGAAGAGCTCGAAGAACTTCTGGAACTGAAGATTCGCGGTCCGCTGAAGCCGCGCGCGGCGGCCGCCAAGGCCTGCGGCTGGCTGGCGGGCCTGGCGTTCGCCGCGATGGTGCTCATCACCGTCGCCGACGTGCTGCTGCGCGCTTTCGCCAACCGGCCGATTCGCGGCACGCTGGAAATCGTCGAGCTGCTGCTCGCCTGCGGCTTCTTCCTCGCGCTGCCCGCGGTGTTTCTGCGCGAGGAGCACATCGTCGTCGACGTCGTGGACGGCGCGGCGCCGCGCGCGGTGCCGGTCCTGCGGCGCTTCGGGCTCGCGCTCGCGGTGGCGCTTCTGGCCGCCATGAGCTGGCAGGGCTGGCTCGCCGCGCGCGACGCCGTCGCGTTCAACGATGTCACTTCGGACCTCGGCCTGCCGCGTCTCTGGTACTGGATCGCGGTGCTGGCCGGCATGGTCGGGGCGGCGCTCGCCGCGGCGGTGATGCTTTTTTCCCGCGATAAAAGATCGTGAGCGTCGCGGCGATCGGAATCCTCGGCGTGCTCGGGCTGCTCGCGCTCATCTTCGCGCGCGTCCCGATCGCCGTGGCGCTTGCCGTGAGCGGCCTGTGCGGCTACGCGGCGCTCGATGGCTGGGCGAGGGCGCTGAAGATGCTCGGTACGGTTCCTTTCCAGCTCGCGAGCGCCTACTCGCTGTCGGTCATTCCGCTTTTCATCCTGATGGGCGCGGTCGCCTCGCGCGCGAACATGGCGCGCGAGCTGTTCGAGGCCTCCAACGCCCTGTTCTCAGGCGTGCGAGGCGCGCTCGCCAACGCCACCATCGGCTCGTGCGCGCTGTTCGGCGCCATCTGCGGCTCCTCGATCGCCACGGCCGCGACCTTCTCCAAGGTGGCGATTCCCGAAATGAAGCGCCACGGCTACGAGCCGGCGTTCGCGGCCGGCGCCGTCGCCGCGGCCGGGACGCTCGATGTGCTGATACCGCCCTCCGTGCTCCTCGCGATCTACGCCATCGCCGCCGAGCAGTCGCTGCCGCGGCTCTATGCGGCTGCCTTCGTGCCCGGCTTCGTGCTTGCCGCTCTTTACGTGCTCGCGGTGTTCGCCGTCGCGTGGCTGCGGCCGGGCTGGGTGCCGCGCGTCCCGGGAATGCGGCTTGCCGCGCGCCTGCGCGCGTCGCTCGGGATGTGGAAGCTCGGGGTGCTGTTCTTTTTCGCGGTGGTCGGCATTTATCTTGGCTGGTTCTCGCCGACCGAGGCGGCCGGCGTGGCCGCGTTCGCCGCCGTCATCATCGCCTTCTCCACCCGCCAGATGGGCTGGCGCGGCCTCGTCGACGCGCTGCTGGAAACCGCTTACACGACCGCGGCGATTTTCTTCATCGTCGTCGGCGCGTTCATCTTCGCCCGCTTCATCGTCCTCACGCAGTTTCCGAACGACGTCGCGCGCTCGGTACAGGCGGCGGGCCTGAGCCCGGTATGGATCCTGCTGGCGGTGACGGCGCTCTACGTCGTGCTCGGCACTTTCCTCGACGAAGTGAGCACGATCCTCATAACGGTGCCGGTAACGCTGCCGCTCGTGACCGGCATCGGCTTCGACGGCGTCTGGTTCGGAATCTTCGTCACCGTGATGTGCACCATCGGCCTCATCAGCCCGCCGACCGGCATGACGGTGTTCGTGATCCAGGCGCAGCATCCCGAGATTCCGGTGGCGCGCATCTATCTCGGCACGCTGCCTTTCCTCGTCGCGGATTTCGTGCTGGTGGCGCTCCTCATCGCGATACCGGGGCTCGTTTCCTGGCTTCCCGGGCTGTTGAAACTGTAGCTGCGGGAATCCACGCCACGCTATCATCGGCCGCATGCAACGCGTCCCTATGGCGGAGTTCGAGCCCGCCCTGAAAAAAAGACTCGAAGAGCTTTGGGGTACCCCGCCCAACCTGTATCGAGGCCTCGGCAACCATCCGAAGCTCGTGGCGGCGTGGACCGAGTTCTCGAAGACCCTGCGCTATGACACGCGCACTCCGCGCGCGCTGCGCGAGCTGGTGATCCTGCGAGGGGCTCAGCTCATGGGCTCGGAATACGAGTGGGCGCAGCACCTCAAGATGGCGCGAGCGGCCGGCGTGCGGGAAGAGCAGATCGCGGCGCTTGCCGATTGGCGCGGTTCCGATTCATTCAGCAGCAAGGAGAAAGCCGCGCTCGCGATCGCGGAAGCGGTCACCCGCGGACGAGTAAGCGACGAGGTGTACGCCGAGGCGATGCGCCATTTCGACCATCAGGACTATGTCGAGCTTTCGCTCGTCGCGGCCTTTTACGCGATGGTGGGCCGGATGCTCGACGCGATGGGCATCCAGCTCGAGCCGGACATGCGCGAGTATTCGCCGCGCCTTCCATAGCAGAAGTCTTTTTCGACGAAAAGAAATTCCAGGGCAAATTGAGCGAACCACGGAGTTATCGATACTACGACTTCGTGATGGCGGCGTTCGTCACGGTCCTGCTGTGCTCGAACTTCATCGGCGCCGCGAAGCAGGCGGTGATCCACCTGCCGTTTTTCGGCGAGGTTCCGTTCGGCGCGGGCGTCCTCTTCTTTCCGATCTCGTACATCTTCGGCGACATCCTGACCGAGGTCTACGGCTACGGCCGCGACCGGCGCGTCGTCTGGGCGGGGTTCGGCGCGCTCGCCTTCGCCTCGCTCATGGCCTGGGTCGTGATCAGCCTGCCGCCGGCGAAGAACGACTTCATGAGCGCCTACCAGGGTCATCTCGAAGCGGTCTTCGGCAACGCCTGGCGCATCGCCGCCGGCTCGATGATCGCCTTCTGGGCGGGAAGCTTCGCCAACAGCTACGTGCTCGCCAGGATGAAGCTGTGGACCCGGGGGAAATGGCTGTGGACGCGCACCATCGGTTCGACCCTCGTGGGCGAGCTGGTCGACTCGTCGCTCTTCTATTTCATCGCCTTCTACGGTATCTGGGCCACGGGGGACCTGGTGAAGGTGGCCATCGCGCAGTATCTGCTGAAGACCGGCTGGGAGGTCCTCATGACGCCGGTGACCTACCGCGTGGTCGCCTTTCTCAAGCGCGCCGAGCAGGAGGACTACTACGACCGCGACACGAACTTCAACCCGTTCACTTTGAAGGCGTAGCGGACTTGCGGTAGGACTGGAGCACGCGCGTCAACTCCGCGCGCTCCTGGCTCGGCACGTCGTCCATCAGGAAGCGCCCGTCGACCTCGACGTAATACTGTCCGGCCAGCTCGCGTTGCGCGGCCTCGGCAAGGTCCCAGATGAGCAGCCGCCGATCGCCGATCGCGATCTCGTCCACGATCCGGCTGCGGAGGTACTGACCGAAGACACGCCTGAATTCAGCGTCGCCGACCGAAGCGCGATAGTCGCGCAGCACCTCGTAGCGGCGCTTGGGCGCATTGGACAGCTCGGCCGCCTTCTCGAGGCTTCCTTCGGCGAGATGCCGCAGGATC
>CAYOVM010000215.1:0-5482 GCA_964407355.1 uncultured Enterobacteriaceae bacterium
GCCCTTGCCTTCGTCGACGCCCTGCGCGATGTCGCGCGATTGCTCGCCGTAGGCGACGATCACGGTGCACGTATGGGTATCGAAGCCGATCACCGGGTCGGTGTAGCCGATGCGCCGGATGGTCTTTCTCGCCACGGCGTCGAAGTTGACGCGCGCGTTGGTGGTGATCTCGCCGGCGAGCACCACCAGGTTGTCCTTCACCAGCGTCTCCGCGGCGACGCGCGAGCGGGGGTCCTGGGCTAAAATCGCGTCGAGCACGGCGTCCGAAATCTGGTCAGCGACCTTGTCCGGGTGGCCTTCGGATACCGATTCGGAAGTAAACAGAAAATCGCTCATGCGGGCGCCTTTTATCGAAGGCCGCAAGGATACCAAATCTTGTATCGGTTCCTCAGGTTTCTCCTCGGGCTGGCAGCGAAATTGCCCCTTTGGCTGCTGCACGCGGCGGGAACCGCCCTCGGATGGGCCGTCTATGGGATGTCACCCACCTATCGCAGGCGCCTGCGGGAGAATCTCGAGCAGGCCGGTTTCCACCCGCCCGCGGAAATGCGCCGTATCCGCCATGAGGCGATCGCCTCGGCGGGGCGGATGCTCGCGGAGCTGCCCGCGCTATGGTTCAGGCCGCACGACGAAGTCGCCGCGCTGGTGCGTGAAGTGCAGGGGGCGCAGGCCGCGTTCAGCGCCCGCGATCGCGGCAAGACCCTGCTCCTGCTCACCCCGCACATGGGCTGCTTCGAGATCACCGCGCAATACGCCGCGCGCCACACGCCGATCACGGTCCTGTATCGCGCGCCGAAGATCGGCCTGCTCGAGCCCCTGATGCGCGAGGGGCGCGAGCGTCCCAACGTGCGCCTCGTGCCCGCGGATCTGAGCGGGGTACGGGAGATGCTCGCGGCGCTCAAGCGGGGCGAGCCGCTCGGCTTTCTTCCCGACCAGGTGCCCGGAAAGGGCGAGGGCGAGTGGGTGGATTTTTTCGGCAGGCCGGCCTACACCATGACGCTCGCCGCGAAGCTCGTCGATCGGCCCAACGTGGTGTGCTTTCTCGCCTACGGCCGGCGCCTCGAGCGCGGGCGCGGCTACGCGATCGTGCTGCGGCCGCTGCCCGCCGCGCTTCCCGGCGAGACGCCGGCGCGCCGCGTGAACCGCGCGATCGAGGAGCTCGTGCGCGAGTGCCCGGGGCAGTACCTGTGGAGCTACAACCGCTACAAGACCCCCCGCGGCGCGAAACCAAGGCCATGAGCAGACTGGTGTTCGCTTTCATGTATTTGGTCCACTTTCTGCCGCTTTCCGTCCTGGAAAAAGTCGGAAATGCGGTCGGCGGCGTCCTGTTCTGGCTCATTCCCGAGCGGCGCAGGGTGACTCGCGTCAACCTCGAAAAATGCTTTCCGAAGATGGACGCGCAAGCCCGGGAGAAGCTCGCGCGGGCGCATTTCCGGGTGTTCTGCCGCAGCTTTCTCGAGCGCGGCATCCTCTTCTGGGCGCCGCGCCGGCGCATCGAGCGCCTGGTGCGCATCGAGGGCATGGAGCACCTGAGGAAGGTCCGCGGCCCCGTGATCCTGTTCGCCCCGCACTTCGTCGGCCTCGATGCGACGCTCTCGCGCCTGTCGCTGGAGCTGCCGGTGGCGATGATGTATTCGCGCCAGAAAGACCCGGTGCTGGAGCGCGTCCTGTATCGCGGCCGCAGCCGCTTCGGCGGCCGCATGATCCCGCGCCAGGCCGGCGTGAAGGAAGGGCTCGCGGCCATCCGGTCGGGCGCGCTTTACTACTATCTGCCGGATCTCGACTACGGGCCCAAGCGCTCGATCTTCGTGCCGTTCTTCGGCGTGCCGGCGGCGACCGTGACCGGGCTTTCCTATATTTCGCGCGAGTCGGGCGCGGCGGTCCTGCCCTGCGTCACGCGAATGCTGCCCGGCGGCGAAGGCTACGTCGCGAAGATCTATCCGCGCTGGGAGAATTTTCCGAGCGGCGACGATGCGGCGGCGCAGTTTGCCGATGCGCGGCGGATGCTCGCCTTCATCGAGGAGCGGGTGCTCGAGATGCCGGAGCAGTACTACTGGCTGCACAAGCGCTTCAAGACCCGCCCGGCGGGAGAGCAGGGGTTCTACGCATGATGCTGCGGTTCACCAAAATGCACGGCGCGGGGAACGACTTCGTGGTTCTCGATTGCACGCAGGCGCCTTTTTCCCTGTCGCCCGAGCAGCTGCGAAAGCTCGCCGACCGCCATCGCGGCGTCGGCTGCGACCAGATCCTCGTGGTCGAGAAGCCGCGCGACCCGTCGGCCGACTTCCGCTACCGGATCTTCAACGCCGATGGCGGCGAGGTCGAGCAGTGCGGCAACGGCGCCCGCTGCTTCGTGAAGTTCGTCCAGGCGAGAAAGCTCTCCGCCAAGCGCGAGATCCGCGTCGAGACGCTGGGGGGCATGATCGTCCCGAGGCTGGAGGACGACGGCGAGGTGAGCGTCAACATGGGGCCGCCCGTTGTCGAATTGCCTTTAGTCCAAACGATACAAATAAAAGACGAAACAGCCGAGGTGAGCATCCTTTCCATGGGAAATCCGCATGCCGTGCAGGTGGTCGCCGACGTCGAGGCGGCGCCGGTGACGACGCAGGGCCCGGCGCTCGAGCATCACCCGCGCTTCCCGAACCGGGTCAACGCGGGCTACATGCAGGTGCGCGAGCGGCACCGCGTCGCGCTGCGCGTCTGGGAGCGCGGCGCGGGCGAGACGCTTTCCTGCGGCACCGGCGCCTGCGCGGCGGCGGTGTCGGGCATCCTGCGCGGCCTCGTCGACTCGCCGGTGCGCGTCGAGACGCGCGGCGGAGCGTTGACCATCGCTTGGGCGGGCGGCGACAATGCGGTGTGGATGAAAGGCCCGGCGCAGATCGTGTTCGAAGGACAAATCGCAGTATGAGCGAGGCATGAAAGAACAACCACGGTGAAACCCGAAGACATCGCGATTTTCCTGCGCAGCCACCCGCAGTTCTTCGACCAGCATCCCGAGCTCCTCGAATCGATCCGCGTGACGCATCCCTACGGCGGCCGCGCGATCCCGCTCGCCGAGCGCCAGACGATCGCGCTGCGCGAGAGGGTGAAGCTGCTCGAGGGACGGCTCGCCGAGCTGATCCGTTTCGGCCAGGAGAACGACACGATCAGCGAAAAGGTGCATCGCCTGGCGGTGGCGCTGGTGGGTGCGCGCGACTTTCCGGCGCTCGCGCAGTCGCTCTACTTCCATCTGCGCGAGGACTTCGCGGTGCCGCACGTCAAGCTGCGGGTATGGGGAAAGAGCGTGCCGGTGGATTTCGAGGAAGCCGGCGCGATCGAAGATGCCCAGCGCCGCCACGGCGAGTCGATGGGCGCGCCGCAATGCGGCCCGGCGGCCGGCAATCCGTTCGTTCCCTGGTTTCGCGACGCCGCGGAGCACGTGCGCTCCGTGGCGCTGGTGCCGCTTGGCCAGACCACCGTGTTCGGCCTGCTCGCGCTGGGCAGCGAGGATCCGCAGCGCTTCTACCCGGAAATGGGCACGCTGTACCTGCGGCGCATCGGCGAGCTGTGCGCGGCGGGGATCTCGTCCCGGCTTTGATCCGCGAACATTGAATCCAGATCATAAGCTCGCAAAAGATTACCTCGATGCGTTGAAGCACCAGCGAAGGCTGTCGGGCGCGACGCTCGGGAACTACGGCCGTGCTTTGGACCTTCTGTTTTCCCTCCTGAAAAATCAGGATTTGAAACTGCTGGATGCAGCCCAGGTCCGGCGCTTCGTCGCCCTTCTTCACTCCAAGGGTCTCGCGCCCCGCACGCTGGCGCTCGTGCTCTCGGCGTGGCGCGGCTGGTTTCGCTGGCTGGTGCGCCATCACGCCTTCGCCGCCAACCCGGTTCTCGGCATTCGCGCGCCCAAGGCGGCGAAGCCCCTGCCGAAGGCGCTGTCGGTCGAGCAGACCGAGAAGCTGCTCGCGCGGGAAGACGAGTCCTCCCCCTGGTCGCTTCGCGATCGCGCGATGTTCGAGCTCCTGTATTCGTCCGGCCTGCGCCTGGGCGAGCTGGTCGCGCTGGATGCGGGCGACGGGCGGCTGGACCTCTCGCAAGGCGAGGTCACGGTGACCGGCAAAGGCTCGAAGACGCGCACCGTACCGGTCGGGGCCAAGGCGCGGGAGGCGCTCGCGGCGTGGATATCGGTGAGGAATGCCGTCGCGACGCCCCATGAGAAGGCGCTGTTTGTCGGCGCGCGCGGCAAACGCATCTCGCCCGCGGTGGTGGGCGGCCGTTTGAACGCGTGGGCGCGCCGGCGCGGCCTTGACGCTCGCATCCATCCGCACATGCTGCGCCATTCCTTCGCCACGCACGTCCTGCAATCGTCGCAGGACCTTCGCGCGGTGCAGGAGATGCTCGGCCACGCCAGCATCTCGACGACGCAGGTCTACACGCACCTCGACTTCCAGGCGCTCGCCAGGGTCTACGATGCCGCCCATCCGCGGGCGAAGAAACGATAGAAGCCGACGGACATGATCCATCTGAAGAAAGGACGCGAGAAATCGCTGAAGCGGCGCCACCCGTGGATCTTCTCGGGCGCGATCGAGAAGATCACCGGCAAGCCCGCCGCGGGCGACACGGTGGAGGTGAAGGGCCCCTCCGGCGAGCCGCTCGCGCTCGCCGCTTACAGCCCCGACTCGCAGATCCGGGCGCGGGTCTGGAGCTTCGACTCCCGGGAAACCATAGACAAGGCTTTTTTCGAGCGGCGGCTCGAATCGGCGATTTCCCTGAGGGCGCAGCTGCCGGCCGCGAAACACAGCAATGCGATGCGCCTGGTGCACGGCGAATCCGATTACCTGCCCGGGCTGGTGGTCGACCGCTATGCCGATGTCGTGGTGGCGCAATTCCTGTCGGCGGGCATGGAGCGCTGGCGCGACCCGATCCTCGACTCGTTGAGCGAGATCACCGGCTGCGAGGCGATCTTCGAGCGCTCCGACGCCGAAGTGCGCAAGCTCGAGGGCCTCGAGGCGCGCGTCGGCTTCGCGCGCGGCAACCGCAACGCCTCGCGCTGTCCGATCATCGAGCACGGCCTCAACTTCCGCGTCGACGTCGAGCAGGGCCAGAAGACCGGCTTCTTCCTCGACCAGCGCGAGAACCGCCAGCGCGTGCGCGCGCTGGCGTCGGGCCGCGAGGTGCTCGACGGCTTCTGCTACACCGGCGGCTTCGCGATCGCCGCGCTCGCCGGAGGCGCGAGGAAAGTCACCGCGCTGGAATCCTCCGCCGCCGCCCTGGACGTGGCGAAAGAGAACCTCGAGGCCAATCCCTTCGACGCCTCGCGCGTGGAGTTCGTCAAAGCCGACGTCTTCTCGCATCTGCGCACGCTGCGCGACCGCGGCGCGCGCTTCGACATGGTGGTGCTCGATCCGCCCAAGTTCGCGCCCACCGCGGCGCAGGCGGAAAACGCCGCGCGCGCCTACAAGGACATCAATCTCCTCGCCCTGAAGCTGCTCGCGCCGGGCGG
>CAYOVM010000216.1:0-5479 GCA_964407355.1 uncultured Enterobacteriaceae bacterium
TTTCCGGGCAAGCCGATCCGGCTCGTCGTGCCGTACCCGCCCGGCGGCTCGCCCGACGTGCTCGCGAGAATTCTCGCGCAAAAGGCGGCAGAGGGACTGGGCCAGTCGATCTTCGCCGACAACCGTCCCGGCGCCGGCGGCATGGTGGCGGTCAACGCCGTCACCCAGTCTCCGGCAGACGGCTACACGCTGCTCATGGCGGACTCCTCCGTATATTCGATCGGGCCCAACCTCAGCCGCGCCGCCGCCTTCGACCCGCTGGGAACGCTCGTGCCCGTGACGCTGGCGGCGACTTCGCCGATCTATCTCATCGCGAACCCCGCCCTCAACGTCAACAACGTCACGGAGCTGCTGGCCGTGGCCCGGGCCAAGCCGGGCCTCCCTTATGGCTCGTCCGGAAACGGCACGGCGCATCACCTGGCGATGGAGTTGCTGAAATCCCTCGCCAAAGTCGACCTTACGCATGTGCCCTACAAGGGCGCGGCGCAGACGGTGCCGGCGGTCGTCTCCGGGGATGTTGCCGTGGCGTTTGCCGGCTTGAATCTCGCCTTGCCGCAGGTGAAGGCGGGCAAGGTCAACCTTCTCGGGATCGCGACCGGCAAGCGCAGCTCCCTGACGCCCGAGCTTCCGACCTTGGCGGAGTCCGGTGTGCCGGGCTTCGATGTGACGATTACCCTCGGTCTGTTCGCGCCGCTGAAGACGCCGAAGGAAATCGTGGAGAAGCTCAATGCGGAATTCGTCAAAGCGCTCAGCGATGCCGAGGTCCGGCAGCGGCTCGTGGTCCTCGGCGTGGAAGCGGTGGGCGCGGGCCCGGAGGCGTTCCGCCTCGCGATCCGCAAGGAATTGCAGGACTACGGGACGCTCGTCAAGGCGACGGGCGCGCGCGTCGACTGAAGTCTGCGGCATCGATGAGCCTAAAATAGCTTCGAGGCGGCAATGACAATCCAGAGCGTTAACGACCCGCGCCAGGCGCAACTGGAATTCCTGCGCGAGTTTCCGAGGACCGGACCCGGCACGCCGGCCGGCCGGATGCTGCGCCACTACTGGCATCCCGTTTGCCTCGCCCGGGACTTGAGGGACCTCCCCTATCCGGCGCGCATGCTGGGCGAGGATCTCGTCGCCTTCCGCGCCCAGGACGGCAGCATCGGCCTCGTCGGCGCGCGCTGCGCGCACCGCTGCGCTTCCCTGGAGTACGGCCAGATCCGGCCCGACGGCCTGCAATGCTCCTACCACGGCTGGACCTACGACACGCGCGGCCGATGCGTGCGCATGCCGCTCGAGCCCGCGGCCGACAAGCTCAAGGACAAGATCCGGCAGACCTGGTATCCGGCGCGGGAGTGGGGCGGCGTCGTGTGGTGCTACATGGGCGAAGAGAAGGAGAATCCGCCGCCCTTGCCGAAGATCGACATCCTCGCGCGCACCGACGGCGAGCTGCTGCTCGAGCGGGGCGACCTGCGCAACTACAACTATCTCAACTTCCTCGAGAATTTCGCCGACATGGGCCATGTGTTCGTGCTTCACATGCTTCGGCCCGGCTCGGTGCCGGCGGAGATCGCGCCCTACTGCGACCTGTCGGTCGACACGGACTGGCTGAAGATCCGGCACCGGGTGTTCGAGACGCAGTTCGGCATGAAATCGGTGCTCGTGCACGATACTTCCGACCCGGACAAGAAGTTCGTCAACACCTGGAGCCTCGCCCTGCCCTCTCACTTCCGGTTCGGCGGACTTTCCGCGGGACTGCCGCCGGACTTCACCGACGACCGGCGTGAAGCCGGCGGCATGCTGCGCATCATCGACGACGGCCACTTCGAGATTTTTCGCTATACGCTGGTGCGGCAGGGGAATTTCCGCGGCACCTTCATTCCCCGGCTGAGCGACACGAGCCGCGGCCTGGCCGAGGGCGTGAAGGGCCTCGTCGAGAAGAAGGACTACGACTTCCGGAAATATCCGGCGTGGGAAGGCCGCCCGCCGGTGGAAGACCTGGTCATCCAGGAATCGCAAGGCGTCATCCCGCCGCGGGAGGAAGAGCATCTCGCGAGCTCCGACCTCGGCGTCGCGCTTTTGCGGCGCATCTGGCGCACCTCGATGGAGAACGTCGCGCAAGGCAAGCCCCCCAAAGCGGTGGTGCCCAACGGCGCGGGGATCGTGGAATGCGACACCTTCAAGGGATTTGCGCGCGCGAGCGAAATCGAGCTGAGCGCGCAAAACATGCCTTCCTCGGAGAACGGCCGCGGGCTGATCCGCGACGCGCACGGCAAGCTCGTGTTCGCGCAACCCGACACGCGGCAGGCGGCCGCCGTGTGATGGATCGCGCGACGGCACGTGCCATCGAATGGGACTGCGCGCAGACGGTGCTGCGCTTCTATCGCTATCTGGACGAAAGCCGGTACGCGGAGCTCGCGCAGCTATTCACCGCCGAGGGCGTCTGGGTACGCCTGGGCAAGGAGCTGCGCGGTCCCGAGCGCATCGAGGCTGCCATGGGGGAGCGCAAGGACTGGCTCACGGCTCATGTGGTCACCAATCTCCAGGTCGATGTCCTCGATCCCCGCAATGCCGAGACCACGCAATACGTGACGCTCTACCGGCACGAGGGCTGGAACGCGGCGGCGGGACCGGCGCCCGTGGTGCTTCCGCTCGGGATCCTTCGCCACCGCGACCAGCTGACCCTCGAGGGCGAGGCGTGGAAATTCAAGCGCAAGACGAGCCGCGCCATCATGGTCGACCGCGCTCGCGTCACGCACTACGATAAAGGGTGACCCGAAAGCCGGGGCTGACCTGGAGGATCGAATCATGTTGACAGCGACCGACTTGCGGGGACTGTACGCCATCCTTCCCACGCCGGCCAAGGAGAACGCGGGCGATTTTCAGGCTCGCGATACCGTGGACCTGGACGAGACCGAAAGGCTGGTAAAGGCGGTAATTCGCGACGGCGCCCGGGGCCTCATCGTTCTGGGTACGACCGGCGAGTGCGCCACCCTGTCGCGCGCCGATGCCGACGCGTTCGCCACTTGCGTGCTCGAGGTCGTCGACGGCCGAATTCCGACCTTCGTCGGCACCACCGCCCTCGGAGCGCACGAGGTGGCCGAGCGCATGAAGTTCATCCGCGAGCGGGGCGCGCAAGGCACGCTCCTCGGGCTGCCGATGTGGCAGCCGCTCACCACGCCCATGGCGGTCGATTTTTATCGTTCGGTGTCGCAGGCGTTTCCGGACATCGCCATCATGGTGTACGCGAACGCGAGAGCCTTCCGCTACTCGTTCCCGCTCGAATTCTGGCAGGCGCTCGCCAAGGCGGCGCCGAGCGTCGTCGCGGCGAAATTCTCGCGCCCCAAGAACCTCGCCGAGCTGATCGCGGCCACGGCGGGCCGCATCAATTTCGTGCCGAACGAAATGACCGTGACGGATTTTTATCGCGCCGCGCCCGAGACCACCACGGCCTGCTGGGCCACGTCCGCGGGCATGGGGCCCGCGCCGGCGGTGGCGCTCATGGATGCCATTCTCGCCAGGGACGAGGAGCGCATCCGCAGCCTCACGGAGGAGATCGCGTGGGCGAACGAGCCCGTCAAGGCGCTCATCGAGAATCCCGAAATTTTCGCTTCGTTCAATATCCAGGTCGAAAAAACTCGGATCAATGCCTCCGGTTATTGCCGGTCCGGGCCGGTGCGTCCTCCGTACGCCCATATCCCCGCGGAATACGAGAGCGCGGCGGCGGAGTGCGGCCGTCGCTGGACTGCGCTGTGCCGCAAGCTCGAGGCGGCTCGCGCCAAAGCGAGGGCCACTGCCTAGCAGAAAGGAAGAACCATGAAAGCAGCGCATGACGCGGTTTGCGGCGTGCGCTCGGTCGAGCTCGCGGTTTCCGACCTCGAGCGCGCCGAGCACTTCTACACCGAGGTCTGGGGCCTCACCGAGGTGGCCCTGGACGGGGCCTCGAAGCATTTTCGCGGGACCGGCACGGAGCACCACATCCTCACCTTGACGCGCAGCGAGACCCCCGGCCTGCTGAGCGTGCATCTCGCCGCGCCGGACGAGGAGGCGGTGCGCCGGCTGCACGCCAAGGCCAAAGCGGCGGGCGCGGCGGGCCTCTCTGCCCCCGCAGCGCTGCCGCAGGCCGCGGGCGGCGGCTTCGGCTTCGAGCTGCGCACGCCCGAAGGCCTTCTTCTCCATGTCTCCTCGGATGTCAGATCGCATGCCGTGCGCCATCGCGATACGTCGAAGCCCACGAAGCTGTCCCACGCCGTCATCAACAGCGCCGACGTGATGAAGCAGCGCGCGTTTTTCATCGACGTGCTGGGGTTTCGCTTGAGCGACAGCACCAGCCGCCAGGAATTTCTGCGCTGCGGCCCGGATCACCACAGCCTCGCCCTTACCCACGCCGAGCGCCTGTCCCTCAATCACATGGCGTTCGAGATGGAGAACATGGACGGGCTGATGCGCGGCTGCGGCCGGCTGCTGAAAAACGGCTATGGCATCGAATGGGGCGTCGGCCGCCATGGCCCGGGCAACAACGTCTTCGCCTACTTCATCGACCCGAACGGGTTCGTCCCCGAGTACACGACCGAGGTCGACCAGATCGATGAAGCGACGCATATCGCGCAGACCCCCGAGTACTGGGCAAGCTTCCCGATGCGGCCCTGCCGCTGGGGCCTGGCGAACAAGATCCCCGAGCGGCTGCAGCAGGCGATGTCGGGAAAACTGCCGCCGTCCGCGCAATCCGTCGCCACCCGGTGAAGGTCGTAGTAACCGGCGGCAGCGGCGCCCTCGGACAGGAAGTGATCCGGGAGCTCGTCGCCCACGGCCACCACGCCCTCTGCCTCGACCGCAAGCCGCATCCCGGCGGCCATCGCCCGTCGTGGACCGCGGATCTCACGAACCCCGGGCCGCTCCACGAGGCTTGCGCCGGCGCCTCCGCGATCATCCACCTCGCCGCCCACATCGCGCCCGGTCATGCGCCGGACAGCGCGACGTTCAACGATAACGTCAGCATGACGTACAACGCCTTGTGGGCAGCTGCCGCCTGCAGAGTCCCTCGCGCGATCATCGCATCCAGCGTTGCCGCATACGGGTACCGCTACGGCTTGCCCGACCGCTCGCCGGCGTATTTCCCGGTCGATGAAGAGCATCCCCGGCGACCGACCGACCCCTACGGCTTGTCCAAGCTCGTCGGTGAGGCGATCGCCGACTCGTTCGCCCTAGCGCATGGAATGTCCATCGTGAGCCTGCGCTTGCCGGGCATCAACTACGATCCGAGCTTTCAGCGGATCAAGGCGCTCATGAAGGATCCTGGAGCGCGCCGCAGCGGCTTCTGGAGCTACGTCGACGTGCGCGATGCCGCGACGGCCTTCCGGCTTTCGCTGGAAGCGGGGCTGGCGGGCCATCGCGCATTCAACCTCGGCGCGCCCTCCAGCAATATGCGCGAGCCCACCCGGGATCTGGTCCGGCGTTACTTTCCCGAGGTAAAAGAGCTGCGCCGCGACGACGCGTC
>CAYOVM010000217.1:0-2504 GCA_964407355.1 uncultured Enterobacteriaceae bacterium
CGCATGCCGAAGAAGCTCTACAGCGCCGCGCCCAGCTCGCCGACCCAGGGCACGATCTCATCGTCGGGAACGGTTTCGCGCTCCAAAGCAGCTTGAAGCGGGCGATCCGAAGCTACGTCCTGCGCCAGGGCAGGACTACGCCTGCGCAAACGCGCGCGCTCGAGCACCTGTATCCAAAGTACGGCCTGGCATTCGTCGAGAAGCAAATAGACAAAAGACAGGTGTTCGGCCGCGATGCCCCGCTCGTCGTCGAGATCGGCTCCGGAATGGGGGAAACGACCGCCGAGATCGCCCGGGCGCACCCCGAAGCCGATTTCATCGCCGTCGAGGTGCACGGCCCCGGGATCGGCGCGCTGCTGAATCGCATTGCCGCCGCGGGCCTGCCGAACCTGAGGGTCGTGCGCCATGATGCGGCCGAGGTCCTGCGGCACATGATCGCCGACGGCTCGCTTGCCGCGATCCACGTCTTTTTCCCGGATCCGTGGCCGAAGAAGCGCCACCACAAGCGCCGCCTGGTGCAGCCGCCGTTCGTCTCGCTCATGGCGGAAAAGCTTTCGGCCCGCGGCATCGTGCATCTCGCCACCGACTGGCCGGAGTATGCCGACCAGATCGCCGCCGTGTTCGTGGCAAATTCTCTCTTCGAAAAAGCCGAAAGCGGCTTTACCCTGAGGCCGTCGACCAAGTTCGAGGCGCGTGGCAGGCGCCTCGGCCACCCTATCCGCGATCTTTACTTTCGCCGGCGAGGAACAGCTCCAGCAGCTCGTTGAGGAAGAGCCGCCCGCGCGCGCTCGGCCGGATGCGCCGCCAGTCGCGCTCGAGCAGGCCTTGCTTTTCCGCTTTTGAAAGAGGGCCTTCGATTTCACTCAAAGGCAGGCCGGTTCGTTCACTGAAGAGTTTCACCTCGAAACCCTCCGTCAGGCGAAGCGCATTCAGCGCAAATTCAAACGGCACCTCGCCCGCCGGCACCACGCGATCTTCCGCCAGTGTGTCTTCGGCGATCAGATAGTCCTTCGGTTGCTTGATCCGCGAATGCCGCGTGATGCGATCCGGGAAGCTGATCTTGCCGTGCGCGCCGGCGCCGATCCCGAGATAGTCGCCGAACCGCCAGTAGTTGAGGTTGTGCCGGCTGCGGCGGCCGGGTTTCGCGAAGGCCGAGGTCTCGTAGCTCTCGTAGCCGGCTGCGTGCAGCAGCTCTTCGGCGGCGAGCTGCATGTCGGCGCACAGATCATGCTCCGGCAGCCGCGGCGGCTTGCTGAAGAACGCGGTGTTCGGCTCGATCGTGAGCTGGTAAGCCGAGATGTGCGCAATCCCCGTCGCCGTCGCCTGCTCGAGGTCGGCGCGCGCCATCGCGGCGCTCTGCCCGGGCAGGCCGTACATCAGGTCGAGGTTCACGTTGTCGAAGCTCGCGAGCGCCGCGTCGAGCGCGCGCCGCGCCTCGGCGCCGCCGTGGATGCGGCCGAGCGCCCGCAGCATCCGGTCGTCGAAGCTCTGCACGCCGATCGAGATGCGGTTGACACCGGCGGCGCGAAAGCCCTCGAAGCGCGCCGCCTCGACGGTCCCCGGATTCGCTTCGAGCGTGACCTCGGCCTCGGGCTCGAGCGGCAGCCGCGCGCGAACGCCGGCGAGCATGCGGTCGATCGACTCCGGGCTGAACAGGCTCGGCGTGCCGCCGCCGATGAATACGCTCGTCAGGCGCCGTCCCCAGACCGAGGGGAGCAGCTTCTCCAGGTCGGCGAAGAGCTTTTCGACGTACTCGGCTTCGGGAAGCGGCCCCGAGCGCTCGTGCGAGTTGAAATCGCAATAGGGACATTTGCGCACGCACCACGGGATGTGGACGTAGAGCGCGAGCGGCGGAAGGACCGCCAGCTTCACCTCGCCGGGCTTTTCAACCGAGATCTGCATCTTTGATAAGCGAGAGAAGCCTGGAGAGCGCCTGCGCGCGATGGCTGAGGCGGTTCTTGGTCGCGGCGTCGAGCTCCGCGGCGGTCTTCTTCAATTCGGGCAGGTAGAAAAGCGGGTCGTAGCCGAAGCCGTTCACGCCGCGCGCGCTGCGTGCGATCTCGCCGTGCCACAGGCCCTGGGCGACGAGCGGAAGCGGGTCGTCCGGATGGCGCACGAGGACCATGACGCAGGCGTAGTAGGCGGCTCGCTTGTCGAGCAGGTTCTTCAACAGCTTGTCGTTGTTGCGGGCGTCGCGCTCTTCCCGGCTGCCTTCGCGTCCGGCGTAGTACGCGGAGTGCACCCCCGGCTCGCCGGCAAGCGCGGCGACGCAAAGCCCGGAGTCGTCGGCGAGCGCCGGCAGGCCCGACGCCCGGCTGGCGTGGCGGGCCTTCGCCAGCGCGTTCTCGAGAAAGCTCGAATGCGGCTCGTCGGCGTCCGCGATGCCGAGGCTCGACTGCGGCACGACTTCGATCGACAGCGGCGCAAGCAGAGCCTCGATCTCCCGCAGCTTGCCGGGATTGGACGATGCGACCACCAGCTTTTTCACCGCGTCATTCTACGGC
>CAYOVM010000217.1:2604-5443 GCA_964407355.1 uncultured Enterobacteriaceae bacterium
GCGCCTTACTTTCTCAGCGTGTATTCGGCGAGCCAGTAATACTGCAAGGTTTCGAACGTGAACGACGCGGCGTACGGCGCCAGCTGCTTGCGCAGCTCGTCCTCCGTGGGGAAGTTCTTCAGCACGCGCACCCGGCTGCCGTCGGCGAGCGGGCGCATCTGGTAGGTGTTGCCATCCGCGTCCACCTCGCAGACCGGGGTGCTCGAGCCCTCCGCGTAGACGTTGTCCATCAGCAGCACGCGCGCGCCATCGTCCAGGCAGCGGCGGAGCGAATCGAGAAACGCCACCGCCCGCCGGCGCGGCACGTGGGACCACCAGAATACGGCGAGCCCGGCGTCGAACGGGCCGAGCCGCGAGTCGAGCGAATAGGCGTCGGCCAGCTCGAAGCGCACCACGCCGCAGGGGTAGCTCTTCGCGCGTGCGATGCGCATCGGCTCCTCGGCGGCGTCGGTCGCGACGATCTTGGCGGCGCTGCGCGCGACTCGCTCGGTCCAGTAACCGGTGCCGCATGCAACCTCCAGCACGGACCGTCCCTGAAGCCGCCGCGGAATTTCTTGCTCCAGAAACGCGAGATCGCCCTGGCGCTCGGGTTTCGCATAGATCGCCTCGTACTCGCCCGCGCGACGGCGGTAGTAGTCGACGAGACCGGCTTCGGGCTGCTCGCTAGCGAGCATCTTCACGGCGTATTTTACTGAACCGCAAGAGCCCTTCTCTGGTGCGCGATCAGCTCCGCGATGCCGTTCTGCGCAAGCACCAGCAGCGTGTCGGCCTCCGCGCGCGAAAAGGGCGCGCCCTCGGCGGTGCCCTGCATCTCGACGAAGCGCCCGGCGCCGGTCATGACCACGTTCATGTCGGTGTCGCAGGCGGAATCCTCGGCGTAGTCCAGATCGAGCAGCGGCCCCCCCTGGTAGATGCCGACCGACACCGCCGCCACGAAGTCCTTGAGCGGCCAGCTCGTCAGCAGATTTTTGTTCTTGAGGAAAGTGAGGGCATCGTGAAGGGCGACGAAGCCGCCCGTGATCGCCGCGGTGCGCGTGCCGCCGTCCGCCTGTAACACGTCGCAATCTATCTGCACGGTTCTCTGCCCGAGCGAGGTGAGATCGACCACCGCGCGCAGCGAGCGTCCGATCAGCCGCTGGATCTCCTGCGTGCGGCCCGATTGCTTGCCGCGCGCCGCCTCGCGGTCGGTGCGGGTGTTGGTGGCGCGCGGCAGCATGCCGTATTCCGCCGTCACCCAGCCCTTGCCGGTATCGCGCAGAAAGGGCGGCACGCGCTCCTCGACCGAGGCGGTGCAAAGCACGCGCGTGTCCCCGAATTCCACCAGCACCGAGCCCTCGGCATGGCGCGTAAAGCCGCGCGTGAGCCGCACGGTACGCAGCTCGTCGGGCCGCCGGCCGCTCGGCCTGCCGAGCGGCTTCATTGGCCCGATCTCGCGTTCTTGCTGAGCGCCGCCTTGAGCTCGGCGATCGCCTTCTCCACTTCCTCGTCGGACATGCGCAGGAAGTCCATGTCGGTGGCGCTGAAATCCTGCACGTCGGTGGGCAGCTCGTTGTAGGGAACCGTCGGTGGGCCGTCGTCCGCGCTGCGCACCTGCTCCTCGCCCCAGGTCATCGCCACCACGGTGGTGTTGTCGCAGTCGGGTCCGGCGCGCGTCTCGGCGAGGGTGGCGAGGCTGTCGATCGCTTCGTCCAGGGGCTGGCTGAGCAGCGCGTTCATCATCTGGCGCTGGGTGAGCGGTCCCCACAGGCCGTCGGAGCAAAGCAGCACGATGTCGCCTTTCGCGAGGCGCTCGCTCGCCCCCTCCAGGCGCGGCGCGGTGAAGCCGCCGAGGCATTGCAGGAGGCGGTTGCGCTCGGGATGGGTCGCGACCGCTTCCTCGCGGATCCGGCCCTCGTCGACGAGCATCTGCACCACCGAATGGTCGCGCGTGCGCGCCACGATGCGGCCCTTGCGGAACAGATACATCCGGCAGTCGCCGATGTGCGCCCAGTAGGCGATGCCGTCCTGCACGAGGCAGGCGACGAGCACCGTGCGCGGCACGTCGGAGAGCTGCCGCGTCTCGGCCTCGCGCAGGATCGCGACGTGGGCCGCCATGATCGCGCGCGTGAGGAACGCTTCGGGATGCGCGAGCTTCGGCCGCGCTTCCATCTGGAACGTCTTCGCGAGCAGATCGGTCGCGATCTGCGCCGCGATCTCGCCGTGCAGGTGCCCGCCCAGGCCGTCGGCGACCACCATCAGCAGCGCCTGCGGCGTCGACCAATGGCCGACCCGGTCCTGATTGATCCTGCGCGTCCCGAGGCGGCTGTCCTGGGCGATCGCGAATTTCATCGGCCCGCCCTACGCACTTTTCTGCCTCCACCGGCCGAACGCCTTCTTGATCTGGTCGACGAGGCCCGGGTCGCTCCGGTGCTCCGGCGGCTTCTCGCCCAGCAGCGCCTTCTGCAGCGAGAACACGCTCTGCGGACGCTCCATGTGGTCCAGGCGCAGGCACCAGTCGACGGTATCGAGCAGCTCCGCCGAATACTTGCCGGCCCAGGCGCGCCGCGCCGGCTCGAGGCTGTCCTTCTCCATGCGCGCGTTCGCCGCCTGCGGCGGCGCGCCGGCGAGGCAGGCGTACATCGAGGCGCCGACGGAATAGACGTCGCTCCAGGGCCCCAGGTCGTCGCGCTTGGCGTGCTGCTCGGGCGAGGCGAAGCCGGGCGTGAACGTCGGCGGCAGCTTCCTGAGCTGTCCCTCGTCGGAAAGCGTCTGGCGCGCCGCGCCGAAATCGATGAGCAGCGGCGTGCCGTCGTTGCGCACGTAGATGTTGCCCGGCTTGATGTCCAGGTGCAGCAGCTTG
>CAYOVM010000218.1:0-5371 GCA_964407355.1 uncultured Enterobacteriaceae bacterium
GAGCCGCTGTCGAAGCGGCTGAAGCAGAAGGTGGTGGTGCTGCCGATCCCCGGAGACCACACGATCGCCGGGACCAAGGCGCTCATCAAGGCGGCGCCGGACGGGTACACGTTCATGATCACGACGATGACGACGGCCGTGACGAACCGCTTCCGCGTGCCGCCGGCGCCCTACAGCGCGGACATCGACTTTGTGCCGGTCACGCAGCTCTCGCACGGCGCGGTGCTGATGGTCGCGCCGGCGAAGGCGCCGTACAGCGACGCGAAGGGCTTCATCGAGTGGGCGAAGGCGCAGAACCGTCCGATCCGCTACGGCGCGTCGGGCAGCGGCTCGTGGGGGCATATCGCCGGCCTCATCCTGGTGAGGGACTTCGACCTGAAGCTCGAGTATTCGCCGTTCAAGGACGACGCGCTGGCGGTGGCCGAGGTGCAGAGCGAAGCGCTAGACGCGGCGTTCGCGGGGCTCACGAGCGCGCGGCCGAAGATCGCGGCGGGCGAGGTCAAGGCGATCGCGATGGCCGGGCCGGCGCGCTCGGCGGCGATGCCGGACCTCGCCACCTTCTCCGAGCAGGGCGTGCCGAACCTGGATCTCGCGGTCTGGGTCGGCGCCTATGCGCCGCCCAAGACGCCGAAGGCGACCGTCGCGCGGCTGCAGAGGGAGCTGAAGGCGGTGCTGAAGATGCCGGAGGTGCGCAGGAAGCTGCTGGCGCTCGGCCAGACGCCCGTCGGCAACACGCCGGAGGAGTTCCTGCAGAACCAGCGGATGGACACTTTGAAGTGGGACGCGCTGATCCGGGTGTTCGACATCAGGATCGAGTAAGGTAGCGACCCATGAGATCTCTCGGCCTGGCGGCGGTGCTTCTCGTTCTCACGGCCGGCGCCGCGGCGCAGGTTCCGAAGGACATCGCGGCGCACATCAAGGAGACCGGGCCGGTCCTCAATCCCGACGTGGTCGAGGCGATGTACAAGCTCTATGGCCCGCTCATGCCTAAGGCGCCGGCGGGCGTGACCGTGAAAGCGGACCTCGCGTACGGCGCCGACGAGCGTCACAAGCTCGACGTGTTCGCGCCCGAGAAGGGCGCGGGGCGCGCGCTGCCGGTGGTGCTCTTCGTCCACGGCGGCGGCTTCGTCGCCGGCGCGAAGAGCCGGCCGGGGACGCCTTTCTACCAGAACGTCGGCTATTTCTTCGCCCGCAACCGCGTCATCGGCGTGAACATGGCCTACCGCCTCGCGCCGAAAAATCCCTGGCCCGCCGGCGGCGAGGACGTGGCGGCGGCGCTGCGCTGGGTGCGCAAGAACATCGCGGCCCACGGCGGCGACCCGGAGCGCATCGTGCTCTTCGGCCACTCCGCGGGCGCCACGCACGTCGCGCACTACGTGTTCGACGAATCGCTGCAGCCGAAGGACGGCGCCGATGGGGTCAAGGGCGCGATCCTGCAGTCGGGCATCTTCGATCCCGCGGCCGCGCCGCCGGGGCCGAACATCGAGGCCTACTTCGGCAAGGATCACGAGAGCTGGCACGCGAAGTCGCTCTACGGCCGGCTCGAGGGCCGCAAGATCCCGGTGTTCATCGTCAGCGCCGAGCTCGATCCGCCGGCCTTCAAGGCCGAGAGCGCGCACCTTCGCGACGAGCTGTGCAAGCTCCGCGGCTGCCCTCGCCACACCGAGCTCGCCGGCCACAACCATCTCAGCGAGATCCTGCACCTCAACACCGCCGACGACTCGATGGGAACCGATCTGCTCGGCTTCGTGCGCTTCCCGCGCTGAGGGATCCAGGGCGCCAGGGCGGAATAGACAGCTTGCGCTTCCTCCTGAATCTTCTTCTCCTCGCAGGCGCCGGGCTCGCGCTCGCGCAACCGGCGCCGCGAGACGTACCGGCGCAGGCCGATACGCCGGCGCTGTGGAAAATCAGCGGACCGAAAGGCAACGTCTATCTCTTCGGCTCGTTCCACATGCTGCCGCCCGACGTGAAGTGGCGCACGCCCGCGCTGCAGCGCGCGCTCGACGAGTCGAGCAGCGTAGTGCTGGAAACCGATCTCGCGGGGCTGCAGGATCCGCAGGGCGCGCAGGCGCTCGTCGCGAAATTCGGCCTGCTGCCGGGCGGGCAGACGCTCGCCGGCGTGCTGGGGCCGCGTGCGTACGCGGACGTCGAGAAAACGGCCGCCGAGCTCCAGGTGCCGCCCGCCACGCTTTCGTCTTTCCGGCCGTGGCTCGCCGCGACGATGCTCGCCGTGGTGTCGATCGCGCGGCAGGGCTTCAACCCGGATGCCGGCGTGGACCACCAGATCGCGCAATGGGCGGCGGCGAACGGCAAGGCGCTGCGCTCGCTCGAGAGCAACGAGGCGCAGTTCCGGGTCTTCGCGGACCTCTCGCCCGGACAGGAAGCCGAATTCCTGGCCGTCACCCTGCGCCAGATACGCGAGGTATCCCGGGTGATGAACGAAATGCTGCGCGCGTATCGCACCGGCGATACCGCCGCGATCGAACGGACGATCAACGCCGGGCTCGACGATTTTCCCGGCCTGCGCGCGCGCCTGCTGAAGGCCCGCCACGATAAGTGGTTGCCGCAGATCGAGAAAATGATCGCCCAGGGCGGCAGCCATATGGTGGTGGTCGGCGCCGCGCATCTGGTCGGGCCGGACAGCGTGGTCGCGATGCTGCGGGCGAAGGGCATAAAGATCGAAGGTCCGTAGCTCGGCGAAACTCTTCGGGCATAGAATTCCGCTTCCCCAAGGAGGAGGCCTTCATGGCGAAGCTGAACATCAACGGCAAGGTGCGCGATCTTCAGGTGGAGGCCGACACGCCTCTGCTGTGGGCGATCCGCGAGCAGGCCGGTCTCACCGGCACCAAATACGGCTGCGGCGTCGCGCAGTGCGGCGCGTGCTCCGTGCACATCAACGGCGAGCTGAAGCGCTCCTGCTCCGTGCCGGTGAGCAGCCTGAAGCCGAGCGACAGGATCGTCACCATCGAGGGCCTCTCGCCCACCAGCTCGCACCCGGTGCAGAAGGCCTGGGCGGCGCTCGACGTGCCGCAGTGCGGCTACTGCCAGTCGGGCCAGATCATGGCCGCGGTCGCGCTCCTCAAGGCGAAGCCGAATCCGACCGACAAGGACATCGACGAAGCGATGACCAACATCTGCCGCTGCGGCACCTATCAGCGCATCCGCGCGGCGGTGCACCAGGCGGCGGGCCAGACGAAAAAGGTGAAAGCATGAAAAACCCTTCGCGCCGCAAATTCATGGTGCAGACCGCCTCGGTCGCGGGCGGGTTGAGCCTCGGTTTTCACATTCCATTCGTCTCTTCAAAAGAAGCAGCGGCAAAAGCCGGCAGCGAGGTCAATGCCTGGGTCGTCGTCAATCCGGACAACACCTGCGTCATCCGCGTCGCCCGCTCCGAGATGGGCCAGGGCACGCATACCGGCCTGCTGCAGCTCGTGGCCGAGGAGCTCGAGTGCGACTGGAAGAAGGTGCGCATCGACCAGATCACCGCGGGCGAGAACCTCGGGCGCAAGCGCGTTTGGGGCGATATGGCCACCGGCGGCAGCCGCGGCATCCGCGGCTCGCAGGACTACGTGCGCCGCGGCGGCGCGGCGGCGCGCATGATGCTCGTGCAGGCCGCGGCCGATCAGTGGAAGGTGCCGGTGAGCGAGCTCACGGTTTCCGATGGCGTTATCTCTCATCAGAAAACCAAAAGAAGCACCACGTACGGGAAAGTGGCGGCAGCGGCGGCGAAGCTGACTCCGCCCGATCCGAAGAGCATCAAGCTCAAGAATCCGAAGGACTGGAAGATCGCCGGCCAGCCGCTCGCCCGCCTGGACACCGCCGACAAGGTGAACGGCCAGAAAATCTACGGCACCGATCTCAAGCTCCCCGGCATGCTGCACGCCGCGATCAAGCAATCGCCGGTGTACGGCGGCAAGCTGGTCAGCTTCGACGAGGCGAAGATCGCCGGCATGCCCGGCGTCAAGCGCGCGGTGAAAGTCAACGACGGCGCGGTCGCCGTGGTCGCCGATACGTGGTGGCGCGCGAAGAAAGCGCTCGACGCGCTGCCGATCGTCTGGGACGAAGGCAAAGGCGCCGCGGAATCGAGCAAGACCATCGCCGAGCGCCTGCAGAACGGCCTCGCGGCCAGCGACGAGCCGTTCGCCGGCTGGCGCGAGGGCGATGCGCTCAAGGCCATCGCCGGCGCGGCGAAGAAGGTCGAGGCGGTCTACAGCACGCCTTTCCTCGCGCACGCCACGATGGAGCCGATGAACTGCACCGCCAAGGTGACCGCGGACCGGGTGGAGGTCTGGGGCCCGACGCAGAACGCCGAGGCGGCGCTCGCCGCGGCCTCCGAGGAAGCCGGCCTGCCGCTCAACAAGGCCGAGTGCTACAAGATCGACCTCGGCGGCGGTTTCGGCCGGCGCGGCGGCTCGCAGGACTACACCCGGCAGGCGGTCGCCATCGCGAAGCAGTTTCCCGGCGTGCCGGTGAAGCTCCTCTGGAGCCGTGAAGAGGACATGCAGCACGACTTCTACCGGCCGATCTCGATGTGCAAGCTCTCCGCCGGCCTCGACGAGAAAGGCAAGCTGGTCGGCATCCACATCCGCATCTCCGGCCAGTCGATCAACGCCTACTCCAATCCCGGCGTGATCAAGGAGGGCAAGGACGAGCGCCAGGTGCAGGGCCTGTGGAAGACCCTCACCGGCGACGCGCAGATCGGCTACACCTTTCCGAACGTGCTCATCGAGTACGCGATGCGCAACTCGAGCGTCCCCGTCGGCCCCTGGCGCGGCGTCAACACCAACCAGAACGGCGTGTACCTCGAGTGCTTCATCGAGGAATGCGCCCGCGCCGCCGGCATCGACTCCCTCGAGTTCCGGCGCGCGATGATGCAGAACCACCCGAAGCACCTCGGCGTCCTCAACGCCGTGGCCGAGAAAGGCGATTGGGGCAAGCCCCTTCCCGCCGGCGTGCATCGGGGCATCGCGCAGTTCATGGGCTACGGCAGCTACTCCGCCGCCACCGCCGAAGTCTCCGTCAGCGACAAGGGCGAGCTGAAGATCCACCGCATGGTCCTCGGCGTCGACTGCGGCCACGCCGTCAACCCTCAGCAGATCGCCGCCCAGGTCGAAGGCTCCGTCGTGTACGGCTTGAGCGCCACCCTCTACGGCGAGATCACCATCGAGAACGGGCGCGCCCTGCAATCGAACTTCCACGACTACCCGTCCCTGAAGCTCGCCGAGATGCCGAAAGTCGAGACCGTAATCGTCCCGACCTACGACTTCTGGGGCGGCGTCGGCGAACCCACCATCTGCGTAGTCGCACCCGCAGTTCTCAACGCCATCCAGGCCGCGACCGGCAAACCCGTTCGCAGCTTGCCGCTGAAGAA
>CAYOVM010000219.1:0-5279 GCA_964407355.1 uncultured Enterobacteriaceae bacterium
CGCGGCGTGATGAGCTTCATCTTCGCCATCGACTTGTAGCTCGCCGCCGAGAGCGGGAAGAAGATCAGCTTGATCGTCACGGTGAGGAGGATGATGGCCACGCCCCAGTTGCCGGAGATCTCGTGGAACTTCTGCAGCAGCCAGAAGAGCGGCCAGGCGATGATCGTGAGCCAGCCGTAATCCACTACGAGGTCCATGCCGGGCGCCGCCGCCTTGAGCCTCTGTTGCTCCTGCGGCCCCGCGTAGAGCCGCACTTCGGACTTCGCGGTGGCGCCGGGCGCGATCGCGGCGAGCGGAACCACCGCCCGGCCGACGTAGATGCCGTCCGGGCGCTTCTCGAACACGTATTCCCGCAGGACCTTGTCCGGCACGATCCATGACGAAACGAAGTAGTGCTGCACGAGCGCCATCCAGCCGTTGTCGGCCTTCAGCTGGGCGTCGACCTTGCCCTTGTCGATGTCGGACGGATGGACCTTCTGGAAGGCCTTCTCCGCGGTGTACACGGCGAAACCGATGAAGCTCTGCGCCCCGAACGACTGCGCGAGCGTATTGGCGTCCGCCGCGGGCTTGCCGTCGTGCGTGAGCTGAAAATAGGCGTACGGCGCGATCGGGGCGGAACCCTGGTTGCGCAGTTCCATCGCGACGTCGATCACGTAGCTGTCGCGCCGGAATGTGTAGACCTTGTCGACGGCGAGACCATCGCGGCCTGCTGCGGACAGGCGCACTTCGACGGCATCCTTGCCCGGTTCGAGCGCATATTCGCGCGCCTGTGCACGCCACAACGTCCGGTGGTTCGGCCCGGCGTCCCCGGTCAGCCCGCTTTGCGCTTCGTAGTGATGCTCGGGACCCAACAGCGCGAAGTTCTTGTTGGGATCGGCCGAGTCCTTATGCTTGATCAGCTCGAGCTGCTTGAGCGTTCCTCCAAGCGTGTCGATCTGCGCGACGAACAGATCGGTGCGTACCTTGACGATCTCGCCCGCCGCCGGCGTTGCCGGGGCGCCCGGCACGGCGGCGGACGCAGCCGCTTGCTTGCCCGCGTCGGGAACGCCTCCTTGAGGAGCCGTGGCTCCGGGCGCCGGCTTGGGCGTCGGGACGCCCTGCTGCAGGGCGGGCGCGCTTGGCGCGGGCTTCGGCCGGGTCTCCTTTTGCCATGCCTCCCAAAGCATGAGCACCGAGAAGCCGAATATGAAAAGCAGGATGAGTCTTTGCGTGTCCATCATCAGGGGACCTCAGGGCACAGGGTCAGGACCGCCGGGATGCCAGGGGCCGCAGCGACAGATACGGCACGCGGCGAGCCAACCACCGTGCCATGCTCCATGACGCTGCAAGGCTTCCTCCGCGTACTGGGAGCAACTCGGAAAGAACCGGCAGGCCTGGGGCAGCAGCGGACTAATGAACCACCGATAGCCGCGCACCAGAGCGCGCATGAAATTGGCGATCATTTCCCCAGGCGGCCCAGCAGCTCGCGCAATCGCACGATCATGCGAGGCGAGGGCACGATGCCGTAAGGGGGGCGCACCAGCACGTCGAGCGGACCCAATCTTTCATGCTCAAGGCGGAAGGCCTCTCGTATGCATCGCTTGATGCGGTTGCGCACAGTTGCCCGGCTTGCATGCCTGCGCGAGATGAGAATTCCCAGGCGCGCTTCGCCCGATTCGCGCCGTCCCAGGTAAAAAGTGTAGCCATCGAGATTGCGGCGCGCGCCTTTGCGCATGAGGCGCTCGAACTGCGCCTTCTGCCGCAGCCGGCGCCCGGCATTCAGCCCGAAGCGCTTGCCCGCGGCTACAACCCGAGGCGGCGCCGGCCGCGGGCGCGCCGGTTGCGAAGCACTTTGCGTCCGCCCGGTGTCCGGCCGCGCACTAGAAATCCATGGCGCCGCGCCCGCCGCGTCTTGGATGGTTGATAAGTACGCTTTGTAGCCATCGCTGCCCGATCCGAAAAAGGGCGGTATTAGAGCTTGCGCGAGAACGCATTGTCAAATGTTTGTGCGCATTTATCTTAAGCCTGCGCCAGGGGCGCGTTGCTGTGGATAACCCAAACCGAAGAAGGTAAAATCCAAACTCGCCAAGGCCGCCCCGCATCTCGCCCGATTCCTCGCCCGATTCGGGCCGATTCGGTTCAGGCCACCCGGTTTCCAGCGAAGCGGGGCAGGCGCGATAAAGGCCACTCACACAAGATGCAAAACCTCTGGGACGCCTGCCTGCGTCGGCTCGAGCAGGAACTCCCCGCGCAGCAATTCAACACCTGGATCCGGCCGCTCGCGCCCGAATCGACCGCGGACGACACGCTGGTGCTGACCGCCCCCAACCGCTTCGTGCTCGAGCTCGTGCGCGAGCGCTTTGCCTCCCGGATAGAGCGCCTCGCCGCCGAGACGAGCGGACGGGAGTGCGGATTGAAGCTGGTGCTGGCGCGCGGCGCCGATCCGTCCCTGCGCCTTCCCCCGGTACCCCAGCGCGAGGCCGTTCAGGCGCCCTCGGCGCTCGAGCGGGCGCGCCTTAATCGGGGGTTTACGTTCGACAGCTTCGTGACGGGTAAGGCGAACCAGCTCGCCCGCGCCGCCGCCATCCAGGTCGCGGAGAATCCCGGCACCTCCTACAACCCGCTCTTCATCTATGGCGGCGTGGGCTTGGGCAAGACGCACCTGCTGCAAGCGATCGGCAACGCGCTGGCGGACCATCGCCCCGAAGCCCGCATCCGCTACAGCCACGCCGAGCAGTACGTGACCGACGTGGTGCGCGCCTATCAGCAAAAGTCCTTCGACGAGTTCAAGCGCTATTACCATTCGCTCGATCTTCTCCTGATCGACGATATCCAGTTCTTCTCGAACAAGGGCCGTACGCAGGAAGAGTTTTTCTACGCGTTCAACGCGCTCGTCGAAGCCCATAAGCAGATCGTCATCACCTGCGATACCTATCCGAAGGAGATCGCGGGCATGGAGGAGCGGCTGATCTCGCGCTTCGGCTGGGGACTCACGGTGGCGATCGAGCCGCCGGAGCTCGAAATGCGAGTCGCCATCGTGCTCAAGAAAGCGGAAGCCGAGGCCGTGGAGCTGTCGGAGGACATCGCGTTCTTCATCGCCAAGCACATCCGCTCGAACGTGCGCGAGCTCGAAGGCGCGCTCAAGAAGGTGCTCGCCTTCGCGCGCTTCAACGGCCGCGAGCTTTCGCTCGACCTGGCGAAGGAAGCGCTGCGCGACATCCTCAACGTCGCCAGCCGCCAGGTCAGCGTCGAAGGGATTCAGAAGACCGTGGCCGAGTATTTCAAGATCAAGACCTCCGACATGCATTCGAAGCGGCGCAATCGCAACGTCGCCCGGCCGCGCCAGGTGGCCATGGCGCTCGCGAAGGACCTGACCCAGATGAGCCTGCCGGAGATCGGCGAGGCGTTCGGCAACCGCGACCATACGACCGTGCTGCACGCCTGCCGGACGATCGCCGCGCTGCGCAAACAGGACAGCGCCCTCAACCGCGACTACCTGGTGCTGGAGCAGGTGCTGAAAGGATGAAATTGCAAAAGGCGATGAAACGATCCGGATGAGCGAACCTGTGCGCAAGGTTGGGGCAGATTGTGAATAACCTCCGCCGGCGCGGCGGCACAAAAAACTATCCACACTCGCGCGCATACGCCCCACAGCTTTCCGTGTCCTTCGAATACGACGCAAGGTACGGGCGTGAAAGGCGATTCCGAGTTATCCCGAGATCGGGCCGCCCTTAGTTACTATTACTAATATATAAAAGAGAAGACAATGGTATTGGTCAAAGCAAAACGCGACGAAATACTCGAGCCGCTTTCCGCCGTAAGCGGAATCATCGAGCGCCGCCACACGCTGCCGATCCTGTCGAATGTCCTGATCGATCGCGGCGCCGACGCGCTCTCGTTCCTCGCGACCGACATCGAGATCCAGATCCGGGCGCGCAGCCGCGCGAGCCTCCCGGGCGAGGCGCACGCCGTCACGGTCGGCGCCCGCAAGCTGGTCGACATCCTTCGCGCCTTGCCCGAGGGCGCCGAGGTGACCTTGCAACAACAGGACAAGCGCTTGCTGGTCAAGGCGGGAAAGAGCCGGTTCAGCCTGCAGACGCTGCCGGCGGAGGATTTTCCGCGGCTCGCGAAGCCGGCCGGCGACGTCGCCCGGTTCACCTTGAGCCAGAAGGCGCTTCGCCGGCTCCTCGGTCTGGTGCAGTACGCGATGGCGCAGCAGGACATCCGCTACTACCTCAACGGCTTGCTGGTAGTTGCGGAGGATAAGCAGCTGAAGCTCGTCGCGACCGATGGCCATCGTCTCGCGTACGCCTCCCTCGCGCTTGCGGCCGATTTGCCCAGGCAAGAGGTCATCGTTCCGAGAAAGACCGTGCTCGAGCTCGGCAAGCTCCTCGCCGACAACGACGAAGAAGTCAGAATCGAGCTTGCCGCGACCCAGGCGGCCTTCAGCTTCGGCTCGGTGGAGCTCGTGTCCAAGCTGGTCGACGGCAAATTTCCCGACTACACGCGCGTGATTCCGACCACCCACAAGAACAAGCTCCAGATCGAGCGCGAGCCGCTGCGCCAGGCATTGATGCGCGCGGCGATTCTCTCGAACGAAAAATTCCGCGGCGTGCGCTGGGTGCTCGGTGACGGCAGCCTGAAGATCGTGTCCTCCAACGCCGAGCAGGAGGAGGCGCACGAGGAGCTCGAGGTCAACTACTCCGGCGACTCGCTCGACATCGGCTTCAACGTCAACTACCTGCTCGACGTGCTGAACAACGTCTCCGGGAGCACGGTCGATTGCGCGTTCGGCGATTCCTCCTCGAGCGCGCTGCTGAGCTATGCGAGCGAGAAGGATTTCAAGTACGTCGTCATGCCGATGAGGATCTAAGGGTGTCCGAAGAGAAACGTCCGCCGGACGCAAACGACTACAGCTCCGATTCGATCAAGATCCTGAAAGGTCTCGAGGCGGTCCGCAAGCGCCCGGGCATGTACATCGGCGATACGTCGGATGGCACCGGCCTGCACCACATGGTCTTCGAGGTGGTGGACAACGCGGTCGACGAGGCCCTGGCGGGCTTCTGCGACGAGATCACGGTAACGATCCACACCGACAACTCGATTTCGGTGATCGACAACGGCCGCGGGATTCCGACCGGGATCAAGGAAGACGACGAGATGAAGCGCTCGGCGGCCGAGATCGTCATGACGGAGCTGCACGCCGGCGGCAAGTTCGACTCCAACAGCTACAAGGTATCGGGCGGCCTGCACGGGGTTGGCGTATCGGTCGTGAACGCCCTGTCCGAATGGCTGCGGCT
>CAYOVM010000220.1:0-5274 GCA_964407355.1 uncultured Enterobacteriaceae bacterium
GCAGGATCGCCACCGTGAGGATGAAGGCGCCGAAGAACCAGTTGGCGACGTAGATATGCGCGACTTTCCTTTTGAAAATGGTGCCGAAGAAAACCACCGCGTACGCCACCCACACCACCGCGATCACGAGATCGATCGGCCATTCGAGCTCCGCGTACTCCTTGGAGGTGGTGATGCCCAGCGGCAGGGTGATCGCCGCCGCGACGATGACGAGCTGCCATCCCCAGAAGGTGAAGGCCGCGAGCCGGTCGCCGAAGAGCCGCGCGTGGCAGGTGCGCTGCACGACGTAATAGGAGGTGGCGAAAAGCGCGCTGCCGCCGAAGGCGAAGATGACCGCGTTGGTGTGCAGCGGCCGCAGCCTGCCGTAGGAGAGCCAGGGCACGCCGAGGTTGAGCTGCGGCCAGAGAAGCTGCGCGGCGATGAACACGCCGACCAGCATCCCGACCACGCCCCAGACCACGGTCATGATCGCGAACTGGCGCACCACGGTGTAATTGTAAGTAGCGGGTTCTTGCATGGGCTCCACTGTGTGAAGCCCCATGTTAGGGGGCCGGCGGATCGCGCGTTTGACGTGCATCAAATCCGGCGCATAGGACGATTCCGAGGCAGGACGATTCCCAGGCAGGGCGATTCCTACTCGTCGTCGCCGAGGACGTCGTGCGCCGGGCGCTCGAGGTCGTCGAACTGGCCGCCCTCGAGCGCCCGCCAGAAGACCCAGCCGGTCAGGAATACGACGGCGACGGAGAGGGGGACGAGGAGGTAGAGGCTTTCCATGATTTTCCGCAGGCGAGCGGGCGCATCGCGTTGAGAAGGACGCCGAGCGAGCTCGCGCCCATGCCGATCGCGGCTTCGAGCGGGCCGATGAACCCCGCCGCGGCGAGCGGCAGGGCGACGAGGTTGTAGACGACCGCCCAGCCGATGTTCTGGCGCACGAGGCGCATGGCGCGGCTCGCGGCGTCGAGCGTTTCGAGAACGCCGCCGAGGGCGCCGCCCTGCAGGATCACGTCGGCCTGCAGCTGGGCCGAATCGGCGCCGCCGCCCATCGCGATCGAGGCGTCCGCCACCGCCAGCACCGGCGCGTCGTTCAGCCCGTCGCCGACCATGGCCACCACGCGCCCGCCGGCCTGCAGCGCACGGACATACTCGTACTTGTCCCGCGGCGTCATCGCGCCGGAGCAGCGCTCGATTCCCACGCTGCGCGCGAGCACCGCCGCGGCTTTCGGGCCGTCGCCGCTGAGGAGGTGCACGCGCAGCCCGCGCCGCGTCAGCTCGCCCACCAGCGCCGCCGCGTCCGGGCGCAAGCGGTCTTCCAGGTCGAAGGCCGCGAGCCAGCCGCGCTCATCCGCGAGAAAGATCCTTGTCTGCGCTCCGGAGGGCGTGGCGAGCGGGCTCGGCTGCCCGCAATACTCGCTGCAGAAACGCGCGCTGCCAAGGCGCAGGCGCCGTGCGTCCACGGCGCCTTCGACACCCTGTCCCGCCACATAGCGCGCCGCGGTTGCCGTCTTCAGCCGGGACGATCCCGATTCGGACGTCGAAAAAGCATGCGCGATGGGATGACGGCTGGTCGCCTCGAGCGCGCCGGCGAGCGCGAGGCACTCGGCCTCGCCGTGCGCGCCGATAGGAATGACCCTCGCGAGGCGCAGCTTTCCTTCCGTCAGCGTCCCGGTCTTGTCGAAGAGCACGTCGGTCGCCTTCTCCAGGGCTTGCAGCGCCCGCGAGCGCGTGACGAGCACGCCGCGAGCGAGCAGGAACGTGTTCACGCGGGTGAGGACCACCGGCGAGGCGAGCGCGAGCGCGCACGGGCAAGTGACGACCAGCACGGCCACCGCGCTCCAGAAGCTGCCGCTCCAGAACCAGCTCGCGGCGGCGACGGCGATCACTATGTATGTCAGCGGCTGCGCCGCCCGGTCGGCGGCCTCGATCGCGCGCGGCTTGAGCGTGGCGGCGCGCTCGACCAGGCGCGCGATCAGCGCCGCGCGGGTCTCGGACCCGACGCGCGTCACCCGCATGGTGAGCGGCTGGTCGAGGTTGACCGATCCGCCGGCCAGCTCGTCGCCCGGCGCCTTCGCCACGGGGCGCGATTCGCCCGTGAGCAGCGATTCGTCCGCGCTGGATTCGCCCTCCTCGACCACCCCGTCGGCGGGAATCCGCTCGCCCGGCGCGACCGTGCAGCGCTCGCCGATGCTCAGCGAGCGCGTTGCGCCCGTCCTGTAGAGCCGGTCGAGCGCGCGCAGGGCCCGGCGGCGAACCGCCGCCTGGACGAAGCGCGCGCCGAGGATGAGGAAGACCAGCATGCTCACCGAGTCGAAGTACACCTCGCCCGAGCCCGTCGCGGTGGCCCACGCGCTCGCCGCGAACGCGCCCGCGAGGCCGAGGGAAATCGGCGCGTCGAGCCCGAGCCGCCCCGCGCGCAGCTCGCGCCAGGCGCCGGCGAAGAAGGGCGCGCAGGAAAAAAGCATCACGGGGAGCGTGAGCAGGAGGCCGGCCCAGCGCATGAGCTGCGCCGCCTCCGCCGAAAGCGCGCCGCTCCCGCCGTCGACGTAGGCCGGAAAAGCGTACATCATCACCTGCATCGCGCCGAACCCGGCGATGAAGAGCCGCCACAGGGCGGCGCGATCGGCGCGGCGCTCCGACTCGGCCTGCCGCTCGGGCGCGTAAGGGATCGCGTCGTAACCCACGGCGCGCACCGCTTCGATGATCTGCGCGACGCCGGCTCGCGCCGGATCCCAGCGCACTTGCGCGCGCTGCGTCGCGTAGTTGACGTCCGCCCGCACGACTCCGGGGACCCGGCGCAATGTGTGCTCTATGAGCCAGAGGCACGCCGGGCAGCGCACGCGCTCGAGAATCAGCGCGGCTTCGCATCCCGATGGGTCTACATGTCGATTTTCAACGGCAGGATTTTCAACCGCGGAAACCATCTCCCTCGGCGTGATCGCATCGCTTGTCCGCGTCGTGTAATACCTCTCAAGCCCCGAAGCGGCGATGGTCGAGGCGACCGCCTGGCAGCCGGCGCAGCACAGCTCCCGCTCGGCGCCCAGCAGCGTCGCGCGAAAGCGGCCGGGCTGCGGCACGGGCAGCCCGCAATGGAAGCAGCCGTCCACCTAGATGACCTTCGAGTAGCTCGCGCGCAGGCGGCCTTCGCGCAGGTAGCGGTCGAACACCATGCAGATCGCGCGCACCAGCAGCCGGCCCTTGGCCGTGACCACGATCCAGTCGGGCTGCAGCTCGACCAGCCCTTCCGCCTCGAGCCGCTTCAGGTCCTTCAGCTCCTCGCTGAAGTATTTCTTGAAATCGACGAGGTAGGCGAGCTCGATCGACTCGATCGACAGGCGGAAGTGGCAGGTCAGCGCCTGGATCACCGCGCGGCGCAGCAGGTCGTCCGAGGTGAGGATGACGCCGCGCGCCACCGGCAGGCGCCCCGCGTCGAGCGCGGCGTAGTACTCGTCGAGCACCTTGCGGTTCTGGTAGTACGTCGGGCCGACGCGGCCGATCGCCGAGACGCCGATGCCGAGCATGTCGCTCTCGGCGTGCGTCGAGTAGCCCTGGAAGTTGCGCTGCAGCCGTCCCCGCTGCTGCGCCACCGCGAGCTCGTCGTCCGGGCGCGCGAAGTGGTCCATGCCGATATAGAGATAGCCCGCGCGCGTGAGGCGGCCGATCGCGAGCGTCAGGATCTGCAGCTTCGCCTCCGGCGAAGGCAGGTCGGCGTCCGCGATGCGCCGCTGCGGCGGAAAGAGGCGCGGCAGGTGCGCGTAGCTGTAGAGCGCGATGCGATCGGGCTGGATGTCGATCACCCGCTCGAGCGTCCGGTTGAAGCTGTCGAGGGTCTGCCTGGGCAGGCCGTAGATGAGATCGAGGTTGATCGAGCGAAAGCCGCTCGCGCGCGCCTCCTCGATGACGCGCCGCGTCTCCTCCTCGCTCTGGATCCGGTGCACCGCTTTTTGCACCGCGGGATCGAAGTCCTGGACGCCGAGGGAGACGCGGTTGAAGCCCAGGCCGGCGAGGAACGCCATCGTCCCCGGCGGCGCGCGCCGAGGGTCGACCTCGACCGAGCACTCGATGTCGGGCGCCCATCCCAAGTGTTTTTTCAGAACATCGACGAGAAACCCCATCTCCTCGCGGGCGAGGAAGGTCGGCGTGCCGCCGCCCCAGTGCATCTGGGAAACGCTGCGGTCGGCGCCGAGCAGCGGGCCGAGAAGCTCCAATTCCTTCTGCAGGTACTTGATATACTTGGCCGATCTGCTGTGGTCGCGCGTCACGACCTTGTTGCAGCCGCAGTAGTAGCAGAGCGTGTCGCAGAACGGCAGATGGACATAGACGGAAAGCGGCAGGCTGATGCCGCCGATGTTCCGCTTGGCCAGCCACTGGCGCAGGTCGAGCTCGCCGAACGCGTCGACGAAGCGATCCGCGGTCGGATACGACGTATAGCGCGGACCGCCGACATCGTGCTTGCGGATGAGAACCGGGTCGATGACCAGGTCCGAAGCGGGGTGATGCATGGGAACACTATGAAGCCCGGGGATCGCGAGATATTGACCACGGTCAAAAGAGCTGCTTTGCCCGCCGCCCGCGGATGCGGCGCCTGAAGTGAAGGTGCTGAATTGAAACCGCTTAGGCATCCCGCCACCGTCGCGGCGAGCACGGCGGTGCTGGCGGCCCTGGTGGTGCTGAACGCCGTGGCCTTCATTCGCGGGACGCAGGCGCCGTGGCTGGTGGGCGCCGTGATGGTCGCCGACATGCTCGCGATCGGCGTTGCGGTCTTCGTGATGGCGCGCGAGATCCTGGTCGCCGACCGCAGAACCGAGGCGAGCCGGACGCGCCTCGAGTCGATCGTCGACTCCGCCATGGACGCCATCATCACCGTGGATGCGGCCCAGAACATCCTCGTCTTCAACCAGGCCGCCGAGCAGGTGTTCCGCTGTCCGCGCGCCAAGGCGCTAGGCGGGCCGCTCGACCGCTTCATCCCGCAGCGTTTCCGGGCGCATCACCGCGGCCACATCGACGATTTCGCCCGCACCGGCGTGACCAGCCGGCGCATGGGCGACGTCACGACGCTTTGGGCCGTGCGCGCCGATGGCGAGGAGTTCCCGATCGAAGCCTCGATCTCCCAGGCCGGGGACGCGGACGAGCGCCACTTCACCGTGATCCTGCGCGACATCACCGTGCGAAAGCAGGCGGAGGACGCCCTGAAGAATTCGCAGGCCGAGCTGCGCGAGCTCTCCGCGCGCGTGCTGGAGGCGCGCGAGGAGGAGAAGACGCGCATCGCGCGCGAGCTGC
>CAYOVM010000221.1:0-5272 GCA_964407355.1 uncultured Enterobacteriaceae bacterium
AGCTCGAGCTGCGCGATGAACGCCGCGGCCTGGCTGCGAAACGCGGGCAGCTCCTGCGCCGCGACCGGCAGCGCGGAGGGCATCGCGATCGAGAAGGGATTGCGCGGCTCGCCGGCAACGCGGAACTCGTAATGCAGATGCGGACCGGTGGCCCACCCGGTCATGCCGACAAAGCCGACCGGATCGTTTTGCTCGACCCGCGCGCCGCGTTTCACGCCCTGGGCGATGCGGCTGAGGTGGGCATAGGTGGTGGTGTACTGACCGTGGTGGCGCAGGATCACGACGTTGCCATAGCCGCCCTTCACCCCGGCGAACTCGACGACGCCGCCGCCGACCGCGCGCACGCGCGTTCCCGTGGGCGCCGCATAGTCGATGCCCTTGTGCGCCATCCAGCTCTTGTGCAAAGGGTGCTTGCGCATGCCGAATCCGGAGCTGACCCGGGAGAACTCGAGCGGCGAGCGCAGGAACGCCTTGCGCAGGTTCTTTCCTTCCGGGGTGTAGTACCCCTTCCCGAAGTAGACGGCGCGGTAGGTCTTGCCCTGGTTGGTGAATTCCGCGGCGAGAACCTTGCCGGTGCGTACCGGGATACCGGCGAGATGCTGCTCCTCGTAGACGACGGCGAAGCGGTCGCCCTTGCGCAGGTCGCGGTAGAAATCGACGTCGCCGGCGAAGATGTCGGCGATCTGCATGCCGACGGCATCCGGAATTCCCGCGAGGTCGGTGGCGGCGAACAGCGAGCTGCGGATCACGCCCGATTTCATCGACATGCGCGATTCGATGGGCGCCGGATATTCGACCGCGCGATAGTCCTCGCCGTCCGCGACGATCTGCATCAGCGCGTCGCGGCCGGTAAGAAACCGCAGCGTGCGCGGCGTGCCTTCGGGGGTCACCTCCGCGCGCACGAGCATTCCGCTGCGCAGCTGCTGCAGAGCGCGCACCCGCGCGAGCCGCGGAACCTCCGTCTCGCCGACGCCGAGGCGCGCGAGCAGGCCGGGCAGGGTCTCGCCGCGCTGGAAGCGCTCTTCGCGGATATACGACATCGGCGCGGGAAGCACCTGGTCGGCGCTGATGGGCATCGCCTCGATCGAGGCGGTCGAGCGGAACGGCTCGCCCATCTGCGTGCCGGGCGCGATGGTCGCGAACGCGACCATGCCGGAGGCAGCGAGCACCAGGATTACGACCGTCCGCGCGAGTGCGCCTTGAATCTTCATGGTTCGGCTAGAATTTCGTGAATCCGGTCGGTCCCTGGTGCAGTCCGAAATACTTTAAATTTCAGCAGCCTGGGAAGTCTAGCAAAGTTCCTATCGCGGCGCCTATCGAAAATGTCACCTACCACACACGCCATTGAGACCATCCGGCGCGGTTGCGACGAGCTGATCGTCGAGGAGGAGCTTGTCAAAAAGCTTGCGAGCGGCCGCCAGCTTCGAGTCAAGCTGGGGCTCGACCCCACCGCCCCCGACCTGCACCTCGGGCATACGGTGGTCATCAACAAGCTGCGCCACTTCCAGGAGCTCGGCCACCAGGTCCAGTTCCTGATCGGCGACTTCACCGGCATGATCGGCGACCCGACCGGCAAGAACCAGACTCGGCCGGCGCTCACCCGCGAAGAAATCCTGAAGAACGCCCAGTCCTACAGGGACCAGGTGTTCAAGATCCTCGACCCGGACAAGACGCAGATCCTGTTCAACTCGGAATGGTCGGACAAGCTCGGGGCCGAAGGGATGATCCGCCTGGCCGCGCGTTATACGGTCGCGCGGCTCCTCGAACGCGACGACTTCAGCAAAAGATACAAAAACCAGCAGCCGATCGCGGTCCACGAGCTCCTGTATCCCCTGATGCAGGGCTACGACTCGGTCGCGATGAAGGCCGACGTCGAGCTCGGCGGCACCGACCAGAAGTTCAACCTGCTGGTGGGCCGCGAGCTGCAGAAGGACTTCGGCCAGGAGCCGCAGTGCATCGTCACCATGCCGCTGCTGGAGGGGCTCGACGGCAAGGAGAAGATGTCCAAGTCCCTCGGCAACTACGTCGGCATCGCCGAGCCGGCGCAGGAGATCTTCGGCAAGCTGATGTCGATTTCCGACGAGCTGATGTGGCGCTATATCGAGCTTCTGTCGTTTCAATCGACGCAGACGATCCAGCGCTGGCGCAGGGACGTCGAATCCGGCAAGAATCCCCGGGACGTCAAAGTGCTGTTTGCGAAAGAAATCGTCGCGCGCTTTCACTCCGAAGAAGCGGCGCGGCAGGCGGAGGAGGCGTTCGAAGCGCGCTTTCGCCGCGGCGAGCTGCCCGAGGAGCTTCCCGAGGTCGAGGTGAAGGAAACCCAGATCCTGAAGGTGCTCAAGGAAGCGGGGCTGGTGCCGAGCGCCAACGAAGCCACGCGCATGATCGAGCAGGGCGCGGTGCGGGTGAACGGCGAGAAGGTGAGCGACCGCAATCTTCAGTTCAAGCGCGGCGACGCGCCGGTCATCCAGGTCGGAAAAAGAAAAGTCGCGCGCGTCACCATCAAGTGACTCCGCAGTACGAGCTCTACGCGATCAAATATGCGCACCACGCGCGGCGCGCGAGCGAGAACTTCATCGGCGGGGATCCCCATGACGGCCCGATGCCGCTCGACTACTTCGTCTGGCTGATCCGCGGCGATGGGCGCGAAATCGTCGTGGATACCGGCTTCTCCGCGGCCGTGGCGGCGAAGCGCGGCCGCGATCATCTGCGCTGCCCGACGGCAGGTCTCGGCCTGCTTGGAGTAGATTCAAAACAAGTAAAAGACGTGGTAATCACCCATCTGCATTACGACCACGTCGGCAACTTCGATCTCTTTCCGGCGGCGACGCTGCACCTGCAGGATCTCGAGATGCGCTACGCCACCGGGCGCCATATGAGCGAGGCGCAGTTCGGCGGCGCCTATGACGTGGAAGACGTGGTCGGGATGGTGCGCCGCGCGTACGCCGGCCGCGTTCGCTTTCACGACGGCGACGCCGAGCTGCACCCCGGCGTCTCGCTGCATCTGATCGGCGGGCACACGCTCGGCCTCCAGGTGGTGCGCGTGCGCACGCGCCGCGGCTGGGTGGTGCTCGCCTCCGACGCGAGCCACTTCTACGCCAACATGGAGCAGGAAAGGCCGTTTCCGATCGTCTGGTCGGTCGCCGACATGGTGGCGGGCTACCGGCGACTGAGCGCCCTGGCCGACTCGGCGGCGCACATCATCCCGGGACACGATCCGCTCGTGATGGAGCGCTATCCGGCGGCTTCGCAGGACACGCAAGGCGTCATCGCCCGGCTGGACTAGGCCCGGCAGGCGAAGGCGCATCGATGGTGCGTCGATGCCTTAATTCGGGGCGCTTGCCTTGTCTCGTTGACCGATCGTCATTTTTTAGTTTAGGGTCCGGCATCGCTTCACCGCCGGTCGAAATCAAGGGGGAAGGAATGGCAGCGCCGCAGTCGTCCGCTCTGATCAGGACGGTCCGCGTCATCGACAAGTTCACCGACACCACGGGCACCTGGATCGCGTGGCTCAACGTGCCGCTCGTGGTCGTGGTCGCCTACGAGGTCGTCGCGCGATACGTCTTCAATACGCCGACCATCTGGTCGTTCGACATGACCTACATGCTGTACGGCACGATCTTCATGCTCGGCGCGGCCTTCGCGCTGCACAAGGGCGCGCACATCCGCACCGATTTCTTCTACGAGAACTGGTCGCCCCGGACGAAGGGCATGGTGGACTCGGTCTCCTACATCCTGTTCTTCTTTCCGTCGATCGTCATGCTGCTCCTCGTGAGCACGAACGAGTCGTGGTACTCGTTCGGCATCCGCGAGACCTCCGAGCAGACGCCCTGGCGGCCGTACCTCTGGCCGTTCAAGGCGGTCGTGCCCCTCACCTGCGTGCTCCTGCTGCTGCAGGGCGTGTCCGAGCTGATCAAGAGCTTCTACGCCGCGCGCACCGGGATCGTGCTCGAGCACAAAGAGAAGATCGAGATATGACCTTCGAGATCCTCACCGGCCTGGTGATGCTGGTCGTCATGCTCGGCGCGATCTTCATCGGCATCCAGATCTCCTTCACGCTGCTGTTCCTCGCGCTCACCTTCGGCTACTTCGCCCTGGGCAAAGTGGTGTTCGACCTCGCCTACTTCCAGACCATCGGGATGATGAAGGAGGAGGTGCTCGCGGCGGTGCCGCTCTTCATCTTCATGGGCTTCATCACCGAGCAGGCCGGGCTGATGGAGCGCCTGTTCTCGGCGCTGCGCATGATGCTCGCGCCGGTGCGCGGCTCGCTCTACATCGTGGTCATCGTCACTTCGACGATCTTCGCCATGGCGACCGGGATCGTGGGCGCGGCGGTCACGGTGCTCGGCATCATGGCCGCGCCGATCATGATCAAGACCGGCTACGACGCCAAGCTCTCGGCGGGCGCGATCACGGCCGGCGGCACGCTCGGCATCCTGATCCCGCCCTCGGTCATGCTGATCGTGATGGGCCCGGTGCTCGGCGTGTCGGTGGCCGATCTGTACGCCGCCGCTTTCGGTCCGGGCTTCATGCTCGCCGGCATCTACCTCGCCTACCTGATCGCCCGCAGCTTCATCAACCCGAAGCTGGGGCCGCCGGTGCCGAAGGAAGAGCGCGTCACCAGCATCAAGGCGATCATGAAGGAAGTCTTCATCGGCGTGCTGCCGCTTTTCCTGCTGATCGGCTTCACCCTGGGCTCGATCCTCGCGGGCCTCGCGACGCCGACCGAAGCGGCGGGCATCGGCGCGGCGGGCGCGATCATCCTCGCCATCTGCTACCGCCGGCTCACCTACGCCGGGCTGAAGCAGGCCTGCATCAGCGCCACGATGACCTCGAGCATGGTTCTTCTCCTCGCGGTCACTTCCAACATCTTCGGCGCCGTGTTCGCGCGCATGGGAACCGCGAACTGGATCACCGAGGCGATGGTCGCGCTGCCTGTGCCGCCGATCGTCATGCTCGGCTTCGTCGTCGTCCTGATCTTCCTGCTGGGCTGGCCGTTCGAGTGGCCGGCGATCATCCTCGTGTTCCTGCCGATCTTCTACCCGGTGGTCGAGGCGCTGCGCCCGGCGCTGTCGCAGCAGTTCGGCATCCCGCCGGAGCTCTTCATGGTCTGGTTCGGCGCCCTCGTCGCGGTGACGCTGCAGACCGCGTACCTCTCGCCGCCGGTCGCGATGTCCGCCTACTACCTGAAGCAGGTGGTGAAGGAATGGTCGCTCATGACCATCTACAAGGGCATGTTCGAGTTCATGGTCCTGCAGTGCATCGCGATCGC
>CAYOVM010000222.1:0-5258 GCA_964407355.1 uncultured Enterobacteriaceae bacterium
GGCTCGCCGGCGTCTTCTCCTCGGGGAACTGCACCGTGATCTTGCGCGCGAAGAGGTGGCGCCCGGTGAGGGCCATACCCCGAAGTAGCTCGATCAATAAAAAAGATTTGAAGAAATCCAGCACGCGGGTCATTTCCACAGGCTCCACGGGGTCTGCATCCACACGCCGACCACCACGATCCAGACGATGGTGAGGGGAATGAAGATCTTCCAGCCCAGCCGCATGATCTGGTCGTAGCGGTAGCGCGGGAAGGTCGCGCGGAACCACAGGAAGAGCGACACGGTGAAGAACACCTTCAGCAGGAACCAGGCGAACGGCGGCACCCAGTTGGTGAGCGCGCTCGAGAAAAACGGCTGCCAGCCGCCGAAGAACATGATCACCGCGAGCGCGCTGATCAGCATCATGTTCATGTATTCGGCGAGGAAGAAAAGCGCGAAGGTCATGCCGGAGTACTCGACCATGTGGCCGGCGACGATCTCGGATTCGCCCTCGACCACGTCGAACGGCGCGCGGTTGGTCTCGGCGACGCCCGAGACGAAATACACCACGAGGATCGGCAGCAGCGGCAGCCAGTTCCACGACAGGAAGTTGATGCCTTTCGCGGCGAAGTAGCCGCGGCCCTGTCCATTGACGATGTCCGAGAGGTTGAGGCTGCCCGACACCATCAGCACGACCACGAGGGCGAAGCCCATCGCCAGCTCGTAGGACACCATCTGCGCCGCCGAGCGCATCGCGCCGAGGAACGCGTACTTGGAGTTGGAGGCCCAGCCGGCGATGATCACGCCGTAGACCCCCATCGAGCTCAGCGCCATGATGTAGAGCAGCCCCGCGTTGATGTCCGAGAGCACTACTTCCGGCGCGAACGGGATCACCGCCCACGCCGCGAGCGCGGGTATCAGCATCACGACCGGCGCGAGCAGGAAGAGGCCCTTGTTGGCGTTGGCCGGAAGGATGATCTCCTTCATGAGCAGCTTGATGCCGTCGGCGACCGGCTGCAGCAGGCCGAGCGGCCCGACGCGGTTGGGCCCGATGCGGATCTGGATCCAGCCGATGAGCTTTCTCTCCCACAGCGTGAGGTAGGCCACGCAGAGCATCAGCGGCGCGATGATGGCGACGATGAACGCGAGGCTGGTGACGGTCTCGTAGAAGACCGGACCCCACGTCGCGCCGAATTGCGCCTGGCTGAAGCTGGAGAACGTCTCGAGCATCTAGGCGACCTGCTCCACCGGCAGCTTCTCCACGCCGAGCGTGCCGAACATGGCGCCCAGCCCGGCGGTCGAAAGATGCGCCGCGGACACCCGCACGCACTCGTCGGGCAGCCGGTCGTCGAGCGCTGCAACGAGTTCTGCGGTTCCTTGTTCTTGTTGGACAAGAACTTTCTGATTAACGGCAATCCCCAGCCGCGCCATCAACTTGCCGTTCATCCAGGCTTTCGGCGCGCGCGCGTCGGGCGTGCGCTGCAGCGGCGGCGAGCGCCGCACCAGCGGATCGGCGAAGTAGATCGGCACGTCGGCGATGCGCTGGATGCCATCGGTTGCCGTTTTCTTCTTGTCTTCCGGAACATTTGTCTTGTTGGACAGAAGAGAAGAAACATCCCGTCCCGCCAGGCAAGCGGCACGCACCTGCTCGATCGTGTCGAGCTCGAACCCCGGCAGGCCGAGCATGCTGCCCAGCACGCGCAGCACTTTCCAGCCGGGGCGCGCTTCCCCCGGCGGATTGACCGTCGCGTGGAAGCTCTGCAGGCGGCCCTCGGTATTGACGAAGGTGCCCGCGGTTTCGGTGAAGGCGCCGATCGGCAGGACCACATTCGCGTACTCGGCGCCGGCGCGGAAAGCGCTGAGCGCGACGACGAATTGCGCCTTCGCCGCCGCCGCCATCGCCGCGCGCGGGTTCGCGCAATCGAGCTCCGGCTCCACGTTCAGGAGCAGGAGCGCGTCCTTCTGCAGGACCGTCGTGACGTTGCCGCCGACCGGAAGGCCTGCGACATAGCCGCCGACCGAGTTCGCCGCTTCGCCCAGGAATCCGACCGGCACGCCGAGGTTTTGGGCCGCGGCATGGATCTGCGCGGCCTGGGGATGCTGCTGCGCGAAGTTGCCGAGGAGGATGGCCGCGTTTTTTCCCGCTTTCAGTTCGTTTTCAAAAAACGAGACGGAACCGGGGAGATCCGAAGGGGCCACAATCTTCTTGCCAGCGATCGGCATCAGCCAGTCGTCGTCGGCCGAGTGCAGCTTGTAGATCTTCGCGCCGCGCTTCGCCGCCTGGCGGAGGCGATGGGCGATCAGCGGTTGGTCCTTGCGCAGGAACGAGCCGACGACGAGCACGCGGTCGAGCTCGCCGAGCGCCGCGATCGGCATGCCCAGCCACGGGATGCCCCCGAGCTTGCCGTCGGCCGAGAAGTCGGACTGGCGCAGGCGGAAGTCGGCCGCACCCTGGCGCTGCCCGGCGCTCTGCGCGAGCTTGCCGGCGAGATAGAGCTCCTCGAGCGTGGCGTGGGGGCTCGCGAGCACGCCGAGGTCGCGGCCCTTGAGGCCCCAGGCCACCTCCTCCATCGCCACGGACCAGTCGACCTCTTCCCACCGGCCGCTGCGCTTGAGCATCGGCCGCGTCAGCCGCTCGGGCGTGTTCAGCGCCTCGTAAGAGAAGCGGTCCTTGTCCGAGAGCCAGCACTCGTTGACGGCCTCGTTCTCGAGCGGCAGCACGCGCATGACGCGGTTCTGCTTCACCTGCACGACGAGGTTCGACCCCAGGCTGTCGTGCGGCGAGATCGACTTGCGGCGCGAAAGCTCCCAGGTCCGCGCCTGGTACCGGAACGGCTCGGAGGTGAGCGCCCCGACCGGGCAGAGGTCGATCATGTTGCCGGAGAGCTCGGACTCGACGGCTTTGCCGACGAAGGAAACGATCTCGGCGTTCTCGCCGCGCCCGGCGAGGCCGAGCTCCATCATGCCGGCGATCTCCGTGCCGAAGCGCACGCAGCGCGTGCACTGGATGCAGCGGCTCATTTCCTCCGCCGCGACCAGCGGGCCGAGCTCTTTCCTCAGGACGACGCGCTTTTCTTCCGTGTAGCGCGAGTTGCTGTGGCCGTAGCCGACCGCCAGGTCCTGCAGCTGGCACTCGCCGCCCTGGTCGCAGATCGGGCAGTCGAGCGGATGGTTGATGAGGAGGAACTCCATGACGCCGTTCTGCGCCTTCTTGGCGGCCGGCGAATGGGTCCAGACCTTCATGCCGTCGATGACGGGCGTGGCGCAGGCGGGCAAGGGCTTGGGCGCCTTTTCCACCTCGACCAGGCACATCCGGCAGTTCGCCGCGATCGACAGCTTGCGGTGATAGCAGAAGTGCGGCACGTAGACGCCGGCCTTGTTGGTCGCGTCCATCACGGTCGCGCCGTGCGCCACCTCGACCGGCTTGCCGTCGACTTCGATCTTCAGCATCTAGGCCGCCTCCGCCATGTTTCTCAGCACGTGCGGCTCGAGGCGCGCGCCGGCGCGGCCCCACTTCGGCTCGACGGCTCCCGCGAGGCATTTCTTGTGCTCGATGTGATGCACGAACTCGTCCCGGAAGTGCTTCATGAAGCTCTTCACCGGCAGCGCCGCGGCGTCGCCCAGCGCGCAGATGGTCCGGCCGGCGATGTTGTCGGCCACGTCGTCGAGCAGCGCGAGATCCTCCATGCGCCCCCGGCCCTCCTCGATGCGGTTGACCACCCGGTAGAGCCAGCCCGTGCCTTCGCGGCAGGGCGTGCACTGGCCGCAGGATTCCTCGAAATAGAAATACGACAGGCGCTCGAGCGCGCGCACCATGCAGGTGCTGTCGTCCATCACGATCACCGCGCCGGAGCCGAGCATCGAGCCCGCCTTGGCGATCGAGTCGTAGTCCATGTCGGTCTTCATCATGATGTCGGCGGGCAGGACCGGCATCGAGGAGCCGCCGGGAATCACCGCCTTGAGCTTGCGCCCGGTGCGCACGCCCCCCGCCATTTCCAGCAGCTTCGCGAACGGCGTGCCGAGCTTCACCTCGTAGTTGCCCGGCCGGTTGACGTGCCCGGTCACCGAGAAGAGCTTGGTGCCGCCGTTGTTCGGCCTGCCCAGCGCGAGAAACGCGTCGGAGCCGTTGCGCAGGATCCAGGGAACCGCGGCGAAGGTCTCGGTGTTGTTGATGGTGGTCGGCTTGCCGTACAGGCCGTAGCTCGCCGGGAACGGCGGCTTGAAGCGCGGCATGCCCTTCTTTCCCTCGAGCGACTCGAGCAGCGCCGTCTCTTCGCCGCAGATGTACGCGCCGTAGCCCGGCACCGCATGCAGCTCGTAGCTGAACTCGGAGCCGAGGATGTTCTTTCCCACGAGGCCGGCGGCGCGCGCCTCGGCGAGCGCCTCCTCGAACTGCTCGTAGATTTCCCACACCTCGCCGTGGATGTAGTTGTAGCCCGCGGTGGCGGCCATCGCGTAGCCGGCGATGACCATGCCCTCGATCACCGAATGCGGGTTGTAGCGCAGCAGGTCGCGGTCCTTGCAGGTGCCGGGCTCGCCCTCGTCGGAGTTGCACACCACGTACTTCGGGCCCGGGAACTGGCGCGGCATGAACGACCACTTGAGGCCCGTCGGGAAGCCGGCGCCGCCGCGGCCGCGCAGGGCCGACTTCTTCAGCTCGCCGATGATGTCCTCGGGCTTGATCTTTTCCCGGATTATTTTCTTGAGAGCCGCATACCCGTCTCTCTTTTCATAATCGGCAAGACGCCAGTTGCCGCCATCCAGGCCCTTCATGAGAATCGCGTCGGGACCGTAATCGATCATTTGCGTCCCAGCTCGTCGATCAGCCGGTCGAGCTTCTCGTCGGTCATGTAGTCGTGCATCTTCTTGTTGTTCACCAGCAGCACCGGCGCCATGGCGCAGGCGCCCATGCATTCGCCCTCCTTCAGCGTGAAGTGGCCGTCGGGCGTGGTCTCGCTGAAGTCGATGCCGAGCTTCTCGCGCAGGTGGTCGGCGGCGTCGAGCGCGCCCTGCAGGCCGCACGGCAGGCAGGTGCACAGCGTGAGCTTGTATTTCCCGGTCGGCTTCAGGTTGTACATGGAATAGAACGTCGCCACCTCGTAGACCGCCACCGGCGCCATGCCGAGGTACTGCGCCACGAAGTCCATCGTCTCTTCCGACAGCCAGCCCTTCTCGTCCTGCGCGATGATGAGCGCGCTCATCACCGCGGAGGATTTCCGGTCCGCGGGGTATTTGGCGATCTCGCGGTCTATCTTTTTTAAAGAGTCGGCGCTCAGCAT
>CAYOVM010000223.1:0-5210 GCA_964407355.1 uncultured Enterobacteriaceae bacterium
TACGAAGGCGAGGAGCTCTCGAAGAACGTGTTCTACACCGGCGCCGCGCCCAACCAGCAGGCGATCCCGGCGGTCGAGTACCTGATGTCGAAGGACGGCGGCGGCGCGAAGCGCTGGGTGCTGCTCGGCACGGATTACGTGTATCCGCGCACCACCAACAAGATCCTGCGCGCTTTCCTCAAGTCGAAGGGGGTGCAGGAAAAGGACATCGACGAGAAGTACACGCCCTTCGGCCACAGCGACTACCAGACCATCGTCGCGGACATCAAGAAGTTCGCCGCCGGCGGCAAGACGGCGGTGATCTCGACGATCAACGGCGATTCGAACGTGCCGTTCTACAAGGAGCTCGGCAACCAGGGCTTGAAGGCGACGGACGTGCCGGTGGTCGCGTTCTCGGTCGGTGAGGAGGAGCTGCGCGGCGTCGATACCAAGCCGCTCGTCGGCCACCTCGCCGCGTGGAACTACTTCATGTCGATCAAGGCGCCGGCCAACGACGGCTTCAAGAAGCAGTGGGCCTCGTACGCCAAGTCGAAGAAGCTGGCGGGCGCCGACAAGCCGCTTACCAACGATCCGATGGAAGCCACTTACATCGGCATCCACATGTGGAAGCAGGCGGTCGAGAAGGCGAAGAGCTTCGACACCGACAAGGTGATCGCGGCGATGGCGGGCCAGACCTTCACCGCGCCCTCGGGCATTACCTCGAAGATGGACGAGAAGAACCATCACCTGCACAAGGCGGTGTTCATCGGCGAAGTGCAGGCCAACGGACAGTTCAACGTCGTCTGGAAGACCAAGGGCCCGGTGAGAGCCGCCCCGTGGAGCCCGTTCATCGCGGGCAACGACAAGAAGAAGGACGAGCCCGACGGCAAGACGATCATCACGAAGTAGGCTTCTTTGCGAGAATAGGGGAAGGGGCCGCTTCGGCGGCCCTTTTCACATGCGAACACTCATAACAATCGCGCTCTGCCTCTTTTCCTTTCATGCTTTTTCCGAAGACGGAAAAAACATAGAGGCGCTGGCGTTCGGGGAAGGCGACGACAAGGTCGAGGCCATCGCCGCCCTCGTGGCCTCGGGCAGCGAGAAGTCGGCGCGGGTCCTGCAGGCGCTCGCCGACGGCGAGCTCCAGACCTCCGGCAAGCGCGTGCTCATCGTCAAGGGCGAAAGCGCGAGCGACGCCGTCACCGGCGAGAAGCTCGCGAAGGTCCCCGAGGACAAGGAAGACATCACCGTCAACAACCGCCTGCGCCGCGAGCTGAACGGCGCGCTCGCCGCCCTGAGCCTCATTTCGCCGAAAGTGGAAGTCAGGTTTTCCGCCGTAAAGCAGCTTCTGGGGGGCGCCGAGCCGGCGATGCTTCCCCTGGTGCGCAAGGCGCTCGACAAGGAATCCAATCCGGACATCAAGGCGATGCTCCAGCAGGTCGCGGCCGCGCTCGAGCTCAAGTCGGAGGATCGCGCCGCGCGCCTCGCCGCGGTGAAGCAGCTCGCGGCGTCGAGCAGCCCGGGGACCAAGACGCTGCTGCTGAGCTTCCTCCAGGCCGAGAAGGACGAGGAGCTGCGCGCCGAGGCGCAGAAAAGCCTGCGCGAGATCGAGCGCTCGCTCGCCTGGGGCGAGCGCCTCGGCATGGTGTTCACGAGCCTCAGCCTGGGGTCGATCCTGCTGCTCGCGGCGCTCGGGCTCGCCATCACCTACGGCCTGATGGGCGTCATCAACATGGCGCACGGCGAGCTCATCATGATCGGCGCGTATACGACGTATGTGGTTCAGGGTCTTTTTCGAAATACTGCTTTTTTCGATTGGTACCTGCTCGCGGCATTGCCCTCCGCATTCATTGCTTCCGCGCTGGTGGGGATGGCGCTGGAACGCTCGGTGATCCGGTGGCTGTACGGGCGGCCGCTCGAGACCCTGCTCGCCACCTGGGGCATCAGCCTGATCCTGATCCAGGCGGTGCGCACCGTCTTCGGCGCGCAGAACGTGCAGGTCGAGAACCCTGCGTTCATGTCGGGCGGCATGGAAATCCTCGCCGGCGTGGTGCTGCCGTGGAGCCGCATCGTGATCATCGGCTTTGCGCTTTTCGTGTTGCTCGGAATCTGGGTCTTGTTGAATAAAACCCGTCTGGGCCTTTTCGTGCGCGGGGTGACGCAGAACCGCGAGATGGCCGCGTGCGTCGGAGTCTCCACCGCGCGCGTCGATACCTGGGCCTTCGGCCTCGGCTCGGGCATCGCCGGGCTCGCCGGCTGCGCGCTCTCGCAGATCGGCAACGTCGGTCCGGACCTCGGCCAGGCCTACATCGTCGATTCGTTCATGGTGGTCGTGCTTGGCGGCGTCGGCCAGCTCGCCGGCACGGTCTACGCGGCGCTCGGCCTGGGCTTCGCCAACAAGCTCCTCGAGGCCTGGCAGGGCGCGGTGCTCGCGAAGATCGCGGTGCTCGTCTTCATCATCGTGTTCATCCAGAAGCGTCCGCAGGGGATGTTCGCGCTGAAGGGAAGGGCGGTCGAGTCATGATCGGCCGGCGCCTGTACGGGACGCGGGGCTGGACGATTCTCGGCATTTTCGCCGCCGTGGTGTTCATCGTCCTTCCTGTCCTGAATCTATATGTAAGAGCGGACAGCGCATTCCACGTGTCCGCCTATTGGGTGACCTTGCTCGGGAAGATCATGTGCTACGCGATCGTCGCCGTGGCGATGGACCTCATCTGGGGCTACGCGGGCATCCTTTCGCTCGGCCACGGTCTCTTCTTCGCGCTCGGCGGCTACGCCTTCGGCATGTACCTCATGCGCCAGATCGGCGCCGACGGCCAGTACCGCCAACCGATGCCCGACTTCATGGTGTTCCTCGACTGGAAGGAATTTCCCTGGCAGTGGTGGAACTCCGATTCGTTCTGGTGGTGCGCGTTCCTGGTGGTGGCCGTTCCGGGGCTGCTCGCCTACGTGTTCGGCTATTTCGCCTTCCGCTCCCGGGTCAAGGGCGTGTACTTCTCGATCATTACCCAGGCGCTCACCTTCGCGGCGATGCTCCTCTTCTTTCGCAATGCCACCGGCTTCGGCGGCAACAACGGCTTCACCGATTTCCGCCGCATCCTGGACATCCCGATCGCGACGGCGAGCACGCGGATGGCGCTCTTCGCCGCCAGCGGCGCGGTCCTCATCGGCACGCTGCTCCTCGCGCGCTGGATCGTCACCTCCAAGTTCGGCCGCGTGCTCGCCGCGATCCGCGACGCCGAGGCGCGGGTCATGTTCTGCGGCTACGACACGATGCACTACAAGCTTTTCATCTGGACGCTGTCGGCGGTGCTGTGCGGCATCGCCGGCGCCCTCTACGTGCCGCAGGTCGGAATCATCAATCCCGGCGAGATGTCGCCCGCCAACTCGATCGAGATCGCGATCTGGGTCGCGGTCGGCGGCCGCGGCACGCTCGCCGGCGCGGCGCTCGGCGCGGGCCTGGTGAACGGCGCGAAGAGCTTCTTCACCCAGGCATTCCCCGAATACTGGCTTTTCTTCCTCGGCCTTCTTTTTATCCTGGTTACGCTTTTTCTTCCTCAGGGCGTAGTTGGTTTTTTAAGTAAAAAGAAAACATGACAAGCGTAGCGACACACCCCTCCGCAATTTCCGGCGCGAGCGGCATCGGCGGCAGCCACATGGCGAGCGCCGGCCTGGACCTCACGCACGGCGTGGTCCTCTACCTGGAGGGGATCAGCGTGAGCTTCGACGGCTTCAAGGCGCTGAACGACCTGTCGCTGTCGATCGACGCCGGCGAGCTGCGCTGCGTGATCGGCCCCAACGGCGCGGGCAAGACCACGATGATGGACGTGATCACCGGCAAGACGCGGCCCGACACCGGCACGGCCTTCTTCGGCCAGACCATCGACCTCACCCGGCTCTCCGAGGCGCAGATCGCGCACGCGGGCATCGGCCGCAAGTTCCAGAAGCCGACCATCTTCGAGCGCCACACCGTGTTCGAGAACCTCGAGCTGTCGATGAAGGCGGACAAGCGGGTCAGGACCACGCTTTTCTCCAAGTTAAACGGGACACAGCGAAGCGCGATCGAAGAAACCCTGGAGCTCATCAGGCTGAAAGACAGCGCGCAGCGCATGGCCGGCCTGCTCTCGCACGGCCAGAAGCAGTGGCTCGAGATCGGCATGCTGCTCATGCAGGAGCCGCGCCTGCTGCTGCTCGACGAGCCGGTGGCCGGCATGAGCGACGACGAGACCGAGCGCACCGCCGAGCTGCTGCTGTCGCTCGCCGGCAAGCACTCGCTGGTCGTGGTCGAGCACGACATGGCCTTCATCGGGAAGATCGCGCGCAAGGTCACCGTGCTGCACGAGGGGAGCGTGATCGCCGAAGGCCCGATGGGCGAGGTGCAGAACGATCCGCGGGTGATTGAAGTGTATTTGGGCCGTTAGAAAGAAAAATGCTGTCGGTTTCCAACCTGAACCAGTACTACGGCGGCAGCCACATCCTGCGCAACCTCTCGTTCGAGGTCCCGCCGGGCAAGGTGACCACGCTGCTCGGCCGCAACGGTGTGGGGAAGACGACGCTGCTGAAAGCGCTGATGGGCGTGATCCCCGCCAGGAGCGGCCAGATCATTTTTAATGAGAAGGACATCACTGGCGACAAGCCCTACGAGCGAGTGCGCGTAGGACTGGGGTACGTGCCGCAAGGCCGCGATATATTCCCGCGTCTTACCGTCGAGGAAAACCTGCTGATGGGCCTCGCCACCCGGCCGCCTCGCAGCCCGATCCCGCCGCGCATCTTCGAGATGTTCCCGGTGCTCGCGTCCATGCAGCGCCGGCGCGGCGGCGATCTCTCCGGGGGCCAGCAGCAGCAGCTCGCGATCGGCCGCGCGCTGGCGATGGGACCGAAGCTGCTGATCCTCGACGAGCCCACCGAAGGCATCCAGCCCTCGATCATCAAGGACATCGAGCGCGCGATCCGCTCGCTCGCCGCCGGCGGCGACATGGCGATCCTGCTGGTCGAGCAGTACTACGATTTCGCGCGCTCGCTCGCCGACCGCTACCTCGTGATGGAGCGCGGCGAGATCGTCGCGCGCGGCGAGGGCGCGGACATGGACAAGGACGGCGTGCGCGGCTTGCTGGCGGTATGACCGCCGCGGTCGCCCTGTATGATCGCAGCATGCATCTCGCTGAGCCGTTGATCAGTTCCTGGAAGGCGCGGCTCGCGCTCGATTTCGCGTTTCAGGACGGGAAAAGCGC
>CAYOVM010000224.1:0-5209 GCA_964407355.1 uncultured Enterobacteriaceae bacterium
TCGAAGGCTTCACGTCGTCGGGCTTGAGCTTCTCGATCTGCTTCATGCGCGAGGTGGCCTGGCGCGCCTTCGCCTTGTGCGCGCGGAAGCGGCGCACGAAATCCTCGAGATCGGCGATGCGCTCCTTGGCGCGCGCGTTCTTGTTGAGCTGCTGCTGCTTGGCGAGCGTCGAGGCCTCCATGTAGTCGTCGTAGCTCCCGGGATAGACCCGGATGCCGCCGTAGTCGACGTCCGCCATGTGCGTGCACACGCTCGAGAGGAAGTGCCGGTCGTGCGAGATGATCACCATCGTGCTCGTGCGGCTGTTCAGCACGTCCTCGAGCCAGCGGATGCTGTTGATGTCGAGGTTGTTGGTCGGCTCGTCCAGCAGCAGGATGTCCGGGTCGCCGAAGAGCGCCTGCGCGAGCAGCACGCGCAGCTTCCAGCCGGGCGCCACCGCGCTCATCGGGCCGTTGTGCTGCGCGGTCGGCACGCCCAGGCCGAGGAGGAGCTCGCCGGCGCGCGCCTCGGAGGTGTAGCCGCCGTACTCGGCGTACTTCGCCTCGAGCTCCGCCGCGCGCATGAACTCGGCCTCGCCGGCCTGCGGGTTCGCGTAGATCGCGTCGCGCTCGCGCATCGCCTGCCACATCTCGGCGTGCCCCATCATCACCACGTCGAGCACGCGCTCGTTCTCGAACGCGAACTGGTCCTGGCGCAGCTTTCCGAGGCGCTCGCCCGAGTCGATCGCCACCGAGCCGGCGCCGGGCTCGAGGTCGCCGCCGAGGATCTTCATGAAGGTCGACTTTCCCGAGCCGTTCGCGCCGATGAGGCCGTAGCGGTTGCCGCCGCCGAACTTCACCGAGACGTTCTCGAAGAGCGGTTTCGCGCCGTACTGCATGGAAATGCCGGAGGTGACGATCATCCCGAAATCGCGGTTGGAATCGAAGCGGAAAATAAAAAAGCCGGCCGAAGCCGGCTTTCGAGACCGCTATTTTCGCTCAGTTCGGGACGAAGCAGTAGATCAGGCCGGCGCCGCCGGAAGCCTTGAGCTGGTCCTGGCTGCAGCCGCGCGAGCCGTGCGAGGAGTTCCAGGACTTCATGTGGCGCGTGTCCTTCAGCCCCTGCAGGTCGTGGTGGCCCACGATGGCCGAGCCGTCGCCGCTCTTCGTCCAGTTGCCGCAGGTCGTGTCGCCGCCCGCGGTCGAGTACATGCCGGCCGGATCCGAGCCCGTCAGGATGTCGTGCTCGTTCGGCGTGTCGCCGCGGCCCTTGACCTGCTCGCCCTTCTCGGTGAGGGCGGTTTCCTTGCTGATCTTCGCCTTGGCGGAATGCAGCTCCGCCACGTTGTTCGCCACGACCACGCCCTTGGCGTTGCGCCACGGGCCCTTGCCGATGCGATCGCGCGCGTTCACGCCGGCGTCGCCGCCGGGCAAGGTGGTGCTCAGGTACGCGCGCCAGTTGCCGTGCTTCGAGCCCGCCGCCTTGGCGAGCGCGTTGCAATGCGCGTCCGCGCCTTCCAGGCCGCCGAGGTCGGCGCCGTTGCCCTTGCCGACGCTGGTCACGAAGAAGGTCATGTCTTTTGTCGTACCCTTCTTGGCGTCCTTCTCCTGCGCATGCGCGGAAAAGGTCATGCCCGCGCCCATCACCGCGGCCGAGACGAACAGCCCTGCCGCCGAAATTGCCGAAAGTTTCACCTGAGCCTCCTCTTTGACGTATTGGGGAAAATGAATACTGCGCCGACGTGGGTGAACATGGCAGAGCCCGCCGCTATTCCGCGCCGGACCCGCGCGCCGGGTTCCTTTATTATGCTCGTTGTCCGCCGTCCGCGACGACGCCGTCCGCGATGAAGCTCCGCTCCCACCTCCTGCTCCTTTCGCTCGCGACGCTCGTGCCGATGGCGATCTTCGCCATCGGCGGCGCGTTCCTGCTCGCCGAGCGCGAGCGCGAGGCCTTCGAGCGCGGCGCGATCGAGCGCGTGCGCGCCCTGATGACCGCGGTCGACGCGGACCTGCGCGGCTCGATCACCACGCTGGAGGCGCTCGCGGTGCTGCCGGGGGTCGACTCGGACAACCTCGACGCCTTCCGGCCGCTCGCCGAGCGCGTGCTCGCCACGCAGCCGAGCTGGCTCAACATCGTGGTGACGCGGCCGACGGGCGAGCACCTGATGAATCTCCTCGTGCCGCCGGGAAAGCCGCTGCCGCCATCGCAGGACCGCGACACCGCGGCGCGCGCGGCGCAGACCGGCCGCTCGGTGGTGGGCGACGTGACGCACGGCGCGGTCCTGAAGGACCGCCTCATCTTCACGATCCGTACGCCGGTGAAGCGCAACGGCGAGATCAAGTACGTGCTCGCCGCGGCCGTCGATCCCGCGGCGATGATGCGCCTGCTCGAGCGGCAGAAATTTCCGCGGCGCTGGGTCGCCGCGGTGCTCGACTCCAAGCACCGCTTCGTCGCCCGAACGCGGGCGCCGCCCGGCTCGAGCGACCGGGCCTCCGAGACGCTGCGCCAGGCGCTCTCGAGCGGCGCCACGGAAGGCTGGCTCGCCGGCCAGACGCTCGAAGGCGTGCCGTCCTTCCGCGCCTTCGCGCGCTCGGCCTTCAGCGGCTGGGCGGTGTCGGTGGCGCTGCCCAGGACCGAGGTCTACCGCTCGAGCTGGCAGGCGGCGCTGCTCCTCGCCTTCGGCGCGCTGCTCGCGATGGCGGCGGGCATCGCGCTCGCGCTGATGTTCGCCCGCCGCATCCTCTCGCCGATCGCCTCGCTCGTGGCCGCGGCGCCGATGCTCGGGCAGGGCACCGCGACCGCCGCGCCGCCGGACTCCAAGGTCGACGAGGTGCGCGGCCTCGCCGCCGCGCTGCACGAAGCCGGCCGCGCCATCCGCGAGCGCGAGGCGCGCCAGAACGAAGCGGAGGCGGCGCTGCGCGCCACCGACCGCGCGAAGGACGAGTTCCTCGCGATGCTCGGCCACGAGCTGCGCAATCCGCTCGCCACGCTCGCGACCGCCGCCGAGCTGCTGAAGGTGGGGCGCGAGCGTCCCGAGATCGTCGAGACCGCGCAGGCGCTCATCGGCCGGCAGACGCGGCACATGGCGCACCTCGTCGACGATCTGCTCGAGGTCGGACGCGTCACCGGCGGCAAGATCCGCCTCGAAAAAGCGCCGCTCGACCTCGGCGCGGTCGCGGCGCGCGTCGCCGAGACCTGGCGCAGCGCCGGGCGCCTCGCGCGCCACAAGCTCGACGAGTCCGTCGAGCCGGCGTGGATCCTCGCCGACGCGGCGCGCATCGAGCAGATCATCTCGAACCTTCTCGACAACGCGGTGAAGTACACGCCCGAGGGCGGCCGCATCTCGCTGCGCGTGCGCCGCGAGGGCGGCGAGGCGATCCTGGAAGTCGCCGACGAAGGCCAGGGGCTCGCGCCCGGGCTGATCGGCCGCGTGTTCGATCTCTTCGTGCAGGGCGAGCGCGGGCTCGCGCGCCAGCAGGGCGGGCTCGGCATCGGCCTCACGCTCGTCAAGCGCCTCGCGGAGATGCACAAGGGCTCGGTGAAGGCGGCAAGCGCCGGCCCGGGCAAAGGCGCGAGCTTCACCGTCGCCTTCCCTTCGATCCAGCCGCCCGCCGTGCGCGGGCACGCCGGGCGCGCCGCCGAGCCGCGCGCCGCGGGGGCGAAGCGCGTGCTGATCGTCGAGGACAACGCCGACGCGCGCGAGAGCCTCGCGCGGCTCCTGCGGATGATGGGGCACGAGATCTCGGCCGCGAAAGACGGCGCCGAAGGGCTGCGCCTCGCGCCCGACGCGCGCGCCGACATCGCGCTCGTCGATATCGGCCTGCCCGACCTGAGCGGTTACGAGGTGGCGAAGCGCCTGCGCTCGTCGCCGCAGACCGCGGACCTGCACCTCGTCGCCCTCACGGGCTACGGCAGGGAGGAAGACCGCAAGCTCGCCATCGACGCCGGCTTCGACGAGCACCTCACGAAGCCCGTCGAGCTCGAGGAGCTCGAGCGGCTGCTGGAGAGCGTGCCGCCGCGGAGCCGGGCCGCCGGCTAGCCGCGCTGGTCAGCAGGGATTGGTAATGCTGCCCGGCACGCAGTTCACCGCGCCGCCGCCCACGACCCCGGGCGAGGTCGGCGCGGGCCCGAGAACCCCGGGCGAAGTCACGCTCGGGCTGCTCGGCGCTACGCTCGAGCTGCCGACGGACGACGATCCGGTGATCGGCTGCGGCGTCGAGCCGAACGTGCCGGTGATCGGCTGCGGCGTCGAGCCGAACGTTCCGGTGATCGGCGCGCCGGTTCCGGGCGTGCTGCCGATGTTCGGGCTGCTGATGCCCGGCGCCGTGCTGGAGTCGATGGTGGGCGAGGTGCTGAACGTTCCCGCTCCGGTGATCGGCGTCGGATTGGTCGCGGTCCCGAAGCTCCCCGTCGTTCCGGAGGGCGCGACCGGCGAGACAGCGCCCGGCGCCGCCGTCTGGGCGAAGGACACGGGCGCGGCCGCGATCAACGCCGCCGCCACCCCCGGTATCAAGGATTTCCGCTTGAGCATGAAGCTCTCCTTTGAAAATGCAGAAGGGAAAGCTGCATGCCGCAATCGGCGTGCCTGCTAGAGCCGCTTCGCCACCTCTTCGAGCATCACCTCGGTGGCGCCGCCGCCGATCGACTGGACGCGCGCGTCGCGCGTCATGCGCTCGATGGCGGACTCGCGCATGTAGCCGGCGCCGCCGTGGAACTGCAGGCAGTCGTACATCACCTCGTTCACCAGCTCGCCGCAGTAGGCCTTCGCCATGGAGACTTCCCGGACGCAGTCGCGGCCCGCGGCGTCGAGCGACGCGGCGTGGCGCACGAGCTGGCGGCCGGCCTCCACCTTCGCCGCGAGCGTCGCGAGGCGCTGGCGGATCGCCTGCTTGTCCCAGAGCGGCGCGCCGAAGGCCTTGCGCGTCTTCGCGTAATCGAGCGTCAGCTCGAGGGCTTTCGCGCTTTCGCCCATGGCCATCGCCGCGATGGCGATGCGCTCGTTCTGGAAGTTGCGCATGATCGAGTAGAAGCCGCGGCCTTCCTCGCCGAGCAGGTTTTGCGCCGGCACGCGGCAGCCGTCGAACACGAGCTCCGCCGTGTCGGAGGAGCGCCAGCCGTGCTTGTCGAGCTTGCGCCCGACCGAGAAGCCCTTCGCGCCTTTCTCCACGATGAACATCGACACGCCCTTCGACCCCGCCGCCGGATCGGTCTTCGCCGCGACGAAGTACAG
>CAYOVM010000225.1:0-5200 GCA_964407355.1 uncultured Enterobacteriaceae bacterium
GGCCGCTCGCTTCTCGTCACCAATATCGCGCCCGCGAACTGACGGCGGCGCGCAAGCGCCGGCGATGGCCTCTCTCAGAACGTGTAGCCGAGCGTCAACCAGCCGCGCGGATTGCGATCGGCGGTGTCCGATTGCGGGCGATCGCCGTGCGTGCGCCATGCGAGCGCCACGTCGACGCTCCAACGATCGATCTGATAGCGAAGGCCGGCGCCGGCGCCGGCTATGCTGCGCTTGTTATTGCCGGAGCCGAAGGGCTTCGCGTCCACTCTTATCTCGCCCGCGTCGTAGAAAGCGTAGGGGATGAACGCGCCGGACGTGTAGCGGATCTCCCATTGCGCGAGCCAGCCTTCGTCGCCATAGGCCTCGCCCACCGGGTACGCCCGCACGCCGGTCGCTCCTCCTAGACCGAAGCCTTCGGAGGAATCGAGATTCTTGCCGGCCCACTGCCCGGAAAACCGTGCGTATGCGCTCAGCGGGCCGCTGAGCGCCTGGATCCGGGCCACATCGAGGTTGACCTTGTGGAACCGGCCCTCGGTATTTGCGCTGAGGCGATCTGCGGCGGCGAGCGTCGGGTCGAGCTTCAAACGGCCGGAAGTATAGGTGAGCATGCCGTAGGTAATTCCGCCGCCGCCGAGGCGGTCCCGCAGATCGTAGCTGAGCGTGAGCGGGAGCGAATCGCTGGATTTTTCGCTGCTGGAGGCGACAGCCCCTTGCTTGTCGTTGAGGCTCTTGTGCTGGTAGGCCGCGCCCGCCGTCAGATTGGCGCGCTGCGAGCGCACGATCGGATAGCTCAGGCCGAGGCTTGTCACGTCGGCGGTGCCGGTGGCATCGAGGCTCGCGAAATCCTTGCCGAGCTGGTAGTAAGTGTGCGTGTAGCCGGCCTGGGCTCGCAGGCCGGAGGCGCCCAGGGGCAGGTTGTAGCCCAAGCTGCCATACCACATGCCCTGCTCCGTCCACAGGCCGCGAACCGCGAGCTGATCTCCGAACAGAAAAGGGCTGTTGGCCGTCACGTTCAGGCGCGCGCGCATCTCGCCGGTATAGCGGTTGCCATGATTGTCCAATCCGACATCGCCCGCGATGCGCTCGGTGCGCTCCGCCGCCACTTCGAGATCGCCGGTGCCCAGCGCCTGTCCGGGCCGGATGAGCGGAACGACGCGCAGGCCGGGCTGATCGTTGAGGATCAGGGTCGCGCGCTCGAGCGCCGCGCTCTCGATCACCTCGCCGGGCTTGAGCGCCGCGAGGAATCTCCCGGCGCCGGCCGTCAGATCGGCCGCGCCTTTCGCGGTCACCTCGCCATAGCGACCCTCGATGACTTCGATGCGCAGCGCCCCCGCCTGCAGCGGCTGCGGAGGCAGCACGGCACGCGCGAACGGATAGCCCGCGCCGCGGTAATGATCGGCGATGCGCGCCGCGAGCTCCCGCAGGCCGGCGAGATCGAAGGACTTGCCCCTCACGTCGCCGAGCACGGCGAGAAGCTGCGCCTCGGAGAAGACGGTATTGCCTGTGAAACTCACGGATTCCAGCACGACCTGGGCGCCGCCGGGCGCCGCAACCGCCGGCCTCGGCGTCTCCAGGATCACGCTTGGCGAGGCCTTGGGGACCTGGAGCACCGGCGGCTCCTGCTGAAGGGATCGCCCGGCGTCGGGCGGCGTCTGCGCCGAGACGGCCTGCGCGAAGCAGGCGAGCGCCATGGCCACGAAGGAGCGCGCGCCTTTGGCCGACCGGCGATTCATCATGCTCTCCAGTTTAAAGGGCTCTACTCCTGTCGTGGGGTTGCGGACGTCAGATTAAGCCCTCCATCCACTACGAGCACCTTCAGATCGCCCAATGGCCGGTTGGCGGCGGGCGCGTTTTCTCCGTTCGTCTCGCCGCTGCGCAAGTGGACGACTTCCAGGCCGCCGATGACGTCCATCGACCGGTTGTCGGATGAAGCCGCCGGAGCGGGACCGGACACGACGGCAAGGGGACTCTCGCTCCGTGCATCCCTTTTTATCGGGCCGGCCTGCTGCGCGGTCCGCACCGCGGCGTTGAGCGGCGGCTGAATCGGCGCAGCTTGCGGCGCAGGCGCCGCGGTCGGCGGAGTGGCGGCGGCGACTGATACCTGCACCTGAGCCACTATGCTGTTCAGCGTCGCGACCGGACCCGCGGCGTAGTACCACGTCATCCCGCTGCTCTGGCTGGTCGCGAGGTCGGGCAAGCGCATGAACAGCGCGTAAGAGCCGTCTTCCGGCGACGGGTTGCCGTTGCTGATGCCGCGGAAGATCTCGGAAGTCCGCGGATCGATGCCCGTCGCGTTGGTGAAGCTGCAGCAGCGCGCGAGCGAGGTGTCGGCTCCTTCCGAAGTCGAGTAGAACAGGACCGCCGCGCCCTGGCCGTCGTTGAACTCGGTGATCTTCAGGGCCTTCGATTGCTCGGTCTTCTGCGTGATGGCCTCGAAGCCGTTCTCGGTCAGGTTGCCCTTGAATTTGTACTGGCTGTCGCGCGTGGCGATGTAGTCGTCGCGGGTGCCGACCCACAGACGCACGTTGGAGGCCGCGCCGGCGCCGAGGTTGGTCAGGGTCGTATCGGTCTTGAGGTAGGAAGCACCGGCGGCGAGCGTGTAAGTGTTCTCCACCTTGAGCGAGGCGCCCGAGCCGAAGCCGAGGTTGACCGCGGAGACGATCGAGCCCGTTCCTTCCTTGTACTTCGAAATCTCCAGCGAGCGCGACGAGACCGCGGCGGCGAGGTTGGTCTGGGTGTTCAGCAGCTCGCCGTTGCGGTTCCAGCTCGAGGCGCCGTCGCCGCCCAGGCCGACCTCGAGGTCGAGCGGATAGTTGCTGAAAGTGAGCTGGTACCAGCCGTTCCGGGTGGAGCCGTTCACCACCGAGGTATTGTCGAAATAGAACGGCTGCTCGAGCTGGCCATTGCTGTTGATGGACGTCTGCGTGCCGTTGCCGAAGCGCAGCAGCCCGTTGTCGAAAACGAGATTCCTCACGCTGCCGGACGAGCCTTTCTTCCAGGTGAACGAGCTTGCCAGCGGAACGTAGATCTTGGCGGCGTCAGCCACCGTATAGGTGCTCGCGCCGCCGTTGGCGGAGGCGAGCCCGTACTCGAACGCGAGCGAGCCGGTGCCGGTCGCGTTCAGGGTGGCGTTGACATTGATGTCGTTGTGCGCGCTGAGCGTCAGCTTCCTCGCGGCCCAGCTGATCGGCGCATCGACGTTGATGTTCCCGGCCTCCGAGCCGGCCGCCGAGGTGGCGATGCTCACGTCAGTGCCCCCGTTCAGCACGCCCGAGATCGTGTCGGCGGCGACGCAGTTGGTGCCCGTGCACCCGGTTGCGCCGATGGTGATGTCCGTGGGGTCGAGCAGCCAGGCGCCGGCGGCGCCTTGCGCCGACGCGGCCGTGATGCGCACGCCGTTTTGCATCTGCACGGCGGCGGCGCTGGTTTCGATGAAGCCGCCGTCGCCGCCGTTCGGGGCGCTCGCGTCGAGCGTGCCGCCGACGCCGATGCGCCCGTGCTGCATGTCGCCCAGCAGGTAGATCTCGCCCTTTTCGCCGCTCGCCAGGGTGCGCGCCTCGATCACCCCCGTGTGGTTGATGACCGTGCTCGTGATATCCGCCGCCGCCCTGGCGGAGAGGTAGACCAGCCCGCCGTCGGCCCGGATGGCCCCGCCCTGCTCGATCAGCGCGTCGATCGCCCCCTGCTCGACTTCGAGCTTCACCGGACCGCCCAGATCGAGCCGGACCTTGCTGCCGGCGCCGAGGAGAACGCTGCCGCGATCGGCCGTGAGCGTGCCCTGGTTCGTGATCTTCGCCGCGATCAGCGCGATCGTGCCGCCGCTCGCCGCGGTGATATTGCCCTGATTGACGACCGCGTTCGGGCTCGCGCCTTCGAAGCGGTAGCTGCCGGCCATGAAATCGGCCGTGCCGATATTCAGCGTCGAGGCGACGATACCCCCGACATTGACCTGCGCGGTGGGCGTGAACAGCACGCCGTTCGGATTGACCAGGAACACCTGGCCGTTCGCCGTGAGCGCCCCCTGGATGACCGACACGTCCGATCCCAGGACCCGGTTGAGCGCCACCGCGCTCGAGGAGGGCTGCACGAACCGGACGCTGTTGCCCGGTCCGATGGAAAAGCTCTGCCAGTCGATCGCCAGCTTGCCGCTCGACTGATTGATGGTCATGGCGCCGCCGTTCTGGCCGATGCTGCCCGTCCCGCCCACGACGGTGCCGCCCACGGGAAGAATGTCGGCAGCCAAACCGGAAGAGGTGCCGAACATCATTGCGATCGTCGCTGCCAGGAGCTTCTTTTCCATACGTCCCCCGCTGGGTTGGTCCTGACGCAGGGGAACAAAGAGAACCGCAAGACGAGGCGACGGCCGGCGATGCCGGCAGCGGCACGGATTTCATCCTGGCGGTCCCGCCGTCCTGGAGGCCGGAGCCTCTTTAGACCGGTGACTTTGCGTCCCTGCCTTTCGGACAGGTTTGCCTTTTTCAGAACGATTGCGCCGCATCGCGCGGCACATCCGTCCTCTAGGGATGCAACTTACCGGGCGAAAGCATGGTCCGCAAGCCGCTCACGCAAGGAAGTGTCAGAAGCTCCGAATTCCCCTAGCCGCGAGCGGCCGGACTAGGGGATTCCCTGAGGGTTTTGTTCGAAAGGGCCCGGCGCCTGACGGTTATTCCGACTTCCTGCTACGTACGAATGCTTTCGAGCGCATCGGCGGCCTGGCGGGCAAGCACGTCGAACTGGGCGAGGGCTCGGTCGGCCGGCTGGTGAAACCGCCGCCAATGCGTCGACATCATTCCCAGCACGCGTCCGTCACGCGACACGAGCGGCGTGGATTGCACGGCCACGAGCCCGCTCAGCCCGTAGTCCGCGATGCCTTCCTGCGTGAGCCCGTAGGCCGGATTTTTTACGTCCGCGACGACTACGCGCCGACACTCCATCAATGCGGCACCGCAAGTACTTTCTCTTCCGACCGCGACGCGTTGCCAGTGCGCCGCTGAATCGGGATGGAATCCTTTCCAGCCGAGCAGAAGCAGCTCATTCGTCTCCACATCCAGCACTTGCAGGCTCGCCGCATCGGAGCGCATCAGCATGGCCGCTTCCTTGAGCAGCCGGGCGCGTATTTCATTCGAACGCTCGAAACTGGCTTTCAGTGCCTCGTCGGCTCTGCGGCGAGCCTCGACAGCGGCTTGATTTATCAGCTCAG
>CAYOVM010000226.1:0-5187 GCA_964407355.1 uncultured Enterobacteriaceae bacterium
GACTGGTTCGAGACCCTCGCCAAGGCCGAGCGCAGCCACGCCAACCGCTTCCAGAGGGCGCTGGACGGCCTTTCGGACTGAGATGATCAAGCGAGAAGAGCTCCTTCCCCTGGAGGTGTACGCGCGCGAGCGCAGCCAGTTTCGCGCCCGCGTCATCGAGCACAAGAAGAACCGCAGCGTGCGCCTGGGCGAGAACCTGACGCTCCTCTTCGAGGACGAGCTGACGATCCGCTACCAGGTGCAGGAGATGCTGCGTATCGAGAAGATCTTCGAGGACGATGGCATCCAGGGCGAGCTCGACGCCTACAACCCGCTGGTTCCGGACGGCAGCAACTGGAAGGCGACCATGCTGATCGAGTACCCGGACGCCGAGGAGCGGCGCGTCATGCTCGGGCGGCTCAAGGGAATCGAGCGGCGGGTTTGGGTGCGGGTGGAAGGCTGCGCGCCCGTTTACGCGATCGCGGACGAGGACCTCGAGCGCGAGAACGAGGAGAAGACCTCATCGGTGCATTTCCTGCGCTTCGAGCTCGACAACGGCATGCGGGCGAGGCTCGGGCAGGGCGCCGCGCTCGCGATCGGCGTCGACCATCCAGCCTACCGCGCGACGCTCGATCCGGTCCCCGCCGAAGTGCGCGCCGCCCTCGCGCAGGACGTGGCTTGAGAAGGCTCCTCCCCGCCTGCCTGCTTGCGCTCTTGGCGGCGTGCGCGAGCCGCTCGCAGACGGACAGGAGCGACTGGGAGAGACAGAACGAGGGTCGCCTGGTGAGGGAGGCTGCGCAAACGGCCCCGGACCTGCCACCGTATCCGCGCCGCGAGAACCTGATCGAGTTTTTCGTCAGCTCGGCGAGCGACTTCCGGTTTTTCATCGATCGCGCCTCCGTCAACGTGAGGGGCGGCGTCGTTCGCTATACGCTGGTGGCGCGCAGCCCCAGCGGGGTGGACAACGTCAGCTATGAAGGCATCAACTGCCCGGCGGACGAATACCAGGTTTACGCGGTGGGCCAGTCCGACGGCAATTGGCTGAACCGTCCTGGCCCCTGGCGCAGGATCGAGCCGCGAAGCGTCCAGCGCTGGCACAACGCCTTGTCCCGCGAATTCTTCTGTCCCAACCGCATCGCCATCACCGATGCCGCGGCGGGCGTCCGGGCGCTCGAGCAGGGGGCGAATCCCTTGTCGGCAAGCCCCAACTCCAAGGGTGTCGTCGGCAACTCGCCCGCCTTTTAGAGAAGAACCAGATTGTCCCGGTGGATGAGCTCCGGCTCGTCCACATAGCCCAGGATCGCCTCGATCTCGCCGGAAGGCCGGCGCATGATCCGGCGCGTCTCCTCCGACGAATAGTTCACCAGTCCGCGCGCCACCTCGCGGCCGTCGTCGCCGGCGACGCCGACCACTTCGCCGCGCTGGAATTCGCCCGACACCTCGACCACGCCGATCGGCAGCAGGCTCTTGCCGTCGCGCACCAGCGCCCGGGTCGCGCCGGCGTCGAGCGCGAGCCGGCCCGTCACCGTAAGGTGATCGGCCAGCCATTGCTTGCGCGCCGCGAGCGGCACCGTGCCGGCGACGAGGAGCGTGCCGATGGATTCCCCCTCGGCCAGGCGCACCAGCACGTGCGCCTCGCGCCCGGAGGCGATGACGGTATGCGCGCCGCTGCGCGCGGCGCGCTTGGCCGCGAGGATCTTGGTCAGCATGCCGCCTTTCGCGAGCGCGCTGCCGGTGCCGCCCGCCATCGCCTCGAGCGCGGCGTCGCCGGCTTGCGCGCGTCCGATCAACTTCGCGGTCGGCACGAGGCGCGGATCGGCGTCGAAGAGCCCCGCCTGGTCGGTCAGGATGACCAGCGCGTCCGCTTCGACGAGGTTGGTCACCAGCGCTCCCAGCGTGTCGTTGTCGCCGAGCTTGATCTCGTCGGTGACCACGGTGTCGTTCTCGTTGATGACCGGGATCACGCCGAGCTCGAGCAGCGTGCGCAGCGTCGAGCGCGCGTTCAGGTAGCGCTGCCGGTCGGCCATGTCGGCGTGGGTCAGCAGCACCTGGGCGGTGTGCAGCCCGTGGCCGCGAAAACAGCTCTCGTAGCATTGCACGAGCCCCATCTGGCCGACCGCGGCGGCGGCCTGCAGCTCGTGCATGCTGCTCGGGCGCCGCGTCCAGCCGAGGCGCTGCATGCCCTCCGCGATCGCGCCGCTCGAAACGAGGATGATCTTGCGGCCCAGGCGGGTGAGGCGCGCGATCTGCTCGGCCCAGCGGGCGATCGCCTGCGCGTCGAGGCCGCGGCCCTCGTTGGTGACGAGCGAGGAGCCCACCTTGACCACCAGCGTCTTCGCGCTTTTCAGCAAGTCGCTCATTTCTTCTTCATGATCTCCCGCACGATCGCGTGGCACACCCGCTCGCAGCCCTCGCCCGAGATCGCCGATACCTTGAACCAGGGGCGCTTCCAGCGCAAGCTGCGCAGGATCGCGGCGATGCGCCGGTCCGCGTCCTCGGCGAGGTCGGCCTTGTTGAACACCAGCCAGCGCGGCTTGCGGTAGAGCGAGGCGTCGTATTTCTTCAGCTCGGCGACGATCGCCTTCGCGTCCCGCGCCGGGTCCGCGTCCTCGCCGAAAGGCGCGATGTCGACGATGTGCAGGAGCAGCCGCGTCCTCTGCAGGTGGCGCAGGAACTGGTGGCCGAGGCCCGCGCCCTCGGCCGCGCCCTCGATGAGGCCGGGGAGGTCGGCGATCACGAAGCTCGAGTCGCCCGCGCGCACCACGCCGAGGGTGGGATTGAGCGTGGTGAACGGATAGTCCGCGACTTTGGGCCGCGCGCTCGACACGGCGCGGATGAACGTGGACTTGCCGGCGTTGGGCAGGCCCAGGAGGCCCACGTCGGCGAGCACGCGCACTTCGAGCGCCAGCTCGCGCGATTCGCCCGGTTCTCCGCGAGTGAACTGGCGCGGCGAGCGGTTGATGCTCGACTTGAAGTGCACGTTGCCCAGTCCACCCTTGCCTCCTCGCGCGAGGAGCGCGCGCTCGCCGTCCTTGGTGAGGTCGGCCACGATCTCGCCGCTCGCCGCGTCGCGGACGATCGTGCCCACCGGCATGCGCAGCTCGACGTCCTCGCCGGCGCGGCCGTAGCAATCCTTGCCCATGCCGGCCGCGCCGCTCTCGGCGCGGTGGATCCGGGCGAAGCGGTAGTCGATGAGCGTATTGATGTTGCGGTCGGCGCGCGCCCAGACGCTGCCGCCGTTGCCGCCGTCGCCGCCGTTCGGCCCGCCGCGCGGAATGTAGCGCTCGCGCCGGAAGGTGGCGGCGCCGTCGCCGCCCTTGCCGGCGTGCACTTCGATCTTCGCTTCGTCGATGAACTTCATAAGGGCAGTCGGAGGAATCCAGGCCTGGAAACAAAAAAGCCCTACCGGAATCCGATAGGGCTTTCGATGTGGTCAGGACCGGCTAGGCCGGTTCGGCGCTCGCGACGACGCTCACCGTCTTGCGGTTCTTTTCGCCCTTCACCGAGTATTCGACCTGGCCGGTAGCGCGCGCGAACAGCGTGTGATCGCGCCCCATGAGGACATTCGTGCCGGGATGGACCACGGTGCCGCGCTGGCGCACCAGGATCTGGCCGGCGTTCACGCGCTCGCCGCCGTAGACCTTGACCCCGAGACGCTTGGACTGCGAATCGCGGCCGTTCCTCGAGCTTCCGCCTGCCTTCTTGTGTGCCATGACTAGCCCTTGATGTCGTCGATGCGGACCTCGGTATACGACTGCCGATGGCCCTGCGATTTCTGGAAGTGCTTGCGCCGGCGCATCTTGAAGATGTGCACTTTCTCGCCGCGGCCGTGAGAGACTACCGTCGCCTTGACAGCCGCGCCCGCGATGAACGGCGCACCGACCGTGACCGCTTCGCCCTCGCCCACCAGCAGCACCTGATCGAAGGACACCGCCGCGCCGACCTCCGCCGGCAGCGCCTCGACGCGCAACTGGGCGCCCGATTGAACGCGGTACTGCTTGCCGCCGGTCTTGATGATTGCGTACATTGGATTTTGCCTGCCCTTGCCTTGTTTACCGAAGAACCGCAGTTGCAACCGCAAAGACTTGGAATTATAAGCGAATCATGACTTTCCTGTCCACGCTGACGCCGATCGCGGAGGAGCTCCGGCGCGTCGATGCCCTCATAGGCACGCGGCTCGAGTCCGACGTGCCCCTGGTACGGCAGGTCGCGGAGTACATCGTCGGCTCAGGCGGGAAACGGCTGCGGCCGACGCTCCTCCTGCTCGCCTGCGGCGCGGCGGGCTACAGGCCGGCCAGCGGGGCGGGCAGCCGCGGCGACATGCGCTTCCAGCTGGCCGCGGTCATCGAGTTCATCCATACCGCCACCCTCCTGCACGACGACGTGGTGGATGAATCCCCCCTGCGCCGCGGCCGAAAAACCGCCAACGCGGCGTTCGGCAACGCGGCGTCGGTCCTGGTGGGGGATTTCCTGTATTCGCGGGCCTTCCAGATGATGGTGGAGGCCGACGACATCCGCATCATGCGCGTCCTGGCCGATGCCACCAACATGATCGCCGGCGGCGAGGTGCTGCAGCTCATGGGAAGCCACGACCCCGAGGTCGACGAGGCGCGCTATCTGGAGGTGATCCGGCGCAAGACCGCGAAGCTGTTCGAGGCCTCCGCGCGCCTGGGCGGCGTCCTCGCGCGCGCGCCGGAAGCGGTCGAAGCCGGCCTCGCAGACTACGGCATGCACGTCGGCACGGCGTTCCAGCTCATCGACGACGTGCTCGACTATTCAGGCGATGCCGCCGAGATCGGGAAAAGCCTCGGCGACGACCTGGCCGAGGGCAAGCCCACGCTGCCCCTGATCTATGCGATGCGCGCCGGCAGCACGGCGCAGGCCGACCTGGTGCGGCGGGCCATTCGCGAGGGCGGGCGCGAGGACTTCGCGCAAGTGCTCGCCGCGATCCGCGCTTGCGGCGCGCTCGATTACGCCCGCCAGGCCGCCGAGCGCGAAGCCGGCCTCGCGAGCCGCTCGCTCGAGCCGCTGGCGGCGTCGGAATACAAGGATTCTTTGCTAGAATTGGCCGCCTTCTCCGTGACCCGCCGGAGCTAGTTCCAAGCATCGAGCAAAACATCGTGCGCCGGACGCTTCTGTCCGCGCGCTTCTACCCGATCGGGGCGTAGCTCAGCCTGGTAGAGTACTGCGTTCGGGACGCAGGTGTCG
>CAYOVM010000227.1:0-5181 GCA_964407355.1 uncultured Enterobacteriaceae bacterium
TGCCCGAGGATCTCGGTTTGACTTCAAAATAGATCAATAACCAATTGTTGTCAATACGTTTTTCTAGGACATCGGGTAAGGCTCGGCCGGCTTCCGTACCCCGGAAAAGCTCGACGCTGGCGGCTATTGAGTCAGGATCAGCTCCAATTGCCGCTCGACGTAGGTGGCGTCGACGTTGGCAGCCCCGCAAGGATCGCGATTGCACCCGGTAGCAGTGATCCTGAAGACGTTTACAGGCGTTGTTCCCTCGGCTTCGGTCACCAGCAGGACGCACGTAACCTCGGCGCGAAAACCCGCCAATCCGGGCTGCGTGAAGACCAGCGATTGGATCGGCGCTAAGCAGCTCGCGTTGCGCAATTGCTGATAGGCGCCCCAGTCGATGCCGCTCCGCGCCGCCTGGTAGGCCCTTGCGCCCTGCTCGTCCTGGATCGCGGCCTCGAGCTGGCCGGTCGAAATCGTGAGCAGATAAGTCCCGATGGCCGCCAGCGTGACGAGGACGAATATCGCCATCATCAGCGCGAACCCCCTGGCGGGGCGACTCTTATGCTGCATTGCACTCACGGCACGTTGCTCACGTGAACCGAGTGGTAAAGAGACACGGTTTCGTTTCCGCCGTCCGATCGCGTTTTGGAGAGGGTCAGGCGCAAGGTAAGAAGGCCGATTTGGGGCCCCGTGTTCGGCACGTACTCGAAGACGCAGCTGCTGACGTTGTTTGCGATCGGCTGGGAAGTGGCGCCGACGCCGACGAAGCTGGCGGGCGCCGCGGGCTGCGCTGCGGTCATCTGATAGCCCCAGCGCCGTAGCAGCGTACCGCCGGAGCAATCGAAGGTCACCGGCTCCGGCAATCCGGCGGCGGTCCCATTGACGATATAGAAGCGTCTGCCCGGCGAATCGTGCAGCGTGCGATCGAATGCGGTGGCGGACGTGATGTCGATCCGCTCGCGCGTGCCTTCCGCGACCGCCGCCGAAATTCGGCGGCGATTCAGTATGCCGACGATGGCGTAGGCATTCTGCCCGTCGAACCCCGGCCCGTAGTTGTTCAGGACCACCCAGTCGGTCGTCGTGATCGCAGCCGCGTTCGACAGTGAGCCGATCGTCTTGAAGCAGGTATCCACGACATCGAACGAAAGCTGGTCATTGGCGGGCGCGCCTGCGAGGGGCGGGCAATCTATGCCGCCTGCGACTCCCGGGCCGTCGGCCCGATACCGCCCCGCCGCGCGCACCGGAATAAACTCGAGGAAGCGCCGGCTGGCATCCGTTCGCACGCTATTTGGCAATGCAAGACGCACCTCCCGGCCGATCCGCTGCAGTGCGTTGTCGGCGATATCACTCAGCTCCGCCCGAGTCGTAACATCGACAGCTTGGCGCAGCGGATACATGAAGTAGATCGTGGCACTGGCGATGATGGCGATCACCACCATGGCGACTACCAGCTCGATCAGCGTCAACCCGGCTGTCGAACGCCGACCAGACTCAGGGCGAATTCGGCGCATAACGCAATCTGTAGCCCTGGAGACTCACGGCGATTCCTGTCGGCTGGTGTGTCGAGGTCACTGTGATTCGCAGCGCTTCGCCGACCGGCACGCCGGCTCCCAATTCGAGGGCCGCGATATCCTCAACTCTGACCGCGACGGAGTAGCTTTCGAGGCCGGCGATGGGCGCAGGGTCGTCGATCGTGCGAATGGCGCCGAGGCCCATTGCAAATCCGTCGTAATCGCTGACGTTGTCGAAACGCGGCTCCGTGTAGCGCGTCTCGATAGCAGAAGATGGCAAAGTCTCCGCCCCGATGTTCTCCACGTAGGCAGCGCCCGAGCACTCCGTAGCGGTAGGCGCAGTGGCGGTGTAGACGTTCGGATCGTTCGGATCGCAATAGGTGAAACCACGCAGCTCGATTTCCTCCAGCAGCGAAGAAGCGATCGCCAACGCCTGCTTGCGCACCAGCGGATCCACACCTGCACTGGTCAGACGGTTATAGAGCGCGAGAATCCCCGCGAACGCTATGCCAAGCACGACGATAAATACGACGACTTCGATCAACGACATGCCTGCTTGGCGGAGGCTAGGGGACATAGCCGGTTTCCGCGGTGACCGTGACCGGTTTACCGCCAACAGTAAAGGCTACGCCCGCGATAGGGTTAGGCTGTCCCAGGCCGTTAAATGAGAAGTTGACCACTGGATTGAGCACCACTCCCGGCGGCGCGATGAGCGCATAAGCGTTGCCCGTGGCCATATCGTTGACTGTAGTGCCGGAGATAACGCAACCCCCGTTGTCATAGAACAGATCGACTCGTGCGGCGCTCACGGATACGAAGACGCAGCGCCGATGCGCGACCGCTTGCCGCTGGGCGTGTCGAACTCCCGCTTTGACCTGCTCGTAATACCAGGCCGCTTTGCTTTCATTATCGGTGAAGCGAGGAATAGCAATCGCGGCGAGGATCCCGGCGATGACCATTACTGCAACTAGCTCGACGAGCGAGAACCCCGGCATACGATTCAGTTCGCTCATTTCTGCACCCCTCTGCTGGATGAACCGAGTTCCTTCAGCACCAGCATGCGCTCCATTCGTACCAGCGAGTTGTCCGGCGCCAGTTCGACGGCACGTTCGGACCACTCGATGACCGTGGAACGATCCGCGGGCGCCGACAGCAACGTCCGCAGCGCACGATGCATCGTAATGCGGCCGAGAAGGTTTTGGACTTCACGCGGGTTTGCGGCAATTCCGTCGGCGAAGGCTTGATCGGCCAGTTGAGCCGCTTCGGGCTTGCGATTCTGCACCGCCTGCGCAAGCCAAAACTGCCCCATATACCAGTGATAACGCCAATCGCGCGGCTCCAGCCTGCGCGCTACCTCGTACCAGTACGCCGCGCTTTCGCCCTGCGCCGCGCGCCATTGCCGATGCGCGTGCCCGGCCGCCATCTCTGCGACCGCAGGCATTGCCAGCGTCCAGACCGTAACCGTCACGGCCGCCGCAGCGGCGGCGTTACTGAACTTCCTGCGCAGCGTGGGTGCATCACGTGTGTGCCGGTCGCCAGGCTCGGTGCTCCACACCAAACGATCCAGAATTCCGAGTGCAACGCCGTACAGCAGCAGACAGATCGGTATATAGAAGGGAAAGTCCACGAATGCTTGGACGGCCATGGAGCTCAGCGCCGCGACCGCCGCGACCAAAATCAAGGAGGCAGTGGGATCAATCCCGATGCGAGGCGCCACGCGCCACGCGGCGATAAGAGGGAAAGCCACGATAAACAGCAGGCCTGCCAAACCCGGTACGCCAAGCTCGAGCAAAGTCTGCAGATAGTCGTTATGCACGAAGTAGGTCGCGGATTGCTCATACGCGGCGATACCCGCACGCCCGGCTTCCAGCAAGTAGTAGTAACCGAGATATCCAAAGCCGGTCATCAATGAGGAGGATGAAATCGAACGCCATGCCAGCTTGTAGAGTTCGATGCGGTCGGCCGCCGACTGGGAAGCCAAGTCGCCCACCATCGAAAACGCCGGCGATGGCGTCCGAGACACGCTTAAACTGCCGAGAGCAGGGGCTAGCGTTGACAGTAGCCAACCGAGCAGCAACATCGCCAAGAGCACGAGGAATGCGCTCCGCTCAACCACAATCCCACACCGCCGTGCGAGCGGGAACGCGATCAGCCCGCCGACGGCGAGACCGAGCCAGCCCCCTCTGCTCTGAGCCGAGAATTCGGCGGCAAGCAAGAAAACCAGCGCGGCCATCAATAGCGCATGGCGCTTTCCGGTTAAAACGAGCACGAGCCCCGGAACTAAGACGAGATTGATAGCCGATGTCAGCGTTGCCGGCGTATCGAATAGAGCGTGCGCCCTCGCTTCGCCTTGCGCGCGTTGCCAGAGAGCCCATCCCGCCAGACAGAAGGCGAAAGCGAGAGCTGCTTCGAAAAACCGATGAGCATTTTCGGGCCCGGTCCTTCGCCCCAGCCAAAAGCCTCCAAATAGAAAGGCCGCGTGGTACGGCGCCGCGGCCGTGTAGGACGGATTCGCCCACTTGTTCGTCACCACAATCCAGGCAGCCAAAAATACGACTGCGCATCCCATTGGCGTGAAAATCGTCGTTTTCGCGCCTGAAGCAATCAGGAAGCAGCTTAACGCCAGCGCTCCAAGGGACGACAACCATAGCATTGGCGATGCACTAACCGATCCTTGCGCCGAAAGCGCAAGGGCTAAAAACAAAAGAGGGGCCGTCAGGCCCCTCTTTTGATTTGTCTTACGACGAGTTAGCGCGTGCAACAAACCACGGCTAGCGAATACATTACGAGCAAAGTGGTGCCGGAATCGCCGCGCAAGCTCTTACACTGTCGCCTTGCACTTGAACCGAAATGACGCAGCCTGCGGCGGTCGGCGCAGATGCCAGACCGGAAAATGTCGTGTTGGCAAGGATTTGAGCGCCCGTGCTGCTTGCTCCACTCTTCGACGCGTAAAGGAGAACGGCGCTCGACTGCACGGCCCCGCATGTGGCGTTAAACGCTGCAGTTCTTGCGGAGGTAGAAAGATCCGAGAATTGGGGTACCGCCACTGCAGCGAGAATTCCCAAAATCACAATTACGACTACCAGTTCGATTAGCGTAAATCCCGCTTGCATTGCTTGCTTCATTTTCACTCCCTTTAGTTGACTCCGCGTGGCTCGCGACGTACGTACCGGCGGAGTCACTGCCAAGTTATAGTTTCGCATAGCGAGTGTCTTTGCATCGAAGGATTGTGTCAAGAAAAGCAAAGGCATTCGCAAGGAAAGGTAGAAACCGGGTTCTCGCGACCGGGCGCCGTTAATCCCATACATATTCCGAAGTAGGCACTAACATAAAGGCGCCCGTGGGCCGACGCTCAAGCCGGAAGCGGATGGCCCCATCGGGGTCCGAGGTCGTGAGTCCGCGGCGCAGGTGCGGCAAATAAATCAACTCTCTCCGGAGCCGGTCGAAGACCCACCGGCCGGGTTGCAGCGCGGCAAGGTTCGGCGAGTCGATCTCGCCGATGAAATTGGCCGGCGATATTCCTGCGAGCTCGAACGGATTTCGCAATTGGTCATCCATCGCCTGGCCCCCCAGCATGCCGTACGCACGCCGCACGTTGAGCCCGGAATTGACGTTGTTAACGGTAACCACCATGACGGTACGTTCGGCAAGCTCCATGTAGTAGAGGACCCGATCGAGAAACACCGCC
>CAYOVM010000228.1:0-5153 GCA_964407355.1 uncultured Enterobacteriaceae bacterium
GGAGCACCACCCGCCGGAGCACCACCCGCCGGAGCACCACGATGGCGCGCGCGAAGGCCGCGCCGGATCGGGAACGTTTCCGCAGCCTGATGCGGATGTCGTCCGAGGCGTATTGGGAAACCGACGCCGAGCATCGTCTGCGCGAGCTCATCTTCGGCGCGGCGCGCAGCCCGGACATGCCGCGCGAGCAGATGATCGGCAAAACGCGCTGGGAAATCCCTTCCGTGTATCCCGACGCGGCGCTCTGGCAGGCGCACGTCGAGACGCTGCAGGCGCGGCGTCCGTTCCGCGATTTCGAGTTCGCCCGGCGGCACGCCGACGGACAGACGCGCCACTACTCCATCAGCGGCGAGCCGGTGTTCACCGCCCGCGGCAAATTCCTGGGCTATCGCGGCGTGGGCCGCGAGATCACCGAGCGCAAGCGCCTGGAGCAGGTGCCGGTGCGCCTCGCGCAGGCGGACGCGCTGAGCGGATTGCCGAACCGCGCCCTGCTCGTCGACCGGCTCAAGCACGCGATCGCGCGCGCCGATCGCGCCGGCGCGCTGCTCGCCGTGATGATCCTGGATCTCGATAATTTCAAGGAGGTCAACGACGCGCTGGGGCAGGCGGTCGGCGATCAGGTCCTGAGCGAGGCCGCGCGACGCCTGCAATCGTGCCTGCGCGGCATCGACACCTTCGCCCGCCTGGGCGACGACGAGTTCGCCGTGCTGCTCGAGGGCGCGCTCGACATCAACGAGATCTCGGTGGTGGCGCAGCGGCTGCTCGCCGCCGTGGCGGAGCGCGCCGAAGTCGGGGGGCACGAGCTGTATCTCTCGGCGAGCATCGGGCTTGCCGTCTATCCGGTCGACGACCAGGACGCCGAGGCTCTGCTGCGCAACGCACACCTCGCGATGCACCACGCGAAGCGCGAGGGGCGCAACAACTATCAGCGCTTCTCGCACGACATGGCGGCGCGCAGCGAGCGCTATGCCGAGCTGAAGATCCGTCTGCGGCGCGCGCTCGAGCGGGGCGAATTCGTCCTGCATTACCAGCCGCAGGTGTCGTTCGCGAGCGGCCTGGTCATCGGAACCGAGGCGCTGCTGCGCTGGAACGACAAGGAGCGCAGGCTGGTGTCGCCCGCCGAGTTCATTCCCATCGCCGAGGAAAGCGGGTTCATCGTCCCCATCGGCTATTGGGTGCTGCTCGAGGCGTGCCGGCAATGCAAGGCCTGGATCGACATGGGCTACTCCTTCATGCGGGTCGCGGTGAACCTGTCGCCGCGGCAGTTCCGCCAGAAGGAGATCGTCAAGTCGGTCGAGGCGGTGCTGCACGAGACCGGGCTGCCCGCGCACAGCCTCGAGATCGAGATCACCGAGACCACGATCATGCACAGCACCGCGCACACCATCGCCGCGCTGCATGACCTCACCGAGATGGGCGTGCAGATCTCGGTGGACGATTTCGGCACCGGCTATTCCTCGCTCGCCTACCTGCACCGGTTTCCGGTGCACAAGCTGAAGATCGACCAGTCGTTCGTGCGCGACGTGCACAGCGACCAGTGCGACGCCTCGCTCGTGGGAACGATGGTCGCGCTCGCGAAGCAGCTCAAGCTCGCCTCGGTCGCCGAGGGAGTCGAAACGGAAAGCCAGCTCGCGTTCCTGCTCGCGAGCGGCTGCGAGGCCTACCAGGGCTATCTGTTCAGCCCGCCGCTGCCGGCGGAGGGAATTACTCGCCTTCTGGAGAAGGCGCAGCCCGCGATACCGGGCCTACCGAAACCCTTGCCGTACCGCGCGCGATCGCGTTAGCCGGCAGGTGGGTGGTGCGTCCGAGCTCGACCCGCAGCACGGGGCCGTTCAGCGCGGAAAAAAAGCTGTAGGCGTTCTTGCCGCCCTGCTTGGCCGAATACATCGCCATGTCGGCGTGCTTCACGAGGCCCGTCGCGTCGGCCGAGTTGTCGGGGAAGAGACTCACGCCGATGCTCGCCGAGATGCGCGCCTGCACGCCGCCCGGAAAATCGTAGGGCCGGACCGCCGCCGCGAGAAGCTTGCGCACGATGTTCTCGACCGCCGCTTCGTCGTGCACGTCCTCCAGCACCACGAAGAATTCGTCGCCGCCCAGGCGCGCGACGACGTCCACCGCGCGCAGGTTCGCGCGCAGGCGCCGCGCTACCTCCACCAGGAACCGGTCGCCGGCGTCGTGGCCGTACATGTCGTTCACCTGCTTGAAGCCGTCCAGGTCGATGAAGACCCCGGCGAGCCGCGTGCCGCGCCGGCGCGCGCGCTCCACCGCCTGCTCGAGCGCCGGGCCGAGGCTCGTGCGATTGGCCAGGCCCGTGAGCGGATCGGTGTAGGCGAGCGACGCGATGCGCTCGCGCGTGAGCGCAGCCTCCGTGATGTCGCGCCCGATCCCGCGGTAGCCGAGGAAGCTGCCATCCAGGGCGAGCTTCGGGTCGCCGCTCAACGAGAAGTAGCGCGGCATCCCATCGGACATCACCCTCGCGAATTCGAAGTCGCGAAACGGCGCGTGGCTGTCGAGGGTCGCCTTGTACCGGGCCCAGCCGGCTTCGTCCGGATTGATCGAAGGAAGGTCCCAGGGCCGCTTGCCGAGGGCGCCCAGGCCGATCTCCGTGGTCGGATAGTTGGGGCCGTGCACGACGCTCGTGATGCGATGCTGCGTGTCCGACTCCCAGAAGAAATCGCTCGACATCTGCGTGAGGCTGCGAAAGCGGGCCTCGCCCTCGCGCAGCGAGGCTTCCGCTTCCTTGCGCCGCAGGAACTGGCCGACCTGGCTGCCGATGACGCGCGCCGCCTGCTGCAGCCGCTCATCAGGGGCGCCGACCGAAGGCCCTGAAAAAACGAGCACGCCGATGGCGCGGCCGTCCGAGACGACGGCGAATGCGAACGCGCCCTGCGCTGCATCGACCGCCGGCCTGCGCTGGCTGCGCACGGACACATCGCCGGACCAGACGGCGTTGCCCGATTGCCATACCATGCGCGCGCCCTCCACGAAGTGGTCGAGCGCGGGCTGGCTGACGCACCAGCCTTCCTGGAAGCGCAGCGTGCCGTCCGCCTCCAGCCGGTAGTAGCGGCCGGAATCCCACTGCTCGGCTTCGCACAGGGCGAGGATGACGGCCTTCAGGCCGCTCGCGCCGTCCTCGGCCGAGGCAAGCGCTCGCGCCACTTCGTGCTCGAGCCGCAGCATGCTCTCGGCGCGGCTCTGCAGGGTCACGTCGCGGCCGACGCCGCGATAGCCGACGAAGGCCTCGTCGGCGCCGAACATCGGCTCGCCGCTCACCCGGACGAACCGGGTGCGGCCGTCGGACATCGTGCGCCACATGAGGACGTCGAAGAAGGGCTGGCGTGCATCGAGGATGGCGCGGTGCGCGTCCCAGCCGCCCTCGACCTCCAGGCCGCTCTCCCAGCGGCGGATGCCGATCAGGCGGCGCTCCAGGTCCTTGTCGCCGCCCGTGACGCGCCGGCCTTCGAGGCGCGTAAAGGTGTAGGCGGCGTCCATCTCCCAGTACCAGTCCGAGGTGAGGTTGGTGAGGCTTCGCAGGCGCGCCTCGTGTTCGCCCCGTGCCTGCTCGGCCGCGGCGCGTTGCAGGAGCTGCCCGATCTGGTTTCCGATCGCATGCAGGGTGTCCAGCAGGCGCTCCTCCAGGGCTCGTGTCGCGCGGCAGCTCAGGTCCAGCACGCCGACCACGCGCCGGCCCTGGCGCACCGGAAAGAGCAGCGCGGTGCGCAGCCCCGTCTCCTTGGGCATCAACGCGCGCTGCGCGCGGGCGTCCTGCGTCGAATCGGGAATCCACAGCGGCTCGCCCGCCTGCCAGGCGGACACCGCCAGCTCCATCGAGGGTACGTGCGGGGTATCGGTAGGACGCCCCGCGAGCCCGAGGATCGCCGCCATGCTCGGCGCGCTCCAGTGCGCGCTGCGGCGCAGGGTGCGCGCCGTGTCGTCGACTTTCCAGAAGTCGGCGCAGTCCCAGGCGTCGGCCTCGCAGATCGCGCGCAACGCACCCTGCAGCGCTTCCGGAACGCTCGGGGCGTCGGTCAGGCAGCGCGCCACCGCGTGCTCGAGCGCGAGGAGCTGGCCGGCGCGCTTGTGCTCGGTGATGTTGCGGCCGACGCCGACGTAGCCCCTGAAGCGGCGTGCGTCCTCGAAGACCGGCTGGGCGCTCAGCGACAGCCAGACCATGTGGCCATCGTGGCCGAGGCACTGGATCTCGAAATCCCGGAAGGGCTCGTGGCGCTCGACCTGGGCGCGGTGCCGGTCCCAGTCCGCCTGGGTCAGGTTGAGCGCCGGCTGGTCCCAGCGCTTGCGGCCGAGGTAGGCCGCCAGGTCCACGCCCGGCTTCTCCTCCGGCCGGCACGACATGAAGGTGAGGCGCAGCTGCGAGTCCTGCTCCCAGTACCAGTCGCCGGAGAGCTCGCTGAAGCCGCGAAAGCCGAATTCGCTCGTGCTCCCCACGTCATCTGCCTTGCGCAGATCGAGAGGAACTACGTCGTCGCTTTCTATTTTTGTGAGTTGAGCCGTTCGCGTGCAGCAGTCGCCGAGGGCGACCTGCTCCCCTTCGTCAGCAATTTACTGGAGCGTTATCCAGTAGTCCAGCGGTATGGCGATTCCGGAGCCGGAACGACCCCGTTTTATCTACCCTTCCTGGTCGAGGAAGCTCTTCAACCGCTCCGAACGTGACGGATGTCGCAGCTTACGCAGAGCTTTCGCTTCTATCTGGCGGATGCGCTCGCGGGTCACATCGAACTGCTTGCCGACTTCCTCCAGCGTATGGTCGGTGGACATCTCGATGCCGAAGCGCATGCGCAGCACCTTCGCCTCGCGCGGCGTCAGGGTATCCAGCACCTCCTTGGTGACGTCGCGCAGGCTGGCATAGGTGGCGGCGTCCGAGGGGGCAAGGGTCGACTGGTCCTCGATGAAGTCGCCCAGGTGGGAATCGTCGTCGTCGCCGATCGGCGTCTCCATCGAGATCGGCTCCTTGGAGATCTTGAGGATCTTGCGGATCTTCTCCTCGGGCATCTCCATCTTCTGCGCCAGGGTCGCCGGATCCGGCTCCTGCCCGGTCTCCTGCAGGATCTGGCGCGAGATGCGGTTCATCTTGTTGATGGTCTCGATCATGTGCACCGGGATGCGGATGGTGCGCGCCTGGTCGGCGATCGAGC
>CAYOVM010000229.1:0-5127 GCA_964407355.1 uncultured Enterobacteriaceae bacterium
CGGGTCCCAGGTCCAGTTCGAGGTCTCGGTGTCGGTGAAGATGATGCGCGTGCCCTGGTATTTCTGGTTGGTATCGCTCCAGACGTACCAGTCGCGCTTCTTCGAGCCCTTCGGCGCGCGCCGCGCCGCCTGGAACCACGGGTGCTGGTCCGAGGTGTGGTTGATGACGAGCTCGGTGATCACCTTCAGCCCGCGGCTCTGCGCCTCGCGCACGAAGGTGCGGAAGTCCTCGCGCGTGCCGTATTGCGGGTGCACGTTGTGGTAGTCGGCGACGTCGTAGCCGTCGTCCTTCAGCGGCGAGGGATAGAAAGGCAGCAGCCAGATGGCGCTGACGCCGAGGTCGCGGATGTAGTCGAGCCTGGAGCACAGCCCGCGGAAGTCGCCGATGCCGTCGTTGTTGGAGTCGAAGAACGCCTTGACGTGCACCTGGTAGATGACCGCGTCCTTGTACCAGAGCGGGTCGGCCGCATGGACCACGCCCGCGCCGGCGCCCGAGTGCGCCGCGCCCGCGCTGAGAGCGCTCACTTCAACGGGCGTCGTCGAGGTCACGTGACGCTTCTTAGGATCCGGAACACGTGCACCGGCAGCGTATACGGGCTGAGCTCGATGTAGTTGTGCGCGCCCTTCCACTGATACTGCCCCCCGCCCAGCAGATCCTGTACTTGAAATGTCTCTTCATTCGACATTCCAAGCTCGCCGAGATCGAGATTCACCCATCCCGACTGGACGTTGCGGGGATCGAGGTTCACTGCGACGATGATCAGGTTCGCCTCGTGTCTTTTCGAGAAGACGAGAAGCTGATCGTTGGGAATGTCGTGGAAGCGCAGGCTCCAGTCCGAGTGCAGGGCCGGGTTTTCCTTTCTTATGCCGTTCAGCCTTTTGATGATCTGCTTCAGGGAATCGGGCCGCTCCAGATCCCAGCGCTTGATCTCGTACTTCTCGGAGCTCAGGTACTCCTCGCTGCCCGGCTCGCGCGGCTTCGCCTCCATGAGCTCGTACGCGGGACCGTAGAGGCCGTAGTTGGCCGCGAGCGTCGCCGCGAGCGCCACACGCGTGATGAACACCGGCCGGCCGCCGTGCTGCAGGGCGGCGTGCAGGATGTCGGGCGTGTTCGGCCAGACGTTCGGCCGGAAGTATTCGCGCGACGGATCCTGCGACAGCTCCGTGAAGTACTCGACCAGCTCCTGCTTCGTATTGCGCCAGGTGAAGTACGTGTACGACTGGGTGAAGCCGAGCTTCGCGAGCCGGTGCATGATCCGCGGCCGGGTGAACGCTTCCGACAGGAAGATCAGCTCCGGGTGTTCACGCTTCAACTCGCCGATCGCCCACTCCCAGAACGCGAACGGCTTGGTATGCGGATTGTCGACGCGGAAGATCTTCACGCCGTGGGAAATCCAGAATTCAAAGACACTCTTCAACTCCATCCACAGATGAAGAGTCGTTTGAGAGTCAAAATCAAATGGGTAGATATCCTGGTATTTCTTCGGCGGGTTCTCCGCGTACTGCACCGTCCCGTCGGGCCGCCAGCGGAACCACTCCGGATGCTCGCGGACGTATGGATGGTCGGGCGAGCTCTGGAAGGCGATGTCGAGCGCGACGTCGATTCCAAGCTCTTTGGATTTTTTTATCAATTCATCAAAATCATCGAAACTTCCCAGAAGCGGATGGATCGCCTTGTGCCCGCCCTCCTCCGCGCCGATCGCCCAGGGACTTCCCACGTCGCCCGGCTGCGCGACGACGGCGTTGTTCTTTCCCTTGCGCGCCGTCGTTCCGATCGGATGGATCGGCGGCAGATAGAGGACATCGAAGCCCATCTCCGCGACATACGGCAGGCGCTCGATCAGGTCGCGGAAGCCGCCGTGCTGCCCGTCGCCGCGCACCGAGCGCGGAAACAGCTCGTACCAGCTGCTGAACCTCGCCTTGACCGGATCCACCTGTATCTCAAGAATTCTTTCGTAAGCAGACACCCGCGAAGCGTCCGGAGGCTCCGGCGTAGCCGCTATCGCAGCTCGGTAGCGTTCTTCATCCTGAATGGATTTATCGGAAAGAACATTCTTTAATTCAGGTGAAGCAAGCTCCGCACCGATCAAAAAGTCCACCGAGAGATCCTGGCCCGCGTCGTAGCGCTTCTTCAGGTCGCGCTGCCAGGTGAGGAAGGGATCGGTCCAGCCGCGCACGGTGTACTCGTAGCGGCCGAGCTTCTCGACGCGGAACGAGGCGCTCCAGTGGTCGTTGCCGTGGAACGCCATCGGCAGGCATTTCCACTCTTTTTCCGATTTGTGCTTGAAGAGAAGAAGAGCGACGACGGCATCGTGCCCATCCGCAAATACATCCGCCTCGACGAGGACTTCGTCGCCGAGGGCGCGCTTCGCCGGATAGCGGCCGCAGTCGACTTCCGGGCGGACCGATTCGACGATCGCCCGCGCCGGCGCGGTTCGCGCTTCTTGTGCCGGCTCAGGCAGGCTTGAGGAAAATCGCTCCAAGGGGGGGCAAGGACAACGAGACCGAATGGCTCTGGCCGTCGTAGGGCTGCGCCTCGGCGTCGACGCCGCCGAGGTTGCCGACGCCGCTGCCGCCGTAGATCTGCGCGTCGCTGTTCAGCAGCTCGCGCCAGCGGCCTCCGCGCGGCACGCCGACGCGGTAGCCGTGGCGCACGACCGGAGTGAAGTTGAGGATGACGACCACGGGATTGCCGTTTGAATCTTTCCGGGTGAAGGCGACGGCGCTCTGCTCCCAGTCCGTGCGGCTGATCCACTCGAAGCCGTCCTGCGAGAAATCCTTCCTGAAGAGAGCCTCGTTGCCCCGGTATTCGCGGTTGAGGTCCGCGACCCAGCGCTGCACGCCTTCATGGCGCGGGTCCATCTGAAGCACGTGCCATTCGAGGCTCTGCTCGTGCGCCCATTCGCGGCGCTGGCCGAACTCGCCGCCCATGAAGAGGAGCTTCTTGCCCGGATGGCCCCACATCCAGCCGAACAGCAGCCTGAGGTTGGCGAACTGCTGCCAGGCGTCGCCCGGCATGCGGCCGATGAGCGAGCCCTTGCCGTGCACCACCTCGTCGTGCGAGAGCGGCAGGACGAAGTTCTCGTGGAACGCGTACCACAGGCTGAAGGTGAGCTCGTCGTGGTGGTACTTGCGGTGGATCGGGTCGTTCTTGAAGTAGTCGAGCGTGTCGTGCATCCAGCCCATGTTCCACTTCATGCCGAAGCCGAGGCCCCCGAGGTACACCGGCCGCGACACCTGCGGCCACGAGGTGGATTCCTCGGCGATGGTCTGCACGTCCGGAAAATCGCGGTACACGCCCTCGTTCAGCATGCGCAGGAAGTCGACCGCCTCGAGGTTCTCGCGCCCGCCGTGCCGGTTCGGGATCCACTCCCCCGCCTTGCGCCCGTAGTCGAGATAAAGCATCGAGGCCACCGCGTCGACCCGCAGGCCGTCGGCGTGGTAGCGGTCGAGCCAGAAGCGCGCGCTCGAGGCGAGAAAGGCTCTTACTTCGTTCCTTCCGTAATTGAAAATCGCGCTCGCCCAGTCGGGGTGATGCCCCTGGCGCGGGTCGGAGTGCTCGTAGAGGTGCGTGCCGTCGAAGAAGCCCAGGCCGTGCTGGTCCCACGGAAAGTGCGACGGCACCCAGTCGAGGATCACGCCGATGCCGTTCTGGTGCAGCTGATCGACGAAGTGCATGAAGTCCTGCGGCGTGCCGTAGCGGGAACTCGGCGCGAAGTAGCCGGTCGACTGGTATCCCCACGAGCCGTAGAACGGATGCTCCATGATCGGCATCAGCTCCACGTGCGTGAAGCCCATGCGCTTGCAGTACTCGGCGAGCTGCGGCGCGAGCTCGCGATAGCTGAGCAACCGCCCCGGCTCCTCCGGGGAGCGCCGCCACGAGCCAAGATGCACCTCGTACACCGACCAGGGCGCATCGAGCGCGTTGGCCTTCTTGCGGCCGCTCATCCAGGCCGCGTCGTTCCATTCGTACGAAAGGTCCCACACCACCGAGCCGGTGCGCGGCGGCAGCTCGCTGCGTGTGGCATAGGGATCGGCCTTGTCGACGCGGAAATTGCCGCCGTTCGAGACGATGTGGTACTTGTAAATGCTGCCGTGCTTCGCCTCGGGAACGATCGCCTGCCAGATGCCGGACGAGTCGCCCGCCTGCTGCATGGGATGCTTGCGCGGATCCCAGCCGTTGAAATCGCCGATCACCGAGACCGACTGCGCGTTCGGCGCCCACACGGAAAAGCGCACCGCGGTGCGCGCGCCGTCGGGCACGATCTGTGCGCCGAGCTTCTCGTACAGGCGCGTGTGCGTGCCCTCGCGGAACAGATACAGGTCGTGTCCCGTCATGCCGCTGACGCGTTCGGAAATGGCGCTCATCTAACTTTATGGTTTAGCACTACAAACCCTGTTTGATCTACCTCGGCGAGCGGCCGGGGATGGCTATACTTTTGACATGCAGACCGACTACGTCCAGCGCTTCCTCTTCGAGGACCTCGATATCCGGGGCCGCCTCGCGTGCCTCACGGGCGCCTGGCAGCACATGCTCGACGGTCGCGGCTACCCGCGCAGCATCGTGTCGCTGCTTGGCCACACCACCGCGCTGAATATCCTGCTGGGCGCGAATCAAAAGGGCTCCGGTCGGATCACGATGCAAGTGCAAGGTTCGGGCCCGGTCAAGCTGCTGGTGTCCGACTGCACCGCCGAGCTGCGCATCCGCGGCATGGCGCGCTACGAAGGAAGCGGCGTGGCGGCGGCGAACGAGCGCGTCCTCCTCGGCGACGGCAAGCTCTCCGTGACCCTGGAGGACCTGAAGAGCGGCCAGCTCTACCAGAGCCTGGTGCCGCTCGAAGGCGAGACGCTCGAGAACATCTTCGAGAACTACCTCTCCCGGTCCGAGCAGCTCACGACCTTCCTCCGCCTCTACGCCGACGCCGGCGCCATCTGCGGCCTGCTCCTCGAGAAGCTCCCCGGCGCCGACGCTCGCGACCCCGACGGCTGGAACCGCGTCACCCACCTCGCCAACACCCTCACCCTCGACGAAACCCGCGACGCCCAGCCCTACGGCCTATTGACGAAAGTGTTCCCCGAAGAGCTGATGCGCGTCTTCCGCCTCTACCCCGTCGAATACCACTGCCC
>CAYOVM010000230.1:0-5104 GCA_964407355.1 uncultured Enterobacteriaceae bacterium
GGCGGTGTTTCTCGATCGGGTCCTCTACTACATGGAGCTTGCCGAACGTACCGTCGTGATGCTTACCGTGAATAACGTCAACGCGGCGCTCAACGTGCGACGCGCCTACGGCATGCTGGCGGGAAAAGCGGTAAACGACCGGCGGCGCAATCCCTTCGAGCTTGCCGGAGTCTCGCCCGCCAATTTCCTCGGTGAGATTGATTCACCGAACCTCGCAGCGCTGGAGCGCGGCCAGTGGGTCTTCGACCGCAGCCGTGGCGAGCTGATCTATTTGCCTCGATTGCACCGTGCGCTGACCACCCCCGACCCGGAGGGCGCAATCCGCTTCAGGCTCGAACTGCGAGGCCCGGAACTCTTTATGCTCGTGCCCACTTCGGACTACCGATGGGACAACCATGTCCTCTGAAAGCCACCCGAGCTGCGCGCTTCCCCCGCCAATGTCTTTGCTTTTCTTGACAAAATTCCAGCACTCAAAGACACTCGCTGTGCGAAACTGTGGCCAGGAGTGACTCCGCCGGTACGTACGTCGTGAGCCACGCGGAGCCAACTAAAGGGAGCATAAAGAGATGAAGCACACGATGCAGGCGGGGTTTACCCTGATTGAGCTGGTGGTTGTCATAGTGATCCTCGGCATTCTTGCCGCGGTGGCGGTACCGCAATTCACTGGCGTACAGGCGGGTGCGTACGCCGCGGTGGAGTCGGGTGCCTGCGCAGCGGTGCAGTCCCAAGCTGTTCTGCTCTACGCTTCCAATAGACGCTCGCACACGGGTGCTGAGATTCTCACCGCCGTGACGGCCGGGACTTCCGGAGTCACCATTACTAACCCTTCAGCGTGCAACTTCGTCGCCAAGGCTACGAATAACCCCTCACAGACAGCGTGCGCTGCACTCCCCACTACCCTGTGTCCGTGACCTCGACAGCTGCATCGCATTAATGTCTTGCTGACGGCAATACGCTCGAGCAGCACAAAAAAAGGGGGCCTTTTGGCCCCTTTTTCGTTTTTGGCGCTTGCGCTGGCTGCGCAAGGGTCAGTGGAGGCTTCGCCCTCGCTGTGGGCGTTTGCCTTGGTTGCACTCGCCGCTGCCTGCTTCGTGATTTCGCAAAGCGCCAAGACACCAAGTTTCACACCGTTAGCGGTAGCCGTTGTGTCCTTGGCGACATGGATGGTAGTGACGAACAAGTGGGTGAATCCGTCCTATACCGCGGCCGCGCAGTACCACGCGGCATTTCTTTTGGGAGGCTTCTTCCTTGGCCGGCGGGCGGGGCCGGAAAACGCTCGGTGGCTGTTTGGCGCCGCGCTGGTGTTCGCGGTTTGCGTAGCGGCGTGGGGGCTATCGCAGAATCTGCGTGGCGAGGCGCGGGCGCATGCTTTTTTCGAGACCCCTGCGACGCTAAGCTCCACGCTCAACCTGATACTCCTGCCTTCGCTGGTATGCGTCGTGATCGGCAAGGGCCGTGGAATATTGATTGCCGCGTCGGTGATGTTGGCCGCCGCGATCATTGCGGCGGCAAGCCGAGGCGGGTGGTTCGCCCTCGCGATTGGCGGGCTGTTCGCTTGGCGGTTCGGCCGCCGGGCGGGCATCTTGGTCCGGCACCATGCCGTCGCCATTCTGATCTCGATCTTCGCGGTGGCTTGGTTGGCGGCGTCTGTTGGCCCTCACGTCTGGAACTGGACCCTGGGCATGATTGGCCCGTCGGGCGCGGTGCCGCAGCAAGTTCAGTCTTACTCCATGCTGGCTTCGCAATCGTGGCTCGCGCGGCTCGAGCTGTATGAGCTGGCCTGGCGCTCCATCGCGCCGTCTTCGCTATTAACCGGCTTCGGATATCTCGGCTACTACTACTTGCTCGAGGCCGGGCGCGCCAGCGTCGCCACCTACGAGAACTCCATTACGTTCTTCGCGCACAACGACTATCTGCAGACCTTGCTGGAGCTCGGCGTCCCGGGATTGGCGGGTTTGCTGGCTATTGTCATGTTGCCGCTGATTGCGGCATGGCAAGCGGCGCCCAAGCTTGAGTCGGATTCGACCGATCGCTTGATGCTCATGGCGCTGGTTGCCGGACTTGCTTCGATGGCGGCGCACGCTTTCGTGGATTTTCCCTTCTACATTCCTGTATGCCTGCTTATATACGGTGCGATGCTCGGTGTGCTCGACTCGCTCTTGCCTCACGCAACGCGTAGCGAGTCGTCGAAACGCACCCGGCATCCGGCGTCCGAGCCATTGCGAAGAGCCGGCGGCGCGGCGGCGGCTACCCTCGGAGTATGGGTGCTCGCAATGCCGGTGGCGGCGGAGACGGCGGCGGGATACGCGCATCGACAGTGGCGTTCAGCACAAGGCGAAAGCGCCGCATACTGGTTCGAAGTGGCGCGCAGGCTCGAGCCGCGAGATTGGCGCTATCACTGGTACGCGGGTCAGTTCTGGCTGGCGCAGGCGGCGCAGAATCGCAAGCCCGAAGCCGCGCAGCTCGCTGATCGAGCCTTTGCCGATGGGGTTGCGGCAAACCCGCGCGAAGTTCGTAACCTCCTTGGCCGCATCACTATGCATCGCGCGCTGCGGGCTGTGCTGCCTACGCCCGCGGACAAGGCCACGGTGATCGCGTGGTCCGAGCACGCGATCAAGCTTGCACCGGACAATTCCCTGGCGAGAACCGAACGCGCGCTGGTGCTCAAAGAGCTCGATTTGTCTGGGAAGGTGCCTAAATGGGCGAAATGAGTCGCACGCATGGCTTCTCGCTGATAGAGCTGGTCGTCGTTATGGTCATCGCCGCCATCCTCGCAGCGATCGCCATTCCGCGACTCACTGATACCGAAAGCAAGGCCGCCTGGTATCACGAGCAGGTCAAAGCCGGAGTGCGATACGCGCAGCGGCAGGCGGTCGCGCATCGGCGTTGCGTCTTTGTGTCCGTGAGCGCCGGGCGGGTCGATCTGTTCTATGACAACGGGTTGTGCGTGGTCACTGCAACGCCGCTTACGGACCTTGCCACCGGCAACCCCTACGTGCTTGTCGCGCCGACCGGCGTGACGCTAAGTCCGGTCACGTTCGCATTCAACGGGCTAGGACAGCCTAGTCCTATCGCCGGGGCAGTGTTCACCGTCGGCGGCAAACCGGTCACGGTGACCCCAGAAACCGGCTATGTCTTCTAGCCGTCGCCAAGGAGGCATGTCGCTGGTCGAGGTGGTGATATTCATCATCGTCCTCGCCATCGGATTAGTGGGGATCGGCGCGCTCTACAACCGTCTTACTAGCGCCAGCGTGGATCCCCTTGTGCGCAAGCAAGCTCTGGCGATCGCCTCTTCGCTTCTCGAGGAAATCGAGCTGCGCGCTTTTACGTACTGCGATCCGGATGATGCGAACGTGTACACGGCGACGGGGAGTCCCGGCGGGGGTTGCACCGTCGACGAGGTGATCGGGGCCGAAGGGGAAACTCGGTACGCCGCCCCGCGTTTCGACAACGTAAACGACTACGACGGGTTTGGAATGGCCGCGGGGACAATTCGTACCATTGATAACGCCACGCCGATTCCGGGTCTCGAAAACTATTCGGTTCTGGTCAACGTGCAGAACGCGGGCGGTGAATTGCCCGGCGTGCCGCTCGCGGAAGCGCTGCGAATCACGGTTACCGCGACCCATCAGCCGACGGGAATCGCCGTCAGCCTCCAGGGTTACAGGTTGCGCTATGCGCCGAATTCGCCCTGAGCTGAAGCGCGCGGCGCGCGGCGTGACGCTGATCGAGCTGGTGGTCGCGATGGTGCTGGTCGCGATCATTGCGGGCGCCACGATTTACTTCATTTATCCGGTGCGCCAGGCGATCGATGTCACCACGCGCGCCGAGCTCACCGATATCGCGGACAATGCATTGCAGCGGATCGGCCGCGAGGTGCGTCTCGCTTTGCCGAACAGCGTGCGAACGGACGCCACCTTTCGCTTCCTCGAATTCATCCCCGTACGTGCGGGAGGGCGTTATCGCGCGGACGGTCCCGGCCTCGCGGGCGGCGCGAATTGCCCCGATACCGGCGTCGGCACGCCCGCCAGCGACCAGCTTTCGTTCGATGTCGTGGATACCTGCTTCAAGACGATCGGCTCGCTCTCGAACGCGGCTGCGATCACGACGACCGACTGGGTGGTCCTGAACAACTACGGGCCGGGGTTCGACGGGCAGAATGCCTACGCCATCGTCGGCATACTGAATCGCCGCCGAATTTCGGCGGCGGTCGCGGAAGGCACGCGCGAGCGGATCGACATCACGTCCGCCACCGCATTCGATCGCACGCTGCACGATTCGCCGGGCAGGCGTTTTTACATCGTAAACGGGACTGCCGCGGGCTTGCCGGAGCCGGTGACCTACGACTGCTCAGGGGGCAGTCTGCTCCGGCGTTCCGGCTACCAGATGACTCTTGCGCAGCCTGCTGCCCCCGCCAGCTTCGTGGGTGGCACTTCGCGGGTGATCGCAGACAACGTGGGCAACTGCGTCTTCGAGTACGTGCCTAACACGGGGCCCCAAATCGGCCTTCTTACCTTGCGCCTGACCCTTTCCAAAGCGCGATCGGACGGCGGAAACGAAACCGTGTCTCTTTACCACTCGGTTCACGTGAGCAACGTGCCGTGAGTGCAATGCAGCATAAGAGTCGCCCCGCCAGGGGGTTCGCGCTGATGATGGCGATATTCGTCCTCGTCACGCTGGCGGCCATCGGGACTTATCTGCTCACGATTTCGACCGGCCAGCTCGAGGCCGCGATCCAGGACGAGCAGGGCGCAAGGGCCTACCAGGCGGCGCGGAGCGGCATCGACTGGGGCGCCTATCAGCAATTGCGCAACGGGAGCTGCTTGGCGCCGATCCAATCGCTGGTCTTCACGCAGCCCGGACTGGCGGGTTTTCGGGCCGAGGTTACGTGCGTCGCGCTGGTGAATGAACCCGAGGGGGGAACTGCCGTAAACGTTTTCAGGATCACGGCTACCGGATGCAACAGCAACGCATGCGGCCCCGCAAATACCGCGGCTACCTACGTCGAGCGGCAACTCGAGCTCATTCTGACGCAGTAGTCAAAAACCCATTGACAACAATTGGTTATTGATCTATTTTGAAGTCAAACCGAGATCCTCGGGCA
>CAYOVM010000231.1:0-1980 GCA_964407355.1 uncultured Enterobacteriaceae bacterium
GCGGGCGTGATGTATTCGCTCGTCGCGCTGGGCTTCGTGCTGATCTACAAGGCTTCCGGCGTGTTCAATTTCGCCCAAGGCGCGATGGTCTTCTTCGCCGCGCTTACCTTCGTGTCGCTCACCGAGCGCGGCTGGAATCCGTGGCTCGCGTTGCTCGTCACGCTCGCGATCATGGTGGCGCTCGGGATCGCGATCGAGCGCGTGGTGCTGCGGCCGCTCGTCAACCAGCCGCAGATCACGCTCTTCATGGCGACCATCGGGCTCACCTTCGTGCTCGAGGGGCTGTCGCAGCTCCTGTGGGGCTCGCAGCCGCACAACCTCGAGCTCGGCATTCCCGACGTGCCGATGGAATGGCTGTCGGCGAAGGCGAACATCAACATCAGCCAGTTCGACATCTTCGGCGCGCTCGTCGCCGGCGCGCTGGTGGCGGGGCTCGCGATCTTCTTCCAGAAGACGCGCATCGGCCGCGCGCTGCGCGCGGTGGCCGACGATCACCAGGCGGCGCTCGCGGTGGGAATCCCGCTGCAGCACATCTGGGCGATCGTCTGGTCGGTGGCGGGCTTCGTCGCGCTGGCGGCGGGGCTCCTGTGGGGCGCCAGGAACGGCGTGCAGTTCGCGCTCACCTTTCTCGCGCTGAAGGCGCTGCCGGTGCTGATCCTCGGCGGCTTCGAGTCGATCCCCGGCGCGATTGTCGGGGGCCTCATCATCGGCGCGAGCGAGAAGCTCGCCGAGGTGTATCTCGGGCCGTATGTCGGCGGCGGCATCGAAAGCTGGTTCGCCTACGTCCTCGCGCTGCTTTTCCTGCTGGTGCGGCCCGAGGGTCTGTTCGGCGAGAAGATCATGGACCGGGTCTAAGCCATGCTTTATCGCGAAGCCGGGCAGTTCAAGTCGACCTACGCCCAGGATCAGCAGATCTTTCCGATCCTGCAGGACCGCATCGGCGTCGCGGCGCTGCTCGCGTTCGCGTTCCTGGTCGTGCCGTTCATCGGCAATCAATACTGGTTCTCGGCGATCCTCACGCCGTTCCTCGTGTTCTCGCTCGCCGCGCTCGGGCTCAACATCCTCACCGGGTACGCGGGGCAGATCTCGCTCGGCACCGGGGCGTTCATGGCGGTCGGCGCCTTCATGGCCTACAACGCGATGCTGCGCGTGCCGCACATGCCGATCCTCGGCGCGTTCGCCATAGGCGGCCTCTCGGCCGCCGCGGTGGGCCTGGTGTTCGGGCTGCCGAGCCTGCGCATCAAGGGGTTCTACCTGGCGGTGGCGACGCTCGCCTGCCAGTTCTTCGTGCTCTGGGTGATCAACCGCGTGCCGTGGTTCTCCAATTACAGCTCCTCCGGCGTCATCGCCGCGCAGAAGATCGAGATCCTCGGCTATGCGTTCGACACGCCTGCGTCCAAGTATGTGCTGACCCTCGCCGTGGTCGCCGTCATGGCGCTCCTCGCCAAGAACCTGGTGCGCAGCCAGACCGGGCGCGCCTTCATGGCGGTGCGCGACATGGACGTCGCCGCGAGCGTCATCGGCATTCCGATGATGAAGACGAAGCTGCTCGCCTTCGGCATCAGCTCGTTCTACTGCGGCGTCGCGGGCGCGCTGTACGCGTTTTGCTACCTCGGCACGGTGGAGCCCGAGGCGTTCATCCTCGATCTTTCGTTTCGCATCCTCTTCATGATCATCATCGGCGGCGTGGGGTCGATCCTCGGCTCGTTCCTGGGCGCCGCGTTCATCACCCTCTTTCCGATCTTCCTCAACCTCAGCTCGAAGGCGCTCGAGGACCTGCTCGGCATCGAGATCCCCCATGCGTTCGTCTCCAACCTGGAGGTGATCATCTTCGGCGGCCTCATCGTCTTTTTCCTGATCGTCGAGCCGAACGGCCTCGCCCGGCTGTGGCAGATCGCGAAGGAAAAGCTGCGCCTGTGGCCGTTCCCCCACTAGGACGCCGGAAATAACGGCTATACTTTTGTTTCGCTATCTGGAACA
>CAYOVM010000231.1:2080-5090 GCA_964407355.1 uncultured Enterobacteriaceae bacterium
CTCAGGAGGAGGATTTCCATGAAACGCAATTCGCTAGCTGTGGCGCTCTTCGCGGCTGCCGTCGTTTCGGCGCCCGCGGCTGCGCAGAACGAGCAGTTCATTCCCGCCAACTACTACTGGGTCGGTCCCTATGCTCCGGGCGGCTCGGGCTTCGGCGGCGGCATCATCGACTACTTCGCGATGCTCAACGAGCGCGACGGCGGCATCAACGGCGTCAAGCTCACCTGGGAGAAGTGCGAGACCGAATACAACAACGCCCGCGGCGTCGAGTGCTACGAGCGCTCGAAGAAGAAGGGCCCCACCGGGGCGACGGTGATCCATCCGCTCTCGACGGGCATCACCTACTCGCTGATCGAGAAGGCGACCGCCGACAAGATACCGGTGATCTCGCTCGGCTACGGCCGCACCTCGGCCGCCGACGGACGCGTGTTCCCGTACGTCTTCCCGCTCATCACCACCTACTGGTCGCAGGCCACGGTGATGGTCAAGTACATCGGCGAGAAGAGCGGCGGCATGGACAAGCTGAAGGGCAAGAAGATCGCCCTCGTCTACCACGACTCGGCCTACGGCAAGGAGCCGATCCCGGTCCTCACCGACATGTCCAAGCAGTACGGCTTCGAGCTGAACCTGCTCGCGGTCCCGCACCCGGGCAACGAGCAGCAGTCGCAGTGGCTGCAGATCCGGCAGGCGAAGCCCGACTGGGTCATTCTCTGGGGCTGGGGCGTGATGAACCCGACGGCGCTCAAGGCCGCGGCAAAAGTCGGCTACCCGCGCGAGAAGATGATCGGCGTGTGGTGGTCGGGCGCGGAAGAGGACGTCCTGCCCGCCGGCGCGGCGGCCAAGGGCTTCATCTCCTCCGGCTTCAACGCCCCGGGCACCGATTTTCCGGTGATGAAGGACCTGAAGAAGTTCGTCTACGACAAGGGCAAGGGCGAGTTCGAGGACAAGTCGCGCTTCGGCTCGATCTACCACACGCGCGGCGTGGTCGCCGGCATCGTCACCGCCGAGGCCATCCGCCTCGCGCAGGCGAAGTTCGGCAAGGGCAAGCCGATCACCGGCGAGCAGATGCGCTGGGGCATCGAGAACCTGAACATCGACGAGAAGCGCCTGAAGGAGCTCGGCGCCACCGGGCTCATGCCGACGGTCAAGGTCTCCTGCCTCGACCACGAAGGCTCGGGCCTGGTGAAGTTCCAGCAATGGGACGGCGCGAAGTGGAAGGTCATCAGCGACTGGATGCAGCCCGACCGCAAGCTGGTGCGCGCCAAGGTCGAGGAGGACGCCGCGCAGTACGCGAAGGAAAAAGGCATCACGCCGCGCGACTGCTCGAAGGAAGGCATGTAGCGCGGGCGGCGGGTTGCGGACAGAGCGGCGGGCGAGTCCCGCCGTTCGGTTTTCTGAGGCAGGAGAATTCGATTGGCAACGCCTTACCTCTCGGTCAGCAACATCGAGGTCATCTACGACCACGTCATCCTGGTGCTGAGGGGCGTGTCGCTCGAGGTGCGGGAAGGGCAGATCGTCGCGCTCCTGGGCGCGAACGGCGCGGGCAAGACCACCACCCTGAAGGCGATCTCCAACCTGCTGCGCGCCGAGCGCGGCGACGTCACCAAGGGCCAGATCCTGTTCCGCGGCTCGCGCATCGACCAGCTCGATCCGGCGGCGCTGGTGAAGCTCGGTATCTGCCAGGTCATGGAAGGCCGGCACTGCTTCCAGCACCTGACGGTCGAGGAGAACCTGCTCACCGGCGCCTACACCCGTGGCGCGCTAGGTGCGGGAATCGTCGAAGACCTCGACAAGGTCTACAAGTATTTCCCGCGCCTCAAGGAGCGCCGCCACTCCCAGTCGGGCTACACCTCGGGCGGCGAGCAGCAGATGACCGCCATCGGCCGCGCGCTGATGGCGCGGCCGAAGATGATCCTGCTCGACGAGCCGTCGATGGGCCTCGCGCCGCAGCTCGTCGAGGAGATCTTCGAGATCGTGAAGGAGCTCAACCGCGCCGAAGGCGTGAGCTTCCTGCTCGCCGAGCAGAACACCAACATCGCGCTGAAGTACGCCGACTACGGCTACATCCTCGAGAACGGCCGCGTGGTGATGGACGGCGAAGGCGCCGCGCTCGCCGAGAACGAGGACGTGAAGGAGTTCTACCTGGGGTTCTCCTCCGGCGGCCGCAAAAGCTTCCGCGACGTGAAGTCGTATCGACGTAGAAAACGCTGGCTTTGAAGAAGAACAAGCCCGAATACTTCGACCGGCTCGAGACCCGCTCGCCCAAGGCGCGCGAGGCCGCGCTGATGGCCGCGCTGCCGAAGCTGATCGGGCACGCGAAGCGTCACGCGCCGGGTTTCGCGAAGATCCTTTCGCGCGTAAAGCCCGAGAAAGTGAAGTCGCGCGCCGCGCTCGCCACGCTGCCCGTCACCCGTAAATCCGATCTCGGCGCGCTGCAGAAGCAGCTTCCCCCGCTCGGCGGGCTGAATGCGACGCCGGTGGAAAAGCTGGCGAAACTCTTCGTGTCGCCGGGCCCGATCTACGAGCCGGAGGGACGCGGCGCGAACTGGTGGCGCGCGGCGCGCGGCTTGTTCGCCGGCGGTTTTCGCGCCGGCGACGTGGTCGCGAACAGCTTCGCCTACCACTTCACGCCCGCGGGCTCGATGATGGAGTCGGGCGCGCTGGCCCTCGGCTGCACCGTAGTGCCGACCGGCGTCGGCCAGACCGAAATGCAGGTCGCGGCGATCCGCGGCCTCGGTATCAGCGGCTACATCGGCACGCCGTCGTTCCTCAAGCTGATCGTCGAGAAGGCCGACGAGCTGAAGCTCGACATCACCAGCCTGAAAAAGGCGCAGGTCGGGGGCGAATATCTACCTCCCGCGCTGAGAAACGCCATGCGGGACCGCGGCATCTCCGTGACCCAGATGTACGGCACCGCCGACCTCGGCCTGATCGCCTACGAATCGCTCGCGCCCGGCGGCGGCGTGAACGAGGGCATGATCCTGGAGGAGGGCGTCCTCCTCGAGATCGT
>CAYOVM010000232.1:0-1662 GCA_964407355.1 uncultured Enterobacteriaceae bacterium
GTGACAGGGACGCTGCTGCTGCCGCTGCTCGAGCTGTGATCGCGCTCGCAGCGCCGTTTCGCCGCGCCCGTGAGCGTGCTGCAATCGGCCGTCGTGCTGGCGCCGGTCGTCGCGTTGCCCGTCGCCGAGTCCGTCGAGCCGGACGTCACCGCGCCGCTCGCGTTTCCGGAGTTGCTTCCGGGGCCGGACTTGGCCGCGGCGGCTTCACGCGGGGTGTCCTGGCCGCTCGCGCTGCTGCCGCCGGAGCCGCCCGCCGAGCCGCCCGCTTGTCCGAAGGATGCCGTTGAGATGCCGAGAAGCGCGGCAGCGACTGCCGCCCCCAGTAATTTCATGTTCATGCGTTTCTCCTCTAAGGGATTGAAAAAGGTTGCATAGAGGGTACGCAGCAAGGGTCGTGCCGCCGGTACGCGGTTTGCTGTTGCCGCGCGGCTACAGCGATCGGGAAGCGCCCGCGGCGAGCGGGGGAGCGCGTTTGCGTGAAGGACGCATCCAGCGGTCGCTGCGCGCCCGGCGCCCCGGCTTGCGCGGGGAAAGAGAGCGCGCGAGCAGCGGCGCGAGGGATTCGCCGTTGGCGCCGCTCCTTCGCGCGGCGTCGGCGTCGAGCTTGCGGCGTTGCTCCAGGAGCCCGATGACCGCCGACTCGCTCGGCCGGTCGCGAAGCGAATCGGCGAGCGTGCCGTCGAAATACGATTGCAGGACCGCCGGATGCACGTAGCACTTGCGGCACACGGCGCTCGTATTGCCTAGCTGGCGCGCCACTTCCTCGATAGCGCGCGCGATATTGCGCTTCGCCTCGGTGGCGCTGCCCGCGCCGCCGGCTCTATGCAGCACGCCGGCGGTGAGCACCGTTCCGGCCCAGGTGCGAAAGTCCTTGCTCGTGAACTCGTCGCCCGCGATCTCGCGCAGATAGTCGTTCGCGTCGTGCGACTCGACGACGCGGCTCTCGCCTTTCTCGTCCTGGTACTGGAACAGCTCTTCGCCGGGCAGGTCCTGCATGCGCCGCACCACGGCGGCGAGCCTGCGGTCGGACAGCTCGATCGCGTGCTCTACGCCGCTCTTGCCGCGAAAACGGAACTTGAGCTTCGAGCCCTGCACCCGGACCTGGCGGTCGCGAAGCGTGGTGAGGCCGAACGAGGCATTCTGGCGGGCGTACTCCTCGTTGCCGACGCGGATGAAAGTCGTCTCGAGGAGCCGTACCACGGTCGCCAGCACTTTCTCGCGCGGCAGGCCGGGCAGCGCGAGGTCCTGGTCGACGCGCCGGCGTATCCGCGGCAGCGCGCGCGCGAAGGCGACGACGCGGCCGTACTTCGTCTCGTCGCGCACCTCTCGCCAGCGCGCGTGATAGCGATACTGCTTGCGTCCGCGCGCATCGCGGCCGGTGGCCTGCAGATGACCGTCGTCGCGAGGGCAGATCCAGACCGCCTGCCACGCGGGCGGTATCGCGAGCGCGCCGATTCGTCTCAGCGTCGCCCGGTCGCGCACCGCGCTTCCGCCGGGCGCGATATAGCGGAACGCGCCGCCCGCGCGCCGGCGCGCGATGCCCGGCAGCGCGGCGTCCGATACATAGCGCAATCCCGCGGCTTTCGCCGATTGCGCCGGCTGCAAATCGTACCGGCGCTTGTAAGTCTTGCCGTTTGCCAGGGGAAGGTCCTTTGCCTCTAA
>CAYOVM010000232.1:1762-5071 GCA_964407355.1 uncultured Enterobacteriaceae bacterium
CTGCCCGACTATACGGGGCTCGAAGCGCTCGCTTTCGTTCGGCGCACCGATGCGCTCGTGCCGTTCGTGCTGGTCTCCGGCGCGCTCGGCGAAGAGCGTGCGGTCGAGGCGCTGCGGGCCGGCGCCACCGACTACATTCTCAAGCACGGCCTTGCCCGCCTCGCGCCGGCGGTGCGGCGCGCGCTCGCCGAGCGCCGCGAGCACGAGCGCCACTTGGCCACCAGCCGCGCGCTGGAGCTCTCGCAGGAGCGGCTGCGCGCGCTGTCGGGGCGGCTGCTCGAGGTCCAGGAAGAGGAGCGCCGGCGCCTCGCGCGCGACCTGCACGACGATCTAGGACAGGCGCTGACGGCGCTCAAGATCCAGCTCCAGTCGCTCGCCCGCGTGGGCGCCGGCACGCTGCGCTCCCAAGTGGAAGAGTGCGTGAACACCACGACGCATGCGCTGGAGCGGGTGCGCCAGCTCTCGCTGAGCCTGCGGCCGCTGCAGCTGGACGATCTCGGTTTGGCGGCCGCGCTGCGCTCGCACCTCGACCGGCAGGCGAGCATCGGCAACCTCACGCCGCACTTCGACGCCGCCGAGGCGCCGCGCCGGGTCGGGCCCGACCTCGAGACCGCGTGCTTTCGCGTCGCGCAGGAAGCGATCACCAACGTGCTGCGCCACGCGAAGGCGAAGCATCTCTGGGTGCGCCTGTTCACGGCCGATGGCCGCCTCGCGCTCTCGGTGCGAGACGACGGCGCGGGGTTCGATCTGGATGCGGCACGGCGCCGCGCGGTGGTCGGCGGCAACCTGGGCGTGGTCGGAATGGAGGAGCGCGTCGCGCTCGCCGGCGGGACCTTCGAGATGCGCGCCGCGCCGGGACAAGGCACCGTATTGCTGGCAACATTCCCGCTTTCGTCGAAGGATAGCGCGCCCGCCGACTGATGCCATCCGCTCCGAACCCATCCTCCGCCGCGCCGATTCGCGTGGTGCTCGCAGACGATCACGCGCTGGTGCGCGCCGGCATGCGCTCGCTTCTGGGCGGGATGGCGCAGGTCGAGGTGGTCGGCGAGGCGGCCAGCGGCGAGGAGGCGCTGGTCCTCGCCGAGCGCGAGCGGCCCGACGTGGTGCTGATGGACATCGCCATGAAAGGGATGACGGGCCTCGATGCCGCCGCGCGCATCCGCGAGCAGCAGCCCGGGGTGCGCGTGATCATCCTGTCGATGCATGCCGGCGAGGAGTACGTGCTGCAGGCGCTGCGCGCGGGGGCCATCGGCTACCTCCTCAAGGATGCGGCGACCGGCGAGCTCGAGCTCGCGCTGCGCAGCGTGATGCGCGGCGAGAGCTGGTTCAGCCCGGCGGTGTCGCGCCAGGTGGTCGAGGGCTACGTGCAGCGCGTCGGCGGCGAGCCGGTCGCCGATGTGCTCACGGCGCGCCAGCGCGAGGTCCTGAAGCTCGTCGCCGGCGGCAAGAGCACCAAGGAAATCGCCTTCGATCTGAACCTGTCGGTGAAGACCGTGGAGACGCACCGCGCGCAGATCATGGAGCGCCTGGGCATCCGCGACGTCGCCGGCCTCGTGCGCTACGCGTTGAAGACGGGCCTCGTCTCCGATAGCTGAGCCCGACCGCGCCCGCGCCGTGTCAAGTGGCGTCATGGCCTTTGCGGCTAAGGGATTTCCCGTGTTCCGTTAGGGGAGGCCCCGATACCGGCCGCGCCGGGCGGTCTCTAACCTTATTGTCCTATGGACAAGACGCAGCGCCCCCAGCGCATCGCGATCGCGGACGACAGTCCGGCGTTTCTCGCGGCCGCGGCGGGCTATATCGCCAGCCTTCCCGGCTACACCCTTGCCGGCACCGCCAGTAGCGTGCTGGACGCCCTCGCGCTGGTCGAGTCGGCGGCGCCCGATCTGCTGCTGCTCGACCTCGGGCTCGTGCCGATGCGCGGCCTCGACATGGTGCGCCGCGTGAAAGCTTCGGTCCGGCCGCCCTCGGTTGTCGCGCTCGCGCTCTTCTATACCGATGAAACGGCGCTTCAGGCGCGGCAAGCCGGAGCGGATGCGCTGATCGGCAAGGAGGCTTTCGTGACGGGGCTGGGCGAGGTGCTGCCGCGCCTGCTGCGCTTCGAGGCGGCCTAGCCGCGCTTCTCCAGCCGGCGCGCGAACACGCTCATTTCCTTTTCCGCCTGCCGGTCGCCTTTGCTTTTCGCCGCCTCGATTCCGCGGCGATAGGCGTCGAGCGCGTCGGCATCGCGGTCCGCCTGCTCGAGCGTCTTGCCGAGCGCCTTCCAGGCCGCCGAGTACAGCGGATCGCGCGCCACCGCGTCCCGCAGGTGCTCGATCGCGCGCGCCGGGTCGCCGGCCTTGAGGTGCTCGAGTCCGAGCGAGTAGCGAAGCAGCGCGCCGTCGCGCGGCGTGCCGATGAGCTTCTCCAGGTTTTCGAGCGGCGAACCCATGAGCTAAGATACCCGCCATGAAGACGGCAATCCAGACCAAGGACGCGCCCGCCGCCATCGGCACGTACTCGCAGGCGGTAAAGGTAGGTGGAGCGTCCGGCGGCTCTATGGTCTACCTGTCGGGCCAGATCGGGCTCGATCCGGCGAGCATGCAGCTCGCCGAGGGCGTCGAGGCGCAGACGCACCGCGTGTTCCGCAATCTCGCGGCCGTCGCCGCCGCCGCCGGGCTCGGGCTCGACGACGCGGTGCGCATGACGGTCTACCTCACCGATCTCGCGCACTTCGCGCGCGTGAACGAGATCATGGCCCAATACGTGCGCGAGCCCTATCCCGCGCGTGCCGCGGTCGGCGTGGCCGGCCTGCCGCGCGGCGCGCTGGTCGAAGTCGACGCGGTCCTCCACGCCAAGTAGAGGGTCACAAGGGACGAAGCTGCAGGAAAAGGCGCTGCAGAAGCTCGGGCTGCGCTCGCGCTTCGACCTGGTCCTGCACCTGCCGCTGCGCTACGAGGACGAGACCGCGCTGACCGCGCCGCAGGCCGCGCCGCCAGGCAGGCCAGTCCTCGTCGAGGCGAAGCTGCGACGCGCCGAGATCGCCTTCCGCCCGCGCCGCCAGCTCGTGGTGCACGCCGAAGGGCTGGTGCTGCGCTTCTTCAACTTCTACGGCAGCCAGCTGAAGCAGTTTCAGCGCGCCGCCGAGGACGGCCTGCGGGTGCGGGCGTTCGGTGAAGTGCGCCCGGGCTGGTTCGGCGCCGAGATGGCGCATCCGCGCTACCGCATCGTGAGCGAGGGCGAGCCGCTGCCCGACGCGCTGACGCCGATCTACCCGACGACCGCGGGGCTGAGCCAGGCGGATCTGCGCTCGCACATCCTGCAGGCGCTCGA
>CAYOVM010000233.1:0-5012 GCA_964407355.1 uncultured Enterobacteriaceae bacterium
CAGGGCGCGCGGCTGCGCGTCGCCACCAAGTACGTGAACATCACGCGCGAGCACTTCGCGGCGAAGGGCGTGCACGTCGATCTGATCCGGCTGTACGGCTCGATGGAGCTCGCGCCCCTCACCGGCCTCGCCGACGCGATCGTGGATCTCGTCGCCACCGGCAAGACGCTGAAGGCGAACGACCTCGTGGCAGTGGAAGACATCATGCCGGTGTCGGCGCGCCTGATCGTCAACCAGGCGGCGCTGAAGACCAAGCGCGCCGCGCTGCAGCCGCTCATCGACGCCTTCGCGGGCGCGGTCCGGCGATGAAGCTGCGGCGCCTTTCCACGCGCGATGCCGGGTTCGACGCCCAGCTCGAGGCGCTCACGCGCTATGAAGCGACGCAGGACCCCGCGGTCCAGGCGACGGTGCGCGCCATCATCGCCGACGTCCGCGCTCGCGGCGATGCCGCGGTTCTCGAATACACCAGACGCTTCGACCGTGTCACGGCGTCCTCCCTGAACGAACTCGAAATAGGAAAGGAAAAGCTCGAGGCTTCCCTTCGGACGGTTCCCTCCCAACAGGCGCTGGCACTGCGCTCGGCCGCCGAAAGAATAAAGAGATTTCATGAGAAGCAAGTGCAGGAATCGTGGGAGTACACCGAACGCGACGGCACGCGGCTCGGCCAGCGAGTGACGGCGCTCGATCGCGTGGGGCTTTATGTGCCGGGCGGAAAAGCCGCTTATCCCTCCTCGGTTCTCATGAACGCGCTGCCGGCGAAGGTGGCGGGCGTGCGCGAGCTGATCATGGTGAGCCCGAATTCCAGCCCGCTCGTGCTCGCGGCGGCGGCGCTCGCGGGCGTGGATCGCGTGTTCGCGATCGGCGGCGCGCAGGCGGTGGCGGCGCTGGCGTATGGAACGAAGTCGCTGCCCCGAGTCGACAAGATCGTCGGCCCGGGTAATGCCTACGTCGCGGAGGCGAAGCGCCAGGTGTTCGGCCAGGTCGGCATCGACATGGTCGCCGGTCCTTCGGAGATCCTGGTGATCTGCGACGGCAAGACGCCCGCGGACTGGGTCGCGATGGACCTCTTCTCGCAGGCCGAGCACGATGAAGATGCGCAGGCGCTTTTGCTTTCTCCGGAATCATCCTTCCTCGGCGCGGTCGAGCAGGCGATCGAAAAGCTGCTTCCGCAAATGCCGAGAAAGGATGTGATCGCGAAATCCCTCGCGGCGCGCGGCGCGCTGATCCTGACGCGCGATCTGGACGAAGCCTGCGCCCTCTCGGCGCGCATCGCGCCCGAGCACCTGGAGCTGTCGGTGGCGGATCCGGACGCCTGGCTGCCCAAGCTCGGCGCCGCGGGCGCGATCTTTCTCGGCCGCTGGAGCTCGGAGGCGATCGGCGACTACTGCGCGGGGCCGAACCATGTCCTGCCCACGGCGGGGACCGCGCGTTTTTCTTCGCCGCTCGGCGTCTACGATTTCCAGAAGCGCACGAGCGTGATCGGCGTTTCCGAAGCTTCCGCCGTTGCATTGGGCAAGATCGCCAAAACCCTTGCCGAGGGCGAGGGCCTCACTGCGCACGCGCGCTCCGCCGAGATGAGATTCGAATGAGACCCGAAGATGTCGTGCGCCCGGAGATCCTCGCGCTGAAGCACTACCACGTCCCCGACTCCGAGGGGATGGTGAAGCTCGACGCGATGGAGAATCCTTACCGGCTTCCCGAGAACCTGCGCCGCGAGCTGGCGGAGGTACTCTCGCGCGTCGATCTGAATCGCTATCCCGAGCCCAGCCCGCGCAAGCTGCGCGAGCTCATCGCGCGCAAGATGAACGTGCCTGCGGGCATGGAGATCCTCCTCGGAAACGGCTCCGACGAGCTGCTGCAGCTCGCGACTCTCACGCTCGCCCGGCCGGGCGCCGCGATGATGTATCCGGCGCCCACCTTCGTCATGTATGCGATGTACGCGACCTTTTTCGGGCTGAAAACCGTGCCGGTGCCGACGCGGGAGGACTTCTCGCTCGACACGGACGCGTTCCTCGCCCGCATGAAACAGGAGAAGCCGGCGCTGGTTTTCATATCCTATCCGAACAATCCGACCGGCACGCTGTATCCGGAGGAGGACGTGGCGGCCGTGATCCGCGCCGCGCCGGGCCTGGTGGTCGTCGACGAGGCTTATCACGCGTTCGCCGGGAAGAGCTTCATGGCGCGGCTGCCGGAATTTCCCAACCTGGTCGTGGTGCGCACGGTCTCGAAGCTCGGCCTCGCCGGCATCCGGCTCGGATACATGGCGGGGCGGCCGCAATGGATCGAGCAATTCGACAAGGTGCGCCCGCCTTATAACGTGAACGTGCTGACCCAGGCGGCGGCCTCGTTCCTGCTCGATCGGCTCGATGTGCTGGAGGAGCAGGCGGCGCGCATCCGCGCCGACCGCGACACGCTTTCGAAGGCGCTTGCGGCGCTTCCCGGAGTGACGGTCTACCCGTCCGAGGCCAATTTCCTTCTCCTGCGGGTGCCCGATCCCAATCGGATCTTCGAGGGGATACGGCGCCAGGGCGTGCTCGTGAAGCTTTTCAACGATCCTTCGATGAAGAAGTACCTGCGCATCACGATCGGCACGCCGGACGAAAACCGTATACTGCTTAACGCACTACGCGAGGCGCTGTAGGAAAGGAAATGGAACCGTCGTGAGGACCGCAGAAGTCACCCGCAACACCAAGGAAACCCAGATCCGGGTGCGGCTCAACCTGGACGGCAAGGGTACGGCGAAGCTCGCGACCGGGCTGCCGTTCCTCGAGCACATGCTCGACCAGGTGGCGCGCCACGGCATGCTGGACCTCGAGATCGAGGCGAAGGGCGACCTGCACATCGACGGGCACCACACCGTCGAGGACATCGGCATCACGCTCGGCCAGGCGTTCGCCAAGGCGATCGGCGACAAGGCCGGCGTGCGCCGCTTCGGCCATGCCTACGTGCCGCTCGACGAGGCGCTGACGCGCGTGGTCGTCGATTTCTCCGGCCGGCCCGGGCTCGAATATCACGTCAAGTTCACGCGTGCGCTGATCGGCGAGTTCGACGTCGACCTGGTCCATGAATTCTTCCAGGGCTTCACCAACCACGCCCAGGTGACGCTGCACATCGACAACCTGCGCGGCGACAACTCGCACCACCAGTGCGAGACCATGTTCAAGGCGTTCGCGCGCGCCCTGCGCATGGCCGCCGAGCCCGATCCGCGCGCGGCCGGGACCGTGCCGTCCACGAAAGGCTCGCTCTAAATTGAAGATTGCCGTGGTGGATTACGGCATGGGCAACCTGCGCTCGGTGGCGAAGGCCCTCGAGCATGTCGCGCCGCAGGCGCAGGTGCGCGTCAGCGCCGATCCGCGGGAGATCCTCGCCTCCGACCGGGTGGTCGTCCCGGGCCAGGGCGCGATGCCCGACTGCATGCGCCAGCTCGCCGCCAGCGGGGCGCGCGACGCGGTGGTCACGGCCGCGCGCGAGAAGCCCTTTCTCGGGATCTGCATCGGCCTGCAGATGCTTTTCGAGCGTGGCGAGGAGGGCGATACCCCGGGCCTGGGGCTGCTGGCGGGCAGCGTTCCCCGCTTCAAGGCCGCGGGGTTGAAAATCCCGCACATGGGCTGGAACGAGGTCATGCAGGCCCGCCCGCACCCTCTCTGGGAGGGGATCGCGAGCGCCAGCCGGTTCTACTTCGTGCACAGCTACTATCCGGCGCCGGCCGATGCGGCGCTGACCGCGGCTACCTGCGTGTACGGCGCACCCTTTACCTGCGCGGTTGCCCGCGATAACATCTTTGCCGTACAGTTCCATCCGGAAAAAAGCCAGTCCACGGGCCTGCAACTTCTCTCCAACTTCGTGCGCTGGCGTCCCTGATTTTCCCCTTGAGTTCCCATCTCTGAGTCCGCCGCTCCGATGAAACCGAGCGCAACCGGCGCTCTCATTTTGTGCTGATCATCCCCGCCATCGATCTGAAGGACGGGCGCTGCGTGCGCTTGCAGCAAGGCAAGATGGACACGGCCACCGTCTTCTCCGAGGACCCCGTGGCGATGGCCCGGCACTGGGCGGCGCAGGGCGCGAAGCGCCTGCACGTGGTCGACCTGAACGGCGCGGTCGCCGGCCGGCCGAAGAACGAGAAGGTGATCCGCGAGATGATCAAGGCGGTCGGCGATCAGATGGCGATCGAGCTGGGCGGCGGAATCCGCGATCTCGACACCATCGAGAGCTACATCGACGCCGGCGTCGGCTTCGTCGTCATCGGCACCGCCGCGGTGAAGAACCCGGGCTTCCTCTCCGACGCCTGCTATGCGTTCCCGGGGCACATCATCGCGGGGCTCGACGCGAAGGAGGGCAAGGTCGCGGTGGAGGGCTGGTCGAAGATGACCGGCCACGACGTCATCGATCTCGCGAAGAAATTCGAGGAGTACGGCGTCGAGGCGATCATCTACACCGACATCGGCCGCGACGGCATGCTGAACGGCGTGAACATCGAGGCGACGCTGCGCCTCGCCAAGGCCATCAAGACGCCGGTCATCGCCTCCGGCGGGCTGAGCGGCCTCGAGGACGTGCAGGCCATCTGCGAGAAGCTGGTGCCCGAGGGCGTCATCGGCACGATCGCCGGACGCGCTCTCTACGAGGGCAAGCTCGACCTGAAGAAAGCCCAGGCGGCCGCCGACAAGGCGCTCGGCAAGGCTTAGCGCCGTGCCCCTGGCAAAGCGCGTCATTCCCTGCCTGGACGTCACCGCCGGCCGGGTGGTGAAAGGCGTCAACTTCGTCGCCCTGCGCGATGCCGGCGACCCGGTCGAGATCGCGGCGCGCTACGACGAGCAGGGCGCCGACGAGCTGTGCTTTCTCGACATCACCGCGAGCTCCGACGAGCGCGACATCCTGCTCCACGTCATCGAAGCGGTGGCGGCGCGGGTCTTCATCCCGCTCACGGTCGGCGGCGGCGTGCGCAAGCTCGAGGACGTGCGCCGCCTCCTGAACGCCGGCGCCGACAAGGTCTCCATCAATACCGCGGCGGTGCA
>CAYOVM010000234.1:0-4966 GCA_964407355.1 uncultured Enterobacteriaceae bacterium
AGGGCATGTAGAGCAGATCGCCCTCGTCGAGCGGCGGCATGAACTCGCCGCCGATGCGGGTCGCGGGATAGATCGTCGCGAGCAGGACGGCGAACGCGATCGCAAGCGTGCTCTTCGGATAAGCGAGGACCTTGGCGAGCAGCGGCCTATAGAGCGCGATCAGGCTTCGGCTGAGCGGGTTCTTCCTTTCGTCCGGGATCTTCCCGCGGATGAGATAGCCCATCAGCACGGGGATGAGGGTGACCGCGAGGCCGGCGGCGGCGGCCATCGCGTAGGTCTTGGTGTACGCGAGGGGCGAGAACAACCGGCCCTCCTGCGCCTCCAGCGTGAACACCGGAATGAACGAGAAGGTGATGATGAGAAGCGACGCGAACAGCGCCGGGCCCACCTGGGCCGCCGCCTCGCCGATCACGCGCCAGTGTTCTTCGCCCCGGAGCCGTTCTCCGGGATGCGCGTGGTGCCAGGCCTCGATGTGCTTGTGGGCGTTCTCGATCATCACCACCGCGGCGTCGACCATGGCGCCGATCGCGATCGCGATGCCGCCCAGGGACATGATGTTGGCGTTGACGCCCTGGTAGTACATCACCGTGAACGCGGCGAGAATGCCCAGCGGCAGCGAGACGATCGCGACGAACGCCGAGCGCAGGTGGACGAGAAACAGCAGGCAAACCAGCGCGACGACGATGAATTCCTCGACGAGCTTCTGGCCGAGGTTCGACACCGCGCGCTTGATCAGCGCCGAGCGGTCGTAGGTCGGAACGACCTCCACGCCGGCCGGCAGGCTCGCCTTCAGCTCCTCGAGCTTCGCCTTCACCGCGGCGATGGTCGCGAGCGCGTTCTTCCCGGAGCGCATGACGATGATCCCGCCGGCGACCTCGCCCTCGCCGTCGAGCTCCGCGATGCCGCGGCGCATCTCCGGCCCGACCTGCACGCGCGCCACGTCCCCCAGCCTCACGGACACGCCCGCCTCCGTCGTGGCGAGCGGGATCTTGCGAAAGTCGTCGAGCGACTGCAGATAGCCGCTCGCGCGCACCATGTACTCGGCCTCGCCGAGCTCCAGCACCGAGCCGCCGGTCTCCTGGTTGGCGCGCTGCACCGCCTCGATCACCTTGCCGTGCGGGATATTGAAGGAGCGCAGGCGGTCCGGATCGAGCACGATCTGGTATTGCCGCACCATGCCGCCGACGCTCGCGACTTCCGCGACGTTCGCGACCGTTTTCAGCTCGTACTTCAGGAACCAGTCCTGCAAGGCACGCAGCTCGGACAGGTCCCTCTTCCCGGCGCGGTCGACCAGCGCGTATTCGTAGACCCAGCCGACGCCGCTCGCGTCGGGCCCGAGCGCCGTCTTCGCCTGCGCCGGCAGCCGCGACTGGACCTGGTTCAGGTACTCGAGCACGCGCGAGCGCGCCCAGTACGGGTCGGTGCCGTCCTCGAACAGGATGTAGACGAACGAGTCGCCGAAGAACGAATAGCCCCGCACCGTCTTCGCGCCCGGCACCGAGAGCATCGTCGTCGTCAACGGATACGTCACCTGGTTCTCGACGATCTGCGGCGCCTGCCCCGGATACGTGGTGCGCAGGATGACCTGAACGTCCGACAGGTCCGGGATCGCGTCGAGCGGAATCCGGAACGCCGCCCACAGTCCCCATGCCGACAGCATCACGGTCGCGAGCAGCACGAGAAAGCGGTTGGCGATCGAGCGGCGGATGAGATCGGCGATCATTCGGGTCTCGCCGGCGCGATGGCGACGATCTCGAACGCGCCTTCCTTCGTCTGGCGAAACTCGAACGTGACCGTCTGTCCCACCGCGATGCCCTTCGGCAGCCCGCCCGCCGGGAGCCTGAATCCCATGGTCATGGCGGGCCAGCGCAGCGAGGCGATCGGCTCGTGCGAGAGCATGACCTCGTCCTTCTCGATCGCTTCCACCTTGCCCTTGCCGCGATGCGTCGAGCCGGCGCTCGCGGCGCCCGGCGCGGGCGCGCCCGCCTGCGGCGTTGCTCCCTCCATCCGCGCCGTGGAGGCCTTCAGGCTCGCCTCCGAGTCCACCAGGAACTGGCCGGACACGACGACCTTCTGCCCCGCCTCGAGCCCTTTGCGCACTTCGGTCTGGCCGGCGCTCTCCGCGCCCGTTTCGACATCGACCGGGGCGAACTTTCCCGGCTCGCGCTCGACGATGATCACCGTGCGCGTGCCGGTCTGGATCACCGCTTCCGAGGGCACGAGCAACACGTCCTTGCGCGCGGCGCTCGCGAAGCGGACCGTCGCGAACATGCCCGGCTTCAGCCGGCCGCCGGGATTGGCGAGCTCCACGCGCGCCTTCAGCGTGCGGGTCGCGGGATTGATCTCCGGCAGGATGGCGCCGACCTTCCCCTTGAAGACCGTGCCCGGAACCGCGGGCGTGCGCGCTTCGACCGCCACGCCCGGGCGCACCTCGCTCGCCTGGTTCTCGCGGATCTCGGCGTTGACCCACACGGTCCGCAGCCCGTTGATGCGGAACAGCATCGCGCCGGAGGTCACGGTCATGCCCTCGCGGGCGCCGAGCTCCGCCACCACGCCGTCGATCGGCGCCGCCACGGTCAGCCGCGCCGAGACCTTGCCCGTGGATTCGACCTGCGCGATCTGCGCCTCGGTCATCCCCGCGAGGCGCATCCTCTGCCGGGCGCCGTCCACCAGCGCGTCGAGGCGCGTGCCTTCGAGGCGCCTCGCCGAAAGGTATTCCTCCTGCGCCGCGACCCAGTCGGGGACATAAAGCTCGGCGAGCGGCTGGCCCTTGAGCACGGGATCCAGGGGCGCGCGCACGAACAGCCGCTCCACGAATCCGTTGCTGCGCGCCTGAACGACTGCCACGTCGCGCTCGTTGTAGGCGACGCTGCCCACGGCTTCCACCGTGGAAGAAAGCGCGCCTTTCGTCACCTCGGCGGTCCGCACGCCGAAGTTCTGCTGCATGCGCGAGCTGACCGTGACGCTGCCCGGGTCGCCCTCGCTCTCGGCGTAGACCGGAACGAGCGGCATGTCCATGAAAGGCGACTTGCCCGGCTTGTCGAATTTCTGGCCGGGAACCATCGGGTCGTGCCAGTAGAGGATCCGCCTGCCGGTCGCATCGCTGTTCCCGGCGGCGGCGGTTTCGGGCGCGGCCATTTGCATGCCTCGCGTCATGCCCGCGCGATAGAGGCCATAGCCCGCCGCGGCGACGAGGGCCGCCGCAACGGCCAGGACGAGAGCTTTCCCGGGATTCATCTTGCGGCCGTGTCCGGGGACAGGTAGTTGAGCTGCGCCCACAGGCGCGCCGTCTCCATCTCGAGCTGCACCGCCTGCAGGCGAACCTCGATCTCGTTGCGCCGCGCGAGCAGCAGGTCGGTCAGGCCGGTCCTGCCGCCCGAGTAGGCCGCGAGCGAGGCGCGCGTGCGCTCGCCGGCGAGCGGCAGCAGCTCGCGCCCGTAGCGCGCGAGGCGCTCATGGCCGTTCTGCCATTCGGCGAGCATCGAGCGCACTTCGCCGACATGCGCCCGCAACATTTCGTCGCGATCGGCGCGCGCCTGGGCCGCGGCCGCGAGCTTCGCGGCGACCTCGCGATCCTGGCGATCCTTCCGGTCCCATTGCAGCGGGATCGCCAGCCCGATCGAAACCATGTTCGAGTAGAACGGGCCGCGCAGCTGGTAGGCGACCTCGACGCTCCAGTCCGCGCTGCGGTTCGCCTGCGCGAGCCTCGCCTCGGTCGCCGCGACTTCCTCCTGGCGCGACAGGACCGCGATCTGCGGGTGCTGCGACAGATGGCCTTCGAGGGAATTCGCATCCAGGGGGATGGCGTCGATGGCGGGCCGGTCCGCGAGCGGGGCATCGGCGCCCTCGCCGATCCAGCGCGCCAGATTCGTCTTCGCTACGCCGACGCGGCGGGCGATCTCGCTCGCCTTGTCCTCGAGCGCCGCGCGCGCGCTGTGGGCGGCGAGGACGTCGGCCTGGCTGCCGCGCCCGCCGCGGTAGGCGCCCTCCGCGGCGACGATTTCGCGCTCGACCTGCCTGGATTGCTCGGCCACCACGGCCGCCATCGCTTCGGCGTAGTAGCGATCGAGCCACGCGAGCGCCGTATCCCGCTGGATCGCGGCGAGCCGGGCGCCCTTCTCCGCCAGCGCCTTGTCGGCTTCCCGCTCGAAGCGCTGCGCCCGCAATTCGCGCTTGTCCGGGCTGGTGAGCTCCTGCATCAACCCGATGCGGCGCATGGTCATGAAGTCGCGCGTGATATTGAAGCGATCGGCGCCGTCGACCGGAAGGTTGTCCACCCCCATCCGCAGCACCGGGTCGGGCAGCTGGCCGGCCGCCACGGCCATCTCCCGCGACGCGCTGATCGCCGCGTCCTGCGCCGCGAGCTGCCGCGAGCGCTCCACGGCCCGGCGCTGCGCCTCGGCGAGCGAGAGCGATTGCGCGGCGGCCGAGCTCGCGAGAAGACCCAGCGCGACGCATGAAACGAGCTTGCGAAATTCCATTCGATTCTCCCGACGTCATTGAGCGCGGCACATTCACCGCGACGAAACCGGACGCTATGCGCCGCCGGCGGCGGCGGGGAGATCAGACCAGGAAGGAATGGAGCAGGATGCGCAAAGGCACCGCCGCGGGCGGCCGCTCGTCGAGCCGTGCAGCCTCGGAACGCGCAGCCGCGACCGGCGCGCGCACGAAGACCCGCTCGCTCGCGCCGGCGAGAACCGGCACGGCGGAAAGGGAAACGGCCTGCAGGTCGGAGGTGCAATGGCTCACGCAGCCGATCACGGATCGCGGCAGCTTGCCTTCGGTGACCGGCATGGGCTCATCGCAGCATTCGTGCCCGCTCGCCTGTACTTCGCCGGCCAGCATCCCGTGGAGCTGCCCGCGCTCCATGCCGCACGCCGCCAGCGCCAGGCTGCCATGCGTAAAGGCGAGCATGGCCAGCATCCAGATCGACAGCAGGCGCTTGGCTCGGCGGCTCATGATGAGG
>CAYOVM010000235.1:0-4945 GCA_964407355.1 uncultured Enterobacteriaceae bacterium
ATCTTGCGCGCCTCGATCCGGCGGTCGATCTCGTCGGCGGTGAAGGCCTTCGGATCGAGCTTGTCGGAGCACACCGCCATCGACCAGAGCGAGCCGTAGAGCGGGATGTACATGATGTACGGGCGCACGATCCGGAACACCCCGTTCAGGCGCTGGGCGAGCTCGGCCACCCGCTCCGGGCGCGCCACAGGCGAGCCGATGTGCAGGGTCAGGGCCCCTCCGGGGGCGAGCGCGGCGCGCAGCTGCTGGAAGAACTCGGTGGAGTAGAGCGCTTCCGCCGGACCCATCGGGTCGTTCAGGTCGAGCGCGATCAGGTCGAATTTCTCCTGGGTGTCGCGCACGAACTTCATCCCGTCCTCGACCAGGACGCGCAGCTTCGGGTTGTCGAACACCCCGTTGTGCACGGCGCGGAAGTGCTCTTTCGCCACCTCGATGACGTCGCCGTCGATCTCGACCATCGTCACCTGCTCGACCGACGGATGCTTGAGCGCCTCCTCGGAGGAGCCGCCGTCGCCGCCGCCGATGATCAGCACCTTCTTCGGCGCGGCGTGCGCCGTGAGCGCCGGGTGCACGAGGTTCTCGTGGTAGACGAACTCCTCCTTCTCGGAGGTCATGTTGAAGCCGTCGAGGCGGAAGAGCTTCCCGTAGTGCGGCGTCTCGTAGATCGCCATCTTCTGGAAGCGGGTCTGCCACTCGCCGAGCTGTTTCGTCGCCTTGATGTAGAAGCCGGTCGAGTCGTTGAGCGGCTCCATCAGCATGTGCTCGCCCCGGTCGACCTCGTGGCGCGCGATCTCGGTCGGCTGGAAGTAGCCGATCAGGAGGTCGAGCAGCTTCCTCGCCTTGGCGGAGTTGTCGGCGCTGTAGTTGCAGACGTAGACGTCGAGCGTGAGCCCCTGGCGCTCGGGCCAGGTGTGGATCGCGAGGTGCGACTCGGCGAGCACCACCGTACCGGTGAAGCCCGAGCCCTCGAACTGGTGGAAGGTGGCGTCCATGACCGTCAGCCCGGACGCCTCGACCATCTCGACGCATTTCGCGCGGAAGCCTTTGCCGTCCAGAAGGAGCTGCGGATCGCAGCGGCAGCCGGTGAGGTCACCGATGAGATGCAGACCGTTCATTTCCGTCCCCTCCAAAATGCGAAAGCGCAGCCTGCCGATGAAGGATCCAGGCTGCGCTTTCCATCCGCGGCTACCGCCGCAAAACAGAGCTCTCTAATCGCGCTCAATTCGTTCAAAACCTCCTAAGCACTGCGCTTTTCGCCGCGAATTTCTGTCGACACTGCATCGATCAATCGGCGAGCGATCGAGATTTTGCTTGGAAGTTTAGGCAATTGCAATACTTCAAACCAATTTGCTTCTTCGATTTCCGTTTCCTGCGGCCGGATTTCTCCGCTCACCCAATCGCAGACGAACGCGATCATCAGCGAATGCGGGAACGGCCACGACTGGCTGGCGAAGTAGCGGATGTTGCTAACGCGCACGCCGACTTCCTCCTCCACTTCGCGCGCGACGCACTGCTCGAGCGACTCGCCGGGCTCCACGAAGCCCGCGAGAGCGCTGTACATCCCGGGCGGAAAGTGCGGGCTGCGCCCGAGAAGCAGCTCGCGCCCGCGGCGCACCAGCATCATCGTGGCGGGCGCCACCCGCGGATAGGCCGTGAGCTTGCAGGAGGGACAAACGCGCGCCCGCTCCTCCCGTTTTGCCTCTGTGGGCGTGCCGCAGCGGCCGCAGAACTGGTGCGTGCGATCCCAGTCGATGAGCTGCAGCGCCCGGCCGGCGAGGGCGAAATGAGCGTCGTCGAGAACCGTGAACAGCGCGCGCAGACCTTCCCAGGAATGTCCCGGCGCGGGCGCCGGGGAGTCCTTGGCCAGCTCGGCGGCCCAGCAGTCGACGCCGCCTAACCGCCCTAGATATAGGGTGCGGATGGCGGTCGACCCCAACCAATTGTGGTTTTTTTGCAACGCGCCTTCGCCCGGAAGGCGGGCCCAGGAAGGCCGCTGCCGTACCCGCGGATCGTCCGAAGGGCGGGCATCCGGCGGGCCCATCTCCACCAGGAGCTGATCGCCGCGGAACACGAACCAGTGTCCGGCGCCCGGAATTTCACAAAAACACAGATGCTCGAAACCAGCGGGCCTGGAGAACGGCAGCTCGCGCTCCTCGCTCGGGGGGAGTTCTTGCATGCGCCGAGTATAATTTGCGGCCTCCGATGGCCTCTCCCGCAGCGCCCAGCCAGACCGATTCCGCCGTGACCGACGCCGCGCTCGCCAACGCGATCCGCGCGCTGGCGATGGACGCGGTGGAGGCGGCCAAATCCGGCCATCCGGGGATGCCGATGGGCATGGCGGAGATCGCCGTCGCCCTCTGGAAGCGCCACCTTCGCCACAACCCGGCGAATCCCGCCTGGCCCAACCGCGACCGCTTCGTGCTCTCGAACGGGCACGGCTCGATGCTGCTCTACTCGCTGCTGCACCTCGCCGGCTACGCCCTGCCGGTGGAGGAGCTCAAGCGCTTCCGCCAGCTCGGCTCGAAAACGCCCGGACACCCCGAGTACGGCTACACGCCGGGCGTCGAGACGACGACCGGCCCGCTCGGCCAGGGTTTCGCCAACGCGGTCGGCATGGCGCTTGCCGAGCGCCTGCTCGCGGCGCAGTTCAACCGGCCCGACTTCGAGATCGTCGACCACTACACCTACGTGTTCATGGGCGACGGCTGCATGATGGAGGGCATCTCGCACGAGGCGGGCGCCTTCGCCGGCACCCTCGGCCTGGGCAAGCTGATCGCGTTCTACGACGACAACGGCATCTCGATCGATTCGGAGAAAGGCGAGATCGCCCACTGGTACACGGACGACGTCCCGAAGCGCTTCGCCGCCTACGGCTGGCACGTCGTTCCGAACGTGGACGGCCACGACGTCGAGGCCGTCGACCGGGCAATCCGCAAGGCAAAGCGGGAAAAGACGCGCCCGACCCTGATCTGCTGCAAGACCGTCATCGCCAAGGGCGCGCCCAAGAAGGCCAATACCGGCGCGGCGCACGGTGCCCCGCTCGGCGCCGAGGAGATTGCCGCCACGCGCCAGGCGATCGGCTGGCCTTACCCGCCGTTCGAGGTGCCCCAGGAAATCCGCGACGGCTGGGACGCGCGCGAGCAAGGCAAGCGGGACGAGCGGCGCTGGAATCGCCTGTTTTCCGCCTATGAGAAGCAGTTTCCCGCCGAAGCGGCCGAGCTGAAGCGGCGGGTGGCGGGCCAGCTCCCGGCGGATTTCCCGGAAAAGCTGCAGAAGCTGGTCGAAGACACCAATCTGAAGGCCGAAACCATCGCCACCCGCAAGGCGTCGCAGAACGTGCTGGAAGCGATCAAGCCCGCGCTGCCCGAGCTGCTCGGCGGATCGGCGGATCTCACCGGCTCCAACCTCACGATGGTCAAGGCGTCCAGGCCGATCGCGCCCCAGACGATGAACGGCAATCATATTTTCTATGGAGTCCGGGAATTCGGCATGTGCGCGATGATGAACGGCATCACGCTGCACGGCGGCTTCATCCCGTACGGCGGCACGTTCCTGGTCTTCTCGGACTACGCCCGTAACGCTCTGCGCATGGCGGCGCTGATGAAAATCCGCGTCGTGTACGTTTTTACCCACGACTCCATCGGTCTCGGCGAGGACGGGCCGACGCACCAGCCGGTGGAACATGCGGCCGCATTGCGGCTCATACCTAATATGGACGTCTGGCGCCCCTGCGACACGGTCGAGTCGGCGATTGCCTGGGGCGCCGCCCTCCAGCGCGCCGACGGCCCGAGCGCGCTGCTTTTCAGCCGCCAGAACCTGCCGTTCGCCAAGCGGGTTTCGGTTGAGGGCATCCGGAAAGGCGGCTACGTGCTCTCGGACGCACCGCCGGGGTCGCAGGTCCGGGCGGTCATCATCGCCACCGGGTCGGAGGTGCAGCTCGCCCTGGGCGCGCAGAAGTTGCTGGCAGACGCGGGCATTCCGGTCCGGGTGGTGTCCATGCCGTCGACGACGACGTTCGATCGCCAGCCGGACGATTACAAAGCTTCGGTGCTGCCGAAAGACGTGCCTAGAGTGGCCGTAGAGGCAGGCGTGACCGACCTCTGGCGCAAGTACGTCGGCCTGGAAGGCGCGGTCGTGGGCCTGGACCGGTTCGGCGAATCGGCCCCGGCCGGGGACCTTTTCAAGCATTTCGGCTTCACGCCGGAGAACGTCGCAAAGACGGTCAAGAGCATCCTAAGTTAAGAGGCCTGTGAGACATGACGATCAAAGTTGCCATCAACGGATTCGGACGCATCGGCAGGAACGTATTGCGCGCTTACTATGAGAGCGGCAAGAAGCACGGCCTGCAGTTCGTCGCGATCAACGACCTCGGCGATGCCGCCACCAACGCCCACCTGCTGAAGTACGACACCGTGCACGGCCGCTTCCAGGGCACGGTCCAGGTGGAAGGCGATTCGCTGGTGGCGAACGGCGATCGCATCAAAGTGGTCGCGGAGCGCGACCCGGCGAAGCTGCCGTGGAAGGCGCTCGGCGTCGACGTCGTCATGGAGTGCACCGGCCTTTTCACGAGCAAGGCGAAGGCCGGCGCGCATATCCAGGCCGGCGCGAAGAAGGTCATCATCTCGGCTCCCGGCGAGAAGGACGTGGACCGCACCGTGGTGTTCGGCGTGAACCACAAGGAGCTGAAAGGCTCCGACACGGTGATCTCCAACGCCTCGTGCACCACCAACTGCCTCGCGCCGCTCGTGAAGGCGATCGACGATCGCATCGGCGTGCTCTCGGGGCTCATGAACACGATCCACTCGTACACCAACGACCAGGTGCTCACCGACGTCTTCCACAAGGACCTGCGCCGCGCGCGCTCGGCGACGCACAACATGATCCCGACCAAGACCGGCGCCGCCGCCGCGGTGGGCCTCGTGCTGCCGCACCTGAACGGCAAGCT
>CAYOVM010000236.1:0-1988 GCA_964407355.1 uncultured Enterobacteriaceae bacterium
ACCCCGGACAAACGGATTATGATTCCGCTGCTCTAACCAGCTGAGCTAATTCGCCACGTCCTGCAAGGTCAAGGCTGCATTATAAACCAGTGAATTTCGACCTGATCGTCGTCGGCGCCGGGCCGGTAGGCCTGGCCGTAGCGGCAGCGGCCCGGGGGTTGCCGGTGGCGTTGGTCGCGAACGCGCGTCGTGCGCCGGCGCCCCCCGGCCCGCTCGACGCCCGCGTGTACACCTTGAGCCCGGGAAACGTCGCCTTCCTCCGCGACTTGCGCGCCTGGCAGTCGATCCCGTCGGAGCGCGTGACTCCGGTGCATGCCATGCGCGTCTTCGGCGATCGGGGCGCGGAGATAAATTTCGATGCATACCGCGCCGGCGTCGCGGAGCTCGCCTGGACGGTCGAGGACGCCGTGCTTCAGGACGCGTTGTGGGGCGCGGTCGATGCCCGGGAGAACATGGTTGTTATTGCGCCCGCCGAGTGCGCGGAATTGATCGTCCATCCCCAAAAAATGCTTCTGAAGCTGCGCGACGGGCGCGAGCTGACGGCGGCGCTGGTCGTCGGCGCCGACGGCGCAGGCTCGTTCGTGCGCCAGCAGGCGGGCATCGCGGTCAAGACGAGCGAGTACGGCCAGGCGGCGGTGATCGCCAATCTCGAGTGCGAGAAGCCGCACGGGAATACCGCGTACCAATGGTTCCAGGGCGGGCCGGTGCTCGCGCTGCTGCCGCTGCCGGGGCGGCGCGTCTCGATGATCTGGTCGCTCCCGGAAGACGCGAAGGAGCTGCTGCTCGAGCCCGACGCGCTGTGCCGGGCGGTCGAATCGGCGACGGCCGGGGCGCTTGGCGCCGTGTCGGTCGTCACCCCGCCGCGCAGCTACCCGCTGCGCCGCCTTTCCGCCGCGCGGATGGCGGCCGAGCGCGTCGCGCTGGCGGGCGATGCGGCGCATGTGATCCATCCGCTTGCCGGCCAGGGGCTCAACCTCGGATTGCAGGACGCGCGAGCGCTCGCGGCCGCGCTGGCCGGGCGCGGCGCGGTGCGCGACGCGGGCGACGCGCGGCTCCTGCGCCGCTATGAACGAAGCCGGGCCGAGCCTATACTCGCGATGGATTTGATGGTCGACGGATTGTTCAGGCTGTTCGGCGCCGAGAGCGAGCCGCTTTCCCGGCTGCGCAACGCGGGATTGAACCTGAGCGGCCGTCTTCCGGTCCTAAAGAACATCCTCATCCGCCATGCGATGGCTTGATGTCCTGGGAGACCCCTGATGTTTAGCGCTGCCACCTTGATGTTTCGCGCCGCCGGCTTGGCCCTTTGCCTGCTGCCCGCCCTCGCGCTCGCCGACGAAGCGGCGATTCGCCGCGCGCTCGAGTCGAAGCTGAACGGGGTCAAGGTCGATGGCATCCAGCCGGCGCCGGTCGCGGGCCTCTTCGAGGTGCGCTTCAAGAGCGCCGACGGCGTGCGCGTCGTCTATACGGACGCCAACGGCAACTATGTCATCCAGGGCAACATCTTCGAATTGAGCTCGGGCCGCGACCTCACCGAGGAGCGCGTGCGCAAGCTCTCCGCGATCAAGTTCGAGTCGCTGCCGCTCGATCAGGCGGTGAAGATCAAGCGCGGCAACGGCAAACGCGTGCTCGCGATGTTCTCCGACCCGTACTGCCCGGCTTGCAAGCAGTTCGAGCAGACGCTGCAGCAGCTCGACGACGTCACCGTCTATGTCTTCATGTATCCGGTGATCCGTCCCGATCTCGCCGGGCAGTCGAAGGCCGTGTGGTGCGCGCCGGATCGCAGCGCCGCCTGGCTCGATCTGGCGCTGCGCGGCAAGCGCAACGCCGGAAACCCGACCTGCGAGAGCCCGGTGGACAAGAACCTCGAGCTCGGCCGCGGGCTGGGCGTGAACAGCACGCCCACGCTCTTCTTCGCCAACGGCGAGCGCATGGCCGGCGGGCTGCCGGCGGCTGACCTGAAAGGGCTGCTCGACGAGATCGCGGCCGCG
>CAYOVM010000236.1:2088-4921 GCA_964407355.1 uncultured Enterobacteriaceae bacterium
CGGCCGCGAAGCGCTAGTCCGCGCGCGGCAGCGGCTCGCCGCGCGGCCACAGCAGCCACATCCTGCCTTGCTGCCGCATGCGGCCGGCGCGCGCGCCGGCTTCGGGGCCGGTGCCCCAGTAGAAGTCTGCGCGCACCGCGCCGCGAATCGCGCCGCCGGTATCCTGCGCGGCCATCAGCCGCTCCAGCCTTTCCTCCGACAGCGGAAAAGTGGTGGCGAGATAGACCGGCGTCCCCAGCGGCACGAAGCGCCGGTCGACGGCGATGCTGTATTCGGCGCTCAGCGGGATGCCGAGCGCGCCGATCGGCCCCTCGTTGAGCGGGGGCAGCTCGCGGAAGAACACGTAACTCGGGTTCTGGTTCAGCGCTTCCTGCAGGCGCGCCGGATTCGCGCTCGCCCAGGCCTTGATTCCCTGCATCGAAGCGTCCTCGAGCTTCATCTCGCCGCGCTCGACGAGATAGCGGCCGAGCGAGCGGAAGGGATGGCCGTTCTGGTCCGCATACCCGAGGCGGATGCGCTCGCCCGACTCGAGCCGCAGTTGTCCGGAGCCCTGGATCTGCAGGAAGAAAAGCTCGACGGGGTCGGCGGTCCAGCCTAGCACCGGCGCGCTGAAGGTCTCCGCCTTCGTCTCGATCTCGGCGCGCGAGTAATAAGGGACGAGACGGCGGCCTTCGAGCCGGCCGCGCAGGCGCATGTTGCGCACGTCGGGGTTGACCGGCGCGAGATCCACCACGACGAGGTCGTCGGGCACGCCGAAAATCGGATAGCGATGGACCGTGCCGCGCTCGCGGCTGCCGTCGAGGATCGGCTCGTAATACCCGGTAATGAGGCCGGTATCGCCGGTGTCCGACGAGATCAGCGCGTAGGGGACGAACGTGGACTCGAAGAATTTGCGCGCCTCGCCTTCGTCGTTCTCCGGCACGGCGCGCGCGGCCTCGCAGAACTTGCCGAGCACGCCGCCCAGGCCGCCGAGCGCCGCCGGGCGCGCGCAGCCGGCGAGAAACGCGCGCAAGCTCGGCTGTAAAGCCGCGCCGGACCAGCCCGGGAGCGCGTCGAAAGTCGCTTCCTGATAGCGCACGGTCTCCGGCGCCGGCTTCGCCGGCGGGCACTGCGGACACTTGGGACAGGCGGCGCTCTGCGGGCAACCGGGCACGTCGGGGCGCTGCGCGAACTGCGAGCAACCCGCCAGAACTACAATGGCCAAACAGTGGACGGCGCGTAACCGCAGGAGATACCGCATGTGGGTCGTGTACCTGGAAATGGGAGTCGCGCTGGTTCTCGCCGTGCTCATCGTCTGGTGGACGTGGCCGAAGAAGCCGCCTGGGGACGAGTGAAAATCAGGGACAGACCACGTTTTTGAGAGCTCTGCGCAAAGAAAACGTGGTCTGTCCCTGATTTCAGTGGAGGACACGCGGTACGGAGAGCGTGAACTCGGGGATCGGCGCCTCGAAGCGGCTGCCGTCGGCGGCGAGCATCTGGTAGGTGCCGCGCATCGTGCCGACCGGCGTGGAGATGGACGTGCCGCTCGTGTACTCGAAGCTCTCGCCGGGCTGAAGAAGGGGCTGCGCGCCCACCACGCCCAGGCCGCGCACTTCCTGCACGAGGCCTTGAGAGTCGGTGATGATCCAGTGCCGGCTGATGAGCTGCGCCGCGACGCGGCCCGCGTTGCGGATCGTGATGGTATAGGCGAACACGTAGCGGCTGCCGGGCTCGTCCGATTGCTCGGGCAGGTACTGCGTCTGCACCGACACCGCGACGTCGTGCCGGTTTTCGCCTTGCCGTTTTTCGCCCGGGGGCCGTTTTTCCGCCATGGCCCCATTGTAAACTCGTGAGCATGAAGCACCGGATCGCCCCCAGCATTCTGTCGGCTGATTTTTCGCGCCTCGGCGAGGAAGTGCGCGCCGTGGCCGCCGCGGGGGCGGACATGATCCACTTCGACGTGATGGACAACCACTACGTGCCGAACCTGACGGTCGGACCGCTCGTCTGCGCCGCCCTGCGCCCGCACGTCAAGCTGACGCTCGATGTTCACCTCATGGTGAAGCCGGTCGACCGCATCGTGCCCGACTTCGCGAAAGCCGGCGCCGACATCATCAGCTTCCACCCCGAGGCGTCGGAGCACGTGGATCGGACGATCGCGCTCATCCACGAGCACGGCTGCAAGGCGGGCCTCGCGCTGAATCCGGCGACGCCGCTCGCATGTCTAGACTACACCCTCGAGAAGCTCGACCTCGTGCTGCTGATGTCGGTGAACCCGGGGTTCGGCGGCCAGCAGTTCATCGCCGCGGTGCTCCCCAAGATCACCGAGGTGCGCAGGCGCATCGCCGCCACCGGCAAGGACATCCGGCTCGAGGTCGACGGCGGCATCAAGACCGACAACATCGCCGAGGTGGCGCGCGCCGGGGCGGACACCTTCGTCGCCGGGTCGGCGATCTTCGGGTCCGGGGACTATGCCGCGACGATACGCAGCATGCGGGATCGATTGGCCGTGCTATAGTTTTCGCCGTGCATCCTCTCCTCGCACAACTCGAGTCCCTCTCCTGGCGTAGCTGGCGCTCCTGGCGCCGCTAACCTCGTCACCGCCCTGAGCTTTAGGGCACAGGCAGTTCCGTAGTAGAAACCCAGTCTGGCAGTGGAAGTCGAACATGACCGAGCTTGAATTCCAGCAGCTTGCCGCGCAGGGCTACACCCGGATTCCGGTGCTGGCCGAAGCGCGTGCGGATCTCTACACGCCGTTGGCCCTGTACGTGAAGCTCGCCAACGCCCCCTATTCGTACCTGCTCGAGTCCGTGGTCGGCGGCGAGCGCTTCGGGCGCTACTCCTTCATCGGCCT
>CAYOVM010000237.1:0-4903 GCA_964407355.1 uncultured Enterobacteriaceae bacterium
CGATGAAGGGCGACGGCAAGCCGGTGTCGTTCATCGAGGATTGCGCGGTGCCGCTCGAGCACCTCGCCGAATACACGGACCGGCTCACGCGCGTGTTCGAGAAGCACGGCACGCGCGGCACCTGGTACGCGCACGCTTCGGTCGGGACGCTGCATGTGCGCCCGGTGCTCGACATGCGCCGCGACGGCGCCGCGAAGATGCGCGCCATCGCCGAGGAAGCCTGCGCGCTCGTCAAGCAGTACAAGGGCGCCTATTCGGGCGAGCACGGCGATGGCCTGGTGCGCTCGGAATGGATCGAGCCGTTCTTCGGCCCGCGCCTGACCGCGGCGCTCGGCGAGATCAAGGCCTGGCTCGATCCGCGCGGCCTGATGAACCCCGGCAAGATCGTCAACCCCTCGCGCATGGACGAGCGCTCGCTCTTTCGCTTCAAGCCGGGCTATGCGACGACGGTCTCTGAAACCACGCTCGATTGGAGCGAATGGGGCGGCTTCGACAAGGCCGTCGAGATGTGCAACAACAACGGCCACTGCCGCAAGTTCGACGCCGGCACGATGTGCCCGTCCTACCGCGCCACCGGCGACGAGATCCATCTCACGCGCGGCCGCGCGAACACGCTGCGCCTCGCGCTTTCGAATCAGCTTGGAAGCGAAGGCGAGGCGGCGGTCAAGAACGCGCTCGAGCTGTGCGTTTCCTGCAAAGGCTGCAAGCGCGAGTGCCCGACCGGCGTCGACATGGCGCGCATGAAGATCGAGTTTCTTTCGCAGTATAAAAAGCGCCACGGCCTCACCCTGCGAGACCGGGCGATCGCCTATCTGCCGCGCTACGCCCCGGTGGCCGCGCGTCTGGCGGGGCTCGCGAATCTCGCTGCGAGCGCGGGACGCTCCCTCCTCGGATTCAGCTCGAAACGCGAGCTGCCGGCCTGGCGCAGCGATTATTTCGCCGATCGGCGGCGAACGAAGGCCGGCGGCCGCGACGTGCTGCTGTTCGTCGACAGCTTCAATCGCTGGTTCGAGCCGGAAAACGCCCGCGCCGCGATCCATGTGCTCGAAGCCGCCGGCTACCACGTCGTTACCGCGGCGCCTTCCACCTCGGGCCGCCCGCTGTGCTGCGGGCGGACGTTTCTTTCCGCGGGTCTGGTGGACGAGGCGAAAATCGAGGCGCGGCGCACTCTCGACGCCCTCGCCCCCTGGGTGGCGCGCGGCGTGCCGGTGATCGGCCTCGAGCCGTCATGCCTGCTTTCGTTTCGCGACGAGTTCACCGTGATGCTGCCCGGCGCCAAGGCGCTCGCGGAGAATTCGTTTCTGTTCGAGGAGTTCCTGGCGCGGGAAGCCGACGCCGGCCGCCTGTCGCTCGACCTGAAGCGGATGGACAAGACCGCGCTCCTCCACGGCCATTGTCACCAGAAGGCATTCGGCGTCATGCCCGCGGTCGGCAAGGTCCTTGGCCTGGTCCCGGGGCTGAAAGTCGAGGTCGTCGAGGCGAGCTGCTGCGGCATGGCGGGAAGCTTCGGCTACGAAGCCGAGCACTACGACGTCTCGATGAAGATGGCCGAGCTGAGCCTTTTGCCGAAGATCAGGCAGGCGCCGCCGGAAACGCTCCTGGTGGCCGACGGCACGAGCTGCCGCCACCAGATCGAGCATGGAGCCGGCCGGGCCCCGCTGCACGTCGCGCGGGTGCTGGAGCAAGCGCTGGGGCCGGCGCCTCTCAACCCCGTGGAGCTGCGCCTCGACGAGTTGCGCAGCTGGTGAAGCGAGGGGCGCCTATCAATGCAAAGCCGCCATGATCAGCGATACGGTAGCGACTGAAACCGCGGTAGAGAGCACCGCACCGGTCGAAGTCTCGGCTTCGAGCAGCTTGTAGCGTTGCGCGAGGACGAAGGCCGTGGCGCCGAGCGGCAGGCTCGCGCACACCACGCCGATCTTGGCCCAGAAGGGATCGATCGGAAGCAGGTAGAAGGCGAGCAGCGCCATCAGCGCCGGATGCACTACGAGCTTGAGCACGGTGCTCGGCCAGGCGGCCGCGGCGCCGGCGCGCATCGACAGCTGGGAGACGAACAGGCCGATCGCGAACAAGGCGCACGGCCCGGCCGCGGCGGCAAGCAGCGTCGCGAACCGCTCGACCGGCGTGGGCACCCGTATCTCCAGTGCCACGCAAGCTACGGCGAGCGCGATCGGCCAGATGAGCGGGCTCCTTACGACGCCGCCCAGCGCGCGCCGCAGCGCGCCGCGCCGCGGGTTGACGAACAGCTCCAGGCAGACGATCGCGAGCGCGAACGAGATGATGTTCGTCGCGACCGTGGCGAGCGCCGCCGGCAACGCCGCGCGCTCACCGTAGGCGACGGTGACCAGCGGAATCCCGAGATAGCCGGTATTGGCGAACGACGCGTTCAGGGCGCGCAGCGTGCTCTCGGCGGGGCTCGCGCGATTCATGAAATGGGAAACCGCGTAGCCGGCGAGCGCCGTGCCGAGGGTCGCGCCGATCACGGCGAGCAGGAACATGCCGCTCAGGATCTCCTCGAGCGAGCCGCGGTACACCGCCACGAACAGCATCGCCGGCAGCGCGAATGCGTAGACGAACTGGTTGAGCGCCTGGCTCGACGATTGGTGGACGAGCCGGAAGCGGCCCGCCAACACGCCGCAGGCCACCAGGCCGAAAACCGGGAAAACCGCGGCGAGGACCGCCCCTAGCGCCGAGCCCATGCGAGCAGCCAGATCCCGCCGGCGATCATCGGCAGGCACAGCCACTGCCCCATGGTCAGGCCGAGGGCGAGAATGCCGAGGAAGGAATCGGGCTCTCGGCCGAACTCGGCGACGAAGCGGAACACCCCATAGCCGAGCAGGAACAGCCCCGACACCTGTCCGGCGGGACGCGGCTTCGCGGAGAACCACCAAAGGAGGACGAAGAGCGCGATCCCTTCGAGCGCGAACTCATAGAGCTGCGACGGGTGGCGGGGGGCGTCGCCGGCGCCGCGAAACACCATGCCCCAGGGCACATCGGTGACCCGTCCCCAAAGCTCGCCGTTGATGAAATTGCCCATGCGTCCCGCAGCGAGGCCCAGCGGACAGAGCGGCGCCACGAAGTCCATCAGCCGCAGATAGCCGATCTGGTTGCGCCGCGCGAAGAACGCCATCGCCAGCATCACGCCGAGCAGCCCGCCGTGGAACGACATGCCGCCTTCCCAGACGGCGAAGATCTTCAGCGGGTGTGCGAGGTACTCGGCGGGCTTGTAGAACAGGATGTAGCCCAGCCGTCCGCCCAGGATCACGCCGATCACGGCGAGAAACAGCATGTCGTCGAACTGCTGGCGCGTCACCGGCGCGAGGCCCTTGCTTATGCGCCGCCAGCCAAGTCCCCAGGCCGCCAGGAAGCCGGCGAGGTACATGAGCCCGTACCAGCGCACCGGAAAGGGCCCGATCGAGAAAAACGGGCCGATCGAGAACGCGATCGGGTCGATGTTCGGATGGACGAGCATGGGCCGGTCCTAGCGCGCGAGGCGCTTTGCCTGGGCGATGAACGCCCGGCCGGCCGCGCCGGAAGTCGCCGCGGAAGCGTCGCGGCGCCAGGCGAGCCACAGCTCGAGCTTCGGATGCGGATCGGCGAGCTCGCGGTAGAGCACCCCGCGCCGGCCCAGATTGGCGAGCGATCCGGGCACGATCGCCGCACCGAGCCCGCTCGACACCAGGCTCACGACGGTCTGCATCTGTATTGCCTCCTGCGCTACGTTGAGGGAAAACCCCGCCCGCGCGGCGAGCGCGGCGACCGTATCGTACAGCCCGGGGGCGATCTCGCGCGGCACCGTGACGAAGGCCTCGCCGGCGAGCGCGCTCATCGAAAGCTTGCCTCGTCCGCGCGCGAGGCGGTGGCCGAGCGGCAGCGCCGCCACGAACCGCTCGCGCTGCACCACGAGGTGCTCGAGCTCGGCCGCGCCCGCCACCGGCGGCAGCAGCAGCCCGAAATCGAGCTCCCCCGCGGCGAGCGCGGCGGCCTGGTCGGGCGAGAGCATCTCGCGCAGGGCGAGCGTGACGCCCGGCTGCGACGCCTTGTACGCCTTCAGGAGCCCCGGCAGCACGCCGAAATCGGCGAGCGACACGAAGCCGATCCGCAGCCGGCCGCGCTCGCCGGAACCGATCGCGCGCAGCTCCGACACGGCGCGCTCCAGCTGGCCGGCGATGCGCCGTGCTTCCTCGAGAAAGCGCACACCCTCCGGCGTCAGCTCGACGCGCCTGCGCGAGCGCGCGAGCAGCGTCACGCCGAGCTGCGTCTCCAGCGCGCGGATCGCCCGCGACAGCGGCGGCTGCGAGATGTGCAGCGCAGCCGCCGCGCGGCCGAAGTGCAGGCGCTCGGCGACCGCAATGAAATACCGTAACTGCCACATTTCCGGCAGACTCATGCTCATAGAGTATTACAGCAGCATCGTTATTGCATTGGATAAGACTCCGCGACCGGCGCAGAATCCCGCGCACAGGAGGAACTACTCAAATGGCTTCCACACCCGCCAACCGGCGCTCCCGGCTCATTACCCACGGCGTCGCGCGCTCGCCCAATCGGGCGATGCTGCGCGCGGTCGGCTTCGGCGACGGCGACTTCGACAAACCCATCGTCGGGGTGGCCAACGGCCATTCGACGATGAATCCGTGCAACGCGGGCATCCAGCCGCTGGTCGATCGCGCGATGGCCGCGCTCGAGAAAGCGGGCGCGAAGCCGCAGGTGTTCGGCGTGCCGACGGTGACCGACGGCATCGGCATGGGCACCGAGGCGATGAAATACTCGCTGGTATCGCGCGAGGTCATCGCCGACGCGATCGAGACCAGCGTCAACGGCCAGGCGATGGACGGCGTCTTCGTCGTGGGCGGCTGCGACAAGAACATGCCCGGCGGCATGATGGCCATCGCTCGCATGAACG
>CAYOVM010000238.1:0-4835 GCA_964407355.1 uncultured Enterobacteriaceae bacterium
GGTTCGGCGAAAAACCTGGGCAAGGGCGACAAGAAGACCTACCAGATGGATCCGGCGAATTCCGACGAGGCGTTGTGGGAAGTGGGACTGGATCTCGCCGAGGGCGCCGACATGGTGATGGTGAAGCCGGGCTTGCCCTACCTCGACGTCCTGCGGCGCGTGAAGGACGAGTTCAAGGCGCCGACGTACGTCTACCAGGTGTCGGGCGAATACTCGATGCTGCGCGGCGCGATTGCGAACGGCTGGCTGCCGGAGTCCTGCGTCCTGGAATCGCTCGTCGCCTTCAAGCGCGCCGGCGCCGACGGCATCCTCACGTATTTCGCCCTGGACGCCGCCAAGGCCCTGAAGAAGGCTTCGTGAGTCGCGAAACTAGCTCCCGGCGAGCTCCAGCGTCTTCAGGAACCGCTCGGCGTTCTGGTAGCCGATGACGCGCAGTCCCTGGATCTCCCGGCCTTCGGCGTCGAAGAAGATGATTCCCGGCGGACCGAAGAGCGAGTAGCGCTTGAGGAGCGCGCGATGCTGCTCCTCATTGGCGGTCACATCGGCCTGGAGCAGCAGCATGCCGTCGAGCTTCTTGCGCACGGCCGGATCGGAGAAGGTGAATTTCTCCATCTCCTTGCACGAGACGCACCAGTCGGCATAGAAGTCGAGCATCGCGACTTTGCCGGGCGCGCGCAGTTTGTCCTCGAGCTGCGCGATGGAGTCCACGCGCGTGAAGCCCGCCGGCGCCCCGCCCGGCGCGAGCACCGGCCATACGATCCATAGCGCGACGCCGAGCAGCAGCGCGCCGAAGAAATATTTGACGCGGTTCAGCCATGGGCCGGAGCGCGGCAGCAGCGCGCCCTCGGAGACACCCACCGCGATGAGGGGCAGGCCCATGCCCACCGCCATCGTGAACAGCGCCGCGCCGCCCAGCGCGACGTCCCGGGTCTGGGAAATGTACAGAAGCGCGCCGGCGAGCGGCGCGGCGACGCAAGGGCTGACGATCACGGCGGAGAGCACGCCCATTCCCGCGACCGAGGCGACGCGCCCGCCGCGCAGGCGCGAGCTCGTGTCCGAGAGCTTTTGCTCGAGGAAAGCGGGAAGACGCAGCTCGTAGAGGCCGAACATCGAAAGCGCGAGGGCGACGAAAATGAGCGCGAACGCGCCGAGCACCCACGCGTTTTGCAGCGCCGCCGCCAGCAGCGAGCCCGAATACGCGGCGGCAATGCCGGCGCCGGCGTAGGCGAGCGCCATTCCCAGAACGTACGCGATCGAAAGCGACAGGGCGCGGCCTTTGTTGATGGCGCGGCCCTCGCCGGCGATGATCCCGGACAGGATCGGGATCATCGGCAGCATGCAGGGCGTGAACGCCAGCAGAAGGCCGAAGACCAGGAAGCTCGCGAGCACCAGCGCGGCGTTTCCCTGGAAGAGACGCGCGACGTCCATGTCGCTCGCGAAGAGCGAGAAGCGCGGCTCGCTCGCGCCGGAGAAGCCTTGGGAAGGTGCGCCCGCCGACGACGCGAGCGTGATCCGCGCCGTCGAATCCATCGGGATGTAGCACACGCCGACGTCGGCGCAGCCTTGCGAGGTCACCTTCAGCTCGAAGCTGCCGCTCGCCTGCGCGGGGATCCGCACCCGCAGATCCTTGCGATAGGTCTCCACCTCGCCGAAGAACTCGTCCTTGTGCTTGTCGCCGGGCGGGAACTGCGGAGCGCCGAGCTGCGCCCCCTGCGCCGCGAAGCGAAAGCGCTCGCGGTACATGTAGTAGCCTTCCGCGATCGCGAAATGCACCTCGATGGAATTCGCGTCGAGCGCGCGCGCCGAGAACCGGAACGCCTTCTCCGGCTCGAGCAGGTTGTCGGTCGAGCCGCCGAGCTTGAGCTGCCCGAGCGCCGGGGCGCTGAGCAGGATCGCGACGACGAGGAGGAAGACTTTTTTCACGCCTTGGTTTCCGGCCGGGTTTCGTCCGCGACCCATTGCAGATACTCAGGCAGGCCGCGCTCCACTGGGACCGCGATGATCTCGGGAAGTTCGTACGGATGGCCTTCGCGCAGCGCCTGCTGCAGGGCCGGGTAGCGCTCGGGCGTGGTCTTGATCAGCATCGGATGCTCTTCGTCGTGCTGGATCGCGCCTTTCCAGCGGTACACCGAGCGGCAGGGGGCGAGGATGTTCACGCAGGCGGCGAGCCGCTTCTCGACCAGCATCTCGCCCAGCCGCTCCGCGGCGGCGCGATCCGGAAGGTTCGTTATCAATAGAAGAACGCTCATGAATAATAGCGCGGCGATCTAGTAAAATTCCGCGCCTTTCGCCTCATCGGGTATTTTAGCGACATGCACCGCGTCACCCTACAGCCGAGCGGCCTTCAATTCGACGTCGAGGAAGGCGAATCCGTGCTCGGCGCCGCGCTGCGCCAGGGCTACGTCCTGCCCTACGGCTGCAAGAACGGGGCTTGCGGCAGCTGCAAGGGCAAGCTCCTCGAAGGCACGCTCGATTACGGCGTTTACCAGAAGAAAGCGCTGCCGGACGAGGAAAAGGCGCAGGGCAAGGCGCTCTTCTGCCAGGCGAAGCCGCTCACCGACATCGTCATCGAGGCGCGCACCCTGGGCGCGGCGAAGGACATCCAGATCAAGACCCTGCCGTGCCGCGTGCAGAAGATGGAGCGCCTCGCCGACGACGTGATGGCGCTGCACGTGAAGCTGCCCGCGAACGAGCGGCTGCAGTTTCTCGCCGGCCAATACATCGAATTCCTGCTGAAGGGCGGCGCGCGGCGCAGCTTCTCGATGGCCAACCCGCCGCACGCCGACGATCTGATCGAGCTGCACGTGCGCCACGTCGCCGGCGGGCAGTTCACCGACCACGTCTTCACGAAGATGAAGGAGCGCGACATCCTGCGCTTCGAAGGACCGCTCGGCACCTTCTTCCTGCGCGAGGACAGCGACAAGCCGATCGTCCTCGTCGCCTCGGGCACCGGCTTCGCGCCGATCAAGGCGCTCATCGAGAACGCGTTCCACAAGGGCGTGACGCGGCCTATGGCGCTCTACTGGGGCGGGCGGCGTCCGAAGGATCTCTACATGGACGCGCTCGCGCGCCAATGGGCGGCCGAGCACGCGGCGCAATTCAAATACGTCCCGGTCATTTCGGATGCGTTGCCCGAGGACGGCTGGACGGGGCGCACCGGCTTCGTCCATCGCGCGGTGATGGAGGATTTTCCCGATCTGTCGGCGCACCAGGTGTACGCGTGCGGCGTGCCGATCATGGTGGACAGCGCCCGGCGCGATTTCGTGCAGAAGTGCAAGCTGCCGGAGACCGAGTTCTACGCCGACAGCTTCACCACCCAGGCGGACCTCGCGCCGCCGGCTCAGCCGGCGGTGGTCTCGCCGAGGTAGGCTTCGCGCACCTTCGGATTCTCGAGCAGGCTCTTCGCCTCGCCCGAGAGCGTGATCGCACCCGACTCCATCACATAGCCGCGGCTCGCGAGCTCCAGCGCGAGGCGCGCGTTCTGCTCGACCAGCAGGATCGTCACGCCGCGGCGCGCGATATCGCGCACGATCTCGAAGATCTTCGCCACCATCATCGGCGCGAGCCCCATCGACGGCTCGTCGAGCAGCAGCAGGCGCGGCTCGCTCATCAGCGCCCGCGCGATGGCGAGCATCTGCTGCTCGCCGCCGGAGAGGGTGCCGGCGATCTGCCCCCGGCGCTCCTTCAGCCGCGGAAAGGTCGCGTACTGCGATTCCGCGCTTTGTCCAATGCGGCCGCGCCCGCGCGCGTAGGCGCCCATCGCCAGGTTCTCGTGCACCGTAAGCTGCGGAAAGATGCCCCGGCCCTCGGGGACCATCACCAGGCCGCGGCGCGGCAGCTCGTGCACCTTCGCCCGCGAAATGTCCGCGCCGTCATAGCGCACGCTGCCCGCGTGCACGGGGGCGAGACCGCAGATCGCTTTCAGCGTCGAGGATTTGCCGGCGCCGTTGGCGCCGATCAGGCAGACCAGATCGCCCTCATCGACTTCCAGATCTACGCCTTTCACGGCGCGAATCCCGCCGTAGCGCACTTCGAGGCCGCGCAACTCAAGCAGCATGCGGGGCGCCCCTAAGCCGCAGCATGCGGCGCTCCAAGATAAGCCTCTATGACTTTCGGGTCGCGCTGCACTTCGGCGGGCGATCCCTCGGCGATTCTTTGGCCGTAGTCGAGCACCATCACGCGGTCGCACACGTTCATCACGAGGCGCACGTCATGCTCGATGAGCAGGATCGTGATGCCGTCCTCGCGCACGCGCTTGACCAGCGCCGCGAGGGCGAGCCGCTCGGTGGGATTCATGCCGGCGGCGGGCTCGTCGAGCGCGAGGAGCTTCGGCTCGGTGGCGAGCGCGCGCGCGATCTCGAGGCGCCGCTGATCGCCGTAGGGCAGGTTACCCGCCGCCTCGTTGGCGCGGCCGCGGATGCCGACATAGTCGAGCAGCTCGAGAGCGCGCCGCTGGATCTCCCTTTCCTCGGTCATCGTCCGGCGGTTCTTCAGGATCGCGCCCATGACCCCCGCATGGGTGCGCACGTGCCGCCCGATCATGACGTTCTCGAGCGCCGAGAGGTTCGCGAACAGGCGGATGTTCTGGAAGGTCCGCGCGATGCCGGCCGCCGCGACCTGGTTGGACTTGAAGCCGGTGACGTCCCGTCCGTCGAAGACGAACCTGCCCTCGTCGGGCGCAAAGATGCCGGTGAGAAGGTTGAACAGCGTCGTCTTGCCGGCGCCGTTCGGCCCGATCAGCCCGTAGATCTGCCTCGGCATGATGGAGAACGAGACTTCCGTAAGCGCCTGGATGCCGCCGAAACGCTTGCCGATGCCGCGCGCCTGAAGTAGCG
>CAYOVM010000239.1:0-2726 GCA_964407355.1 uncultured Enterobacteriaceae bacterium
CGAAAGCCGGTCGATGCGGCGCAGCTCGGGAAAGAGCGCCGTCCACAGCGCGACCACGGTGAGCGTGCAGAGGCCGCCCGCCATGACGGCGGGCATGGCGCCGAGCCAGGCGGCGACGAGGCCCGCGCGAAAGTCGCCGAATTCGTTGGCGGCGCCGACGAAGAGCATGTGGACGGCGCTCACGCGGCCGCGCATGGCGTCGGGGGTGCCGAGCTGGATCACGGTCGAGCGCACGAAGACGCTGATCATGTCGGCGGCGCCCATGACGGCGAGCGCGGCGATCGACAGCGCGTAGTTGCGGGACAGGCCGAAGGCGAGCACCGCGAGGCCGAACACCGCCACGCCGCCGAACATGGCAAGGCCGGCGTGGGGATGGCGGCGCGACGGAAGATACGCGAGCAGAAGACCCATGCTCACGGCGCCGGCGGCGATGCTGCTGCGCATGAGGCCGAGGCCGTCCGGACCCACGTGGAGGATGTCGCGGGCGTAGACCGGAAGCAGCGCCGTCACGCTGCCGAGCAGCACCGCGAAGAGGTCGAGCGTGATCGCGCCGAGCACCACCGGCTGGCGGCGCAGATAGTTCAGGCCGGCGAATACGCGCGACAGCGCGCTCGTCCCGTCCTTCTCGGCGGCGCCGGTCCTGCGCACGCGGATCGAGAGCATCGCGATCGCGACGAGCGGCGACACGACGAGGTTGGCCGCGAACGGCGCCCACGGGCCGGCGAGGTAGATGAGGCCGCCGAGCGCCGGGCCGATCACGGTCGCGATCTGGCTCGCGGAAGTGCTCCAGGCTACCGCCTGCCCGAACTGCTCGCGCGAAACCAGGAACGGCGTGAACGATTGCTGGGCGGGCCCGGAGAACGCGCGCGCCGTGCCGGAGAGCGCGAGCACCGCGTAGAAAGGCGCGACGCCGGTCGTCTTTACGACAACCAGATAAAGAAACAGCAGCGCGCACACCGACTGGAGGACGTGCGCCGCGCCGAGGATGCGGCGGCGGTCGACGCGGTCGGCCACGTCCCCGCCCGGCAGGGTAAAGAGCGCGATGGGGAGGAATATCGCGAGCGCCGCGTAGCCGAGCACCAGCGGATTGCCGGTCGCGTCGTAGAGATACCAGCCGATCGCCACCGACTGCATCTGCATCGCGAGGCCGGCGAAGAACCGCCCGCCGAGAAAAAGGCGGAAGTCGCGAACCGCGAGCGGCGAATTTTTTATGAGCACGTCCTGTGACTTCTTGCACGAATTCTACGACCTTGACTGCGCAGACCGGCGACCGCATGATCAAATCGAAATTTCGACAAAGGCAGCCGCATGACGAGCGCCGTAGCGCAGGTCCTTCCGATCCTCGAAGCGTGGACCGCGCACACGGTCCTGCAGCAGCAGCTTCCAAGCGTCGCGCTCACCGTCGTGCTCGGCGACCGGCCGCTGTGGACCCGCGCCTTCGGCTACGCCGACGTGGCCGCGAAGGCGGCGGCGACGACTCAGACCCGCTACCGCATCGGCTCGATCACCAAGACCTTCACCGCGCTCGCGATCCTGCAGCTGCTCGAGGACCGCAGCCTCAAGCTCGACGACCGCGTGCGCGACCACGTCGGCACCACCACCGCGATCCTCGCGCGCAGCGTCGGCGTGCTCGACGTCACCCTGCGCGAATTGCTCACCCACACCTCGGGCCTGGAGCGCGACCTGCCGGGCACCTGGTGGACCGAGCCCAGCTTTCCGGCGCAGTTTCCCGACAATTTCAGCGCCGTCTATCCGTCGGGCACCGAATGGAAGTATTCCAACATCGGCTACGCGCTGCTCGGCGAAGTGGTCGCGGCGGCGAGCGGCGGAACGTGGGCGCGGCACGTCGAGCAGCGCATCCTCGATCCGCTGAGGATGGCGGACACCGTGGCGACGCCCCGGCGCGACGAGGCGCGGCTCGCGACCGGCTATGCGCGGCCGACGCCGGCCGAGCCGCACATGCCGGTGGCGCGCATCGACTTCGGCGCGGTGAGTCCGGCGGCGAGCCTCGTCTCGACGATCGAGGACATGAGCCGCTATCTCGCATTCCACCTAACCGGCGGCGGCGCCCTGCTCGGCGAGAAGGCCCTGCGCGAAATGCATCGTCCGCAGTGGCTCTTCGATGACTGGCAGACCGCCTGGGGCCTCGGCATGCGGGTGCGCCGCGTCGACGGGCGGACGCGCGTCGGACATCCCGGCACGACCCCGGGGTTCGCCTCGCTCATGGAGTTCATACCGTCGCTTAAACTTGGTGTCGTCGCGCTGACCAACGCCAACGACGGCAATCCCGCCGGGTTCTGCGACTACGCGCTGCAGCTCCTCGCGCCGATCGTTGCGAAGGAGTCGGCGCGCACGGCGCCGGGACTCGGGCCGGAGGTGGAGCGCTACTGCGGCCACTATCGCTCGGAGAACGGCAATCTCACGATGCTCGTGGCGATGCTCGACGGCCAGCTCTCGCTCATCGCGCCGGGGGCGCCCAACCCTTACGCGGGGCGCGTCATCCTCGAGCCTCGGGCCGAGCCTCATACATTCACCATGCGCTCGAGCGGCGCGTTCCAGACGCTCGCTTTCGGCGAGCGCTTCACGTTCAGCATGGGCGACGGCGGCGAAGTCACGGGCTATGTCACCTCGGGCACCCGCTACTTCCGCCAGCCGGCTTCGACGCCGATCGGCCTTCCGCAGCCCCTGCCGCTGCAGGCCGCCATGGACCGGCGCCGCTACCCGCA
>CAYOVM010000239.1:2826-4833 GCA_964407355.1 uncultured Enterobacteriaceae bacterium
GAGGCGAGGACATAGTCCAGGCGCCAGCCGATGTTGCGCTTGCGCATCTCGCGCCAGGGCGGCCACCAGCTGAAGAGGTTCGGGTTGTCCGGGTCGAGCTTGCGGCCCACGTCGACGAGGTGCTCTCCCAGCAGCGCCTGGAAGAGATCGCGCTCCTCGGGCAGCTGGCCGATGACCGCCTTGCGCTCGCGCGGATGCACATCCATCTCGGCGCGCGCGATGTTGATGTCGCCGCAGAGCACGACCTCCCGCCCTTCGCCGTGCAGCCGCTTCGCCCAGGCCGCGAGGCGCGTCATGAATTCGAGCTTCGCCGGATAGCTCTTGCCGCCGTTCGGCACGTACACCGAGGCGAGCACGAGGTTTCCGATCTGCGCCTGCACGATGCGCGATTCCATGTCGAAGTCCGGATGGCTGAAGGCCGGCGGGGCCTCGAAAGAATCCTTCCTTATATGCAAGGAAACGCCCGAATACGCGCGCAACCCGTGCCAGAACACGTGGTAGTCCTCGAGCTGGCACTGCGCCGGCACCTGCGCCACCTCCGCCTTCAGCTCCTGCAGGCACACCACGTCGGGCCGGTCCCGCGCGAGCCATTCGCAGAACTGCGCCTGGCGGGCGCGGATTCCGTTGACGTTCCAGGTGGCGATCCTCATTCCGGCGATAAACTTCGGTTGTTCGCAGACCGCTATTTTAGTTTTTAATGAAAAACGACATCGAATCGACTTTGCTCCGGCAGGTCCGCACGGTCGTCGAGCTGCTCGAGCTCATCGCGGCCGACTGGAAGCTGCTGGACCGCCTGCCGGCGCAGGAGCGCGAGCGGCTGCACAAGGCCGTGGCGCAGATCCAGGAGCCCGACCCGGCCGCCCGCAGGCGGCGGCTGAAAGCGCAGCGGCGCGAGCGCAAGGCGGCGCAGAACCGGCGCGAGGACGAGATCCTGCACCGCACGGGCATCCGGACGCTGCGCCGGCAGCCCGTGTTCACCACGCCGAATGTGTTTCCACCGCGGCTTTCCCTCGAAAAAGACCTGAACGAAGAAAGCACGGAAGAAAACACCAAAGATGCGATCGAGCGCCATTGCTACGTCTGCAAGCAGGACTACACGGCTGTTCATCACTTCTACGACCAGCTCTGCCCGCCGTGCGCGGAGCTGAACTTCAGGAAGCGCACCGAGCTCGCCGACCTGCGCGGGCGGGTAGCGTTGCTCACCGGCGGGCGGGTGAAGATCGGCTACCAGGCGGGCCTCAAGCTCCTGCGCTGCGGCGCGCACCTCATCGTCACCACGCGCTTTCCGCGCGATTCGGCGAAGCGCTACTCGCAGGAGCCCGATTTCGCCGAATGGGGGCACCGGCTGGAGATTTTCGGCCTCGACCTGCGCCACACGCCGAGCGTGGAGGCTTTCTGCCGCCAGCTCCTCGACTCGCATGAGCGGCTGGATTTCATCGTCAACAACGCCTGCCAGACCGTGCGCCGCCCGCCGGAGTTCTACGCGCACATGATGGAAAGCGAGAAGGCCGCCCTGCCCGGCCGGGCACAGGGGTTGGTCGTTTCGAGAAACGATTTTTCAAAAAACAGAACCTCGGCCGAGCTTTCCCAGGTCCGCCTTCTGCCCGAGGAATATCTGGAGACGAAAGGCCTCTTTCCCGAGGGCGTGCTCGACCAGGACCTGCAGCAGGTGGATCTGCGCGGACGCAATTCGTGGCGGCTGCTGCTGGCGGAAGTGTCGGCGGTCGAGCTGCTGGAGGTGCAGCTCGTGAATGCCGTCGCGCCGTTCGTGCTGAACGCCAGGCTGAAAGAGCTGATGCTGCGCGCGCCGGGGCGCGACAAGCACATCGTCAACGTCTCGGCGGTCGAAGGCCAGTTCTACCGCAACTTCAAGACCACGCGCCATCCGCACACCAACATGGCGAAGGCCGCGCTCAACATGATGACGCGCACCTCGGCGACCGACTATCACAACGACGGCATCCACATGAACAGCGTCGACACCGGCTGGGTGACCGACGAGGACCC
>CAYOVM010000240.1:0-4826 GCA_964407355.1 uncultured Enterobacteriaceae bacterium
CCCAGGCCGTGCCGTAGATGCGCTGGAGCATCTCGTTCTTCGAGTCGCCGCGCCAGTAGGCGCCCGCGACGCGCATCAGCTTGAATACCTTCAGCTTGCCGGTCGAAGGCACGTGCGGACCGCGGCATAGATCGATCCAGCCGCCCTGCCCGTAGAGCGAGATGGTCTCGCCCTGCGGGATCGAGGCGATGATCTCCGCCTTGTAGTTCTCGCCGATCGACTTGAAGTAATCCACGGCCTGGTCGCGCGCCATGGTTTTTCTTTCGACAGCCAGATTTTTGTTCGAAATTTCGTGCATCCGCTTCTCGATCGCCGCCAGATCCTCGGGCGTAAACGGACGCTTGTAAGAGAAGTCGTAGTAGAAGCCGTTCTCGATCACCGGGCCGATGGTCACCTGGGCCTCGGGAAAGAGTTCCTTCACCGCCTGCGCGAGCAGGTGTGCGGTGGAATGCCGCAGGATGTCGACGCCCTCCGGGTCGCGCTCGGTGACGATCGAGAGCTCCGCGTCGGCGTCGATGCGAAAGCCCAGATCGACAAGCTTGCCGTTCACTTTCGCGCCGAGCGCCGCGCGCGCGAGGCCTGCGCCTATGGACTGCGCGACCTCAGCGGCGGTGACGGGGTTCGGAAACGACTTCGACGAGCCGTCGGGTAGACGGATATTAGGCATTGACCGGAAAGTTTTGCATACTATCACGGTGAATATTCAGCTTTCGCTCGCCATCGGCGGCTACGACCACGTGCGCGCCCTGCTCGACGGCAAGGTCCGCGCTTCCGGCATCAGCCTCATCCCCTTCGAGCTGCCGATCGAGGAGGTGACTTTTCGCTTCACGCGCTTCGCGGAGTGGGACGTCTCGGAGCTGTCGTTCGGCAAGACCGTCTCGCTGCTGTCGCAGGACAATCCGCAGATCGTGCCGATCCCGGTGTTCCCCTCGCGGGTGTTCCGGCACTCGGCGATCTACGTCGGCGCGGGCGGCAGGATCAAGACGCCCAAGGACCTGGAAGGCAAGCGGGTCGGCATTCCCGAGTGGGCGCAGACCGCCGGAATCTACGTTCGCGGCATGCTACAGCACGAATACGGGGTCGACCTGAGCGCCATCGACTGGTACCAGGCGGGGGTGAACCAGCCCGGCCGGACCGAGAAGGTGGCGCTCAAGCTGCCGAAGGGCATGCGGCTCACGCCCGTGCCGGACAAGTCGCTCTCGGGGATGCTGCGCTCGGGAGAGCTCGACGCGGTGATCTCGGCGCGCGACCCCTCGTACGGCGGGCAAGCGTTCGAGCGCCTGTTTCCGGACTATCAGGCTCTGGAGCTCGCGTACTTCAAGAAGACGCGGATCTTCCCGATCATGCACGTGGTGGTGCTGAAAAAATCCACGTACGAGCGTGACCGCTGGATCGCGATGAACCTGGTGCAGGCTTTCGAGGCATCCAAGCGCCGCAGCCTGGCCGCGGCCCTCGAGTTCGGCGTATCGCATACGCCGCTGCCGTGGGTGGCCGCCGCCGCGGAGCGCTGGCGCGCGCTCGCCGGCGAAGACTTCTGGCCCTATGGCGCGGAGCCCAACCGGCCGACGCTGGACGCCTACCTTCAATACTCCTTCGAGCAGGGCGTCTGTCACCGTCGCCTGGCGGTCGAGGACCTGTTCGCCCCCGAGACGCGGGAGCAGGCCAAAATCTAGCCTGCCGTATCAGTCGGCTTTGATCCCGGCCTCTTTGATCAGCTTGCCGTACTTGGCATAGTCGCGGCGGATCACCGCGGCGAACTCTTCCGGCGTGGTGATGAACGGCTCCAGGCTGCCGCTCGCGAGCAGCCTTTCCTGGACATCCTTCTGCGCGAGGATCTGGTTGACTTCCTTGCGCAGGCGGCTGAGCACCTCCTCGGGAAGTCCCACGGGGCCGAAGAGCCCGAGCCAGATCGAATTCTCGAAGCCGGGATAGAACTCGGAGATGGTCGGCAGCTCGGGAAACGACGGCGAGCGCTTCGCGCCGGCGACCGCGAGCGCGCGCAGGCGGCCCGCCTTGATCTGCGGCGCGGTGGACGTGCCGGCGAACATCGCCGCCACTTCGCCCGCGACCGTGGCCGTGGTCGCCGGCGCACCGCCGCGGTAAGGCACGTGCACGAGATCGATGCCGGCGCGCTGCTTGAGCATCTCCATCGTGAGCTGGTGCTGGCTGCCGTTGCCGCCCGAGGCGTAGTGCAGCGGCGGATTGCTCTTGCGCGCGTGCTCGATGAATTCCGGGAAGGTCTTCACCGGCAGCGACGGATTGACCGAGAGCACGAACTGGTTGGTGACCATGCTTGCGACCGGCGCGAGGTCCTTCATCGGGTCGATCGGCATGCGCTTGTACAGATGCGGATTGATCGCGATCAGGCTGTCGGCCGCGAGGATCAGCGTGTAGCCGTCCGCGGGCGCGGTGGCCACCATCTCGGCCGCCGTGTTGCCGTTCGCGCCGGTCCGGTTCTCCACGACCACCGGATGGCCGAGCGCTTCGGCGAGCTTCTGCCCGACGACCCGCGCCGCGATGTCGGGCGCGCCGCCCGGCGGGATGGTGACCACGATGCGCACGGCGCGCGACGGATACGGCTGCGCAGGCGCGCTCGCCGCGGAAAGGGCCAGGAACAGAAGCAGAAACAGGCGCATTTTGAGGGCTCCCGAAGGAACTGGTAGGCGCGATTGGACTCGAACCAACGACCCCCACCATGTCAAGGTGGTGCTCTAACCAGCTGAGCTACGCGCCTGCCGAACGAATTCGACCGAATAGTCCTGAAAACCGAATAGTCCGGAAAATCATGCTGCTAAGAACCGAAATAATTTTACCGTAAACTCGCGGCCCCGATGGATCTCATCCTGTGGCGCCATGCCGAGGCGGAAGAAGGCGGCGTCGATCTCGAGCGCCAGCTCACCGCCAAGGGCCTCAAGCACGCCGAGCGCGTCGCGAAGTGGCTTCTGCAGCGGCTGCCGGGGAAATTCACGGTGGTGGCGAGCCCGGCGGCGCGCGCACAGCAGACCGCGGCCGCCCTGACCACCAAGCTTCGAACCGTGAAGAGCCTCGCGCCCGGCGCGCAGGTAAAAGACATCCTCGAGGCGGCGAACTGGCCGGGCCACAAGGGCGCCGTGGTGCTCGTCGGCCACCAGCCCGACCTCGGCCGCGCCGTCGCTTATCTTCTTTGCGGCTCGCAGGGAGCGTGGAGCATCAAGAAAGGCGCGCTGTGGTGGCTCTCGTACCGCGTGCGCGACGAAGAGAACCAGGTGGTAGTAAGAGCGGTCGTGTCACCTGACTTGCTGTAGTAAGAGCCGAAGGGTCACCGGCTCAACTTCAGCACCGAGACTTTCTTGTCGGACAGGCCGCTCACCTCGAGCTTCATTCCGACCGCCTTCCACTGATCGGTCTCCGCCTCGAGCGCCGCCGCGGAAAGCGGATTCTCCTCGAGCCAGGACTGCGGCAGGTCGATCGCGAAGCCTCCGGCGTCGAACGCGACGCGCAGGAACGGCAGCCGCAGGTCGGTGCGGCTGCGCAGGATGAGCGATGCGGTGCGCAGCGCGAACACCAGCTTCCAGTCGACGCCCTCGAGGCCCGCGTCCTGGATCTTCGAGAGCTTGCCGCGGTGCGCGAGCACGACTCGAGCGAGGCGGGCTTGTTCCATCCTCGAGAAGCCGGGCATGTCGGCGTTGGAGAGCACATACGCCGAATGCTTGTGGTACTGCGCGTGCGCGATGGACAGACCCGCCTCCGCGAGGCGCGCCGCCCAGCCGAGCATCGTGCGGTCCGCGTCGTCCTCGCGGTCGGTGCCCGGCGAAAGCGCGTCGTAGATGAGCAGGGCGAGGTGGCGGATTCGCTCGGCCTGCGCGACGTCGACGTGGTAGCGGCGCATGAACTGCGCCACGGTCGCCTCGCGCATGTCGCGATGCTGGAAGCGCCCCAGCAGGTCGTAGAGCACGCCATGGCGGAGCGCGCCGTCGGAGACCCGCATTTTTTCTATGGCCAGCTCGTCGAATACCGCGCTCATGATCGCGACGCCGCCGGGCAGCACCGGCGCGCGGTTCTGGCGCAGGCCGGCGATGCGATCGGGATCGGCCTTTTCGCTCTTGATCAGGAGCGCTCGCAGCCGCTCCAGGCCTTCGCGCGTGATCCCTTCCTCGGAAAAGCCGTTCTCGCGCAGGATGTTCTCGATCGAGCGCGCGGTGCCCGAGGAGCCCACCGCCTCGTCCCAGCCGGCGCTGCGGTAGGTGCCGGCGATACCCGCGAGCTCCTGGCGCGCCGCGAGCTCCGCGGCCTTCATGCGCGGCTTGTCGATCCTGCCCTCGGGGAAATACTTGAGAGAGTAGCTGACGCAGCCCATGTACAGCGACTCGGTGAGCTGCGGCTCCAGGCCGGTGCCGATGATGAACTCGGTCGAGCCGCCGCCGACGTCGACGACGAGCCGGCGCTGCTGCGTCACCGGCATCGAGTGCGCGACGCCGACATAGATGAGGCGCGCTTCTTCGCGGCCGGAAATGACCTCGATCGGAAACCCGAGCGTGGCGCGCGCCTCGCGCAGGAACTGCGGCGAATTCTTGGCGACGCGCAGCGCGTTGGTGCCGACCACCCGCACCGCCTGGCGCGAGAAGCCGCGCAGCCGCTCGGCGAACTTGGCGAGCGCCTCGAGCGCCTTCGCCTGCGTCGCGCGGTCGATCCTCTTCTCCGCGGTCAGGCCGCCGCCCAGGCGCACCACCTCGCGCACCGCGTCGAGCGGGTAGATCTGTCCGTCCACCACGCGGCCGATCTGCAGGTGGAAACTATTGGACCCGAGGTCGACGGCGGCGAGCGTGTCGTGGCGCGGCATTGCACCG
>CAYOVM010000241.1:0-2920 GCA_964407355.1 uncultured Enterobacteriaceae bacterium
GTCACCCAGGGCATCACCGGCAAGACCGGGATGTTCCACACGCAGACGAGCCGGGCTTATGCGAACGGCAAGGCCTGCTACGTCGCGGGCGTGAATCCGAAGAAGGCCGGCGAGAATTTCGAGGGGATCCCGATCTTCGGCTCGGTGAAGGACGCGAAAGAGAAAACCGGCGTGAACACCTCGGTCATCTACGTGCCCCCGCCCTTCGCGGCGGCGGCGATCTGGGAGGCGGTCGAGGCGGACCTCGACCTCGTCATCTGCATCACCGAGGGCATCCCGGTGCGCGACATGGTCGAGGTGCGCGACCGCATGCGCAAGCAGAAGCGCAAGTCGAAGCTGGTCGGCCCGAACTGCCCGGGCGTGATCACCCCCGGCGAGATCAAGATCGGCATCATGCCGGGGCACATCCACAAGCCGGGGCGCGTCGGCGTGGTGTCGCGCTCGGGGACCCTGACCTACGAGGCGGTCGGCCAGCTCACCGAGCTCGGCATCGGCCAGTCCTCGGCGGTGGGAATCGGCGGCGATCCGGTCAACGGCATGAAGCACATCGACGTTATGAAGCTCTTCAACGACGACCCGGACACCGACGCCGTGATCATGATCGGCGAGATCGGCGGCTCGGACGAGGAAGAGGCGGCGCGGTGGGTGAAAGAGAACATGAAGAAGCCGGTGGTCGGATTCATCGCGGGCATCACGGCGCCCCCCGGGAAGCGCATGGGCCATGCGGGCGCCATCATCTCGGGCGGCAAGGGCACCGCGCAGGAAAAGCTCGCGGTGATGGAGGAATGCGGCATCAAGGTCACGCGCAATCCGGCGGAGATGGGCCGCACTTTACAGTCGGTGCTGAAGTCCGTCTCGAAGAAATAAAAAAATTCATACCCTCGTAAGCCGTTACCCTCTCGCCGCGAGCCTTCCCTACGCGGGAACGATCTTCCTTTCGTCGTTCCTGCTGTTCCTCGTCCAGCCGATCATCGCCAAGCAGATCCTGCCGTGGTTCGGCGGCTCGGCGGGCGTGTGGACGACCTGCCTCGTGTTCTTCCAGAGCATCCTGCTGGCGGGATACGCCTACGCGGACCTGAGCACGCGGCTCGGTCCGCGCCGCCAGGCGCTCGTGCACATCGGCCTGCTCGCGGTCTCGCTCGCCTTCCTGCCGATCCTCGCCTCGAACGGCTGGAAGCCGCAGGGCGACGAGGCGCAGCCGATCGCGCGCATCCTGCTGCTGCTCGTGGCGACGATCGGGCTGCCGTACTTCCTCCTCTCGAGCACCACGCCGCTGCTGCAGGCCTGGTACTGGCGGCGCTTCCGGGCGGCCGTGCCGTATCGCCTCTTCGCGCTCTCGAACTTCGCCTCGCTGCTCGCGCTGCTCGGCTTTCCGCTGCTGTTCGAGCCCGCGTTCGACCTTACCCAGCTTGGCTGGGGCTGGTCGGCACTGTTCGCTGCGTTCGCGCTCCTGTGCGCAGGGACTGCCTGGCTTTCGCTCAATGGTTCTTCAGAAAAAGCAAATACAAATGTAAAAGCGGAAAAGCTGTCCCCGCGCGTCCAGGCGCAATGGCTCGCGCTCTCGGCGATGGGCTCGGTGATGCTGCTCGCGGTCACGAACCACATCACGCAGAACATCTCGAGCGTGCCGTTCCTCTGGGTCCTGCCGCTCGCGCTCTACCTCATCACCTTCATCCTGGCGTTCGACCATCCGCGCTGGTACGTACGGCCGCTGTTCGTGGTGCTGCTGGTCGGGCTGCTGCCGGCGATGGCCTATTACGTGCCCTCGCTCGCGCTGCAGGTGGCGGCGCCGGTCTATCTCGTCGGCCTTTTCGCGGCCTGCATGTTCTGCCACGGCGAGCTCGCGCGCCTCAAGCCCGATCCGGCGCACCTCACGCGCTTCTACCTGATGATGTCGCTCGGCGGCGCGCTCGGCGCGGTGCTGGTCGCCATCATCGCGCCGATCGCGCTCAATGGGTATTTCGAGCTCGGCATTGCTCTTGTACTTCTGTCCCTGCTTTTCACGGTACGGCTGAAGGGCGTCGCGATCTGGACCGGCGTCGCGGTGAGCGTCGCCACGGTGGTGTTCGTGGTGCGCGGCGCCGAGGATTACACCACCGGCGTGCGCGTCATGGAGCGCGACTTCTACGGGGTGGTGCGGACCGCCGACCACCTCAGCCCGGTGCCTTACCGCTCGATGTACCACGGCGGCATCATGCACGGCGGCCAGCTGCTCGGCGAGGAGCTGCGCCATACGCCCGCCGACTATTTCGGCCCGACCTCGGGCTACGGGCGCGTGTTCCGCTCGCTGCGCGAGATGAGCCCGAAGAAGCCGCTGACGGTAGGCATCATCGGCCTCGGCGCGGGCGTGGTCGCGGCCTGGATGCGCCCCGGCGACGCGCTCACCTTCTACGAGATCAGCCCGCGCGTGGTGGACATCGCGCGGCGCGAGTTCACCTTCCTTTCGGACACGCCGGCGAAAACCGACCTTGTGATGGGCGATGGGCGCCTGTCGCTCGAGCGCGAGGCGCCGCGCGGCTACGATGTGCTCGGCATCGACGCCTTCTCGGGCGACTCGATCCCGATGCACCTCGTCACGCGCGAGGCGATGGCGATCTACGTGAAGCACATCAAGCGCGACGGCGTGATCGTGTTCCAGGCGACCAACCGCTTCGTCGACCTGCTGCCGGTGGTGAAGCGGCTCGCCGCCGAGTTCGGCATGGAGGCGGTGAACATCGGCGACGTCCCCGAGGGCGACACCGACGCCGAGTACTGGTACTCCCCGACCGACCAGGTCATCGTCACGCGCAACCGCAAGCTGCTCGGCTGGCCGGCGATCGACGAGGCGTCCGAGCCGATCGCCGAGCGCGCCGAGCTGCCGACCTTCACCGACTCCCACCACAACCTGCTGCGGATCCTGAAGCACTGAAAACGCTGCCTT
>CAYOVM010000241.1:3020-4823 GCA_964407355.1 uncultured Enterobacteriaceae bacterium
TCGAGGGCACGATCGCCGCAGGCTAGCGCTGCAGGTCCGGCTCGCCGCAGTGCTTCAGGATCTCGGCGCGGACCCGGTCGCGCAGCCGCAGCGTCGCGTTCCAGTCGTCGCCGTCGGGCGCGATCGGCGCGCCCAGGGTAACCATGATCGGATGGCGGCGCGGATACCAGGTGCCGTCGCGCAGCACCGAGCGCACGCCGCGCAGCGCGACCGGCACGACCGGGATGCCGGCCTGCGTCGCGACCTGGAAGGCGCCGGCCCGGAACGCCGCGAGGCCGGTGTGGCGCACCATGGTTCCCTCCGGAAACACGATCAGCGACTTGCCCTTGCGCGCGGCCTCCACCAGCGCATCGGCGTGCTCGGCGCTTTTCTGCACGTCGAAGCGCTCGACGAACTCCGAGCCCAGGCCCGCGACGAACGTTCTCGTCACGAAGCCGGCGGCGAGCTCGCGCTTCGCGACGAAGCCGTAGCCGCGCCACTCGAGCGCCGCGAGCAGCGCCGCCCCGTCGAGGTAGCTCGTATGGTTCGACGCCACCACCACAGGCGTAGATGCGGGTCCGGCGGCGGGGAGGTTCTCCAGCCCGCGCACGATCAGCGGAATATTGCTGATGCGGAAGAAAAGGCGCGCGCAGGCCCCGGTGAAGTTCCAGGCGCGCTTGCCCGGGGTGAGCGCGGTGGCGGCGAACGCCAGCGGAAGAAGCAGCGCGATCGCCAGCCACGCGCGCAGGGCGAATAGCATGCCGCGCGCCACGCGCCAGCTCCGGCGCAGCTGCGGCGCCAGGCCGGCGCCCGCGAGGCGCACGAACTGCCACCACACCGCCTGCGGCTTCACCGCGGACGGCCCGCGCTCGTAGTACTCGCGCGCCGCGACGCGCCGGATCTTGCCGCTGGAAGTCTTCGGCACGGTATGCGGCGGCGCGAGCACGATGTCGTCGACCGGCGCGCCGATCAGGCTGAGCGCGAGGGAATTGATCTTCTTCTTCAATTCCTCATGCTGCGAATGGTTTGATTCTCGAGTCTCCGCCAGCACGACTACTCTCTCCGTGCCGCTCGCGTGATCGACCGAGCCGAACACCGCGACGCAGCCGCGGCGGATGCCGGAGAGGTCGCCCACCGCTTCCTCGAGCTCGTAGGGGCTGATGTTGCGGCCGCTGCGGATGATGATGTCCTTCTCGCGGCCGGTGATGTAGACCATGCCCTCGGAGAGGTAGGCGCGATCGCCGGTGTTGAGCCATTCGCCCGCGAAGAGGGCCTTGGTCGCCTGCGGATTGCGGTAGTAGCCGCTCGTCGCGGAGGGCCCGCGGAACTGGAGCTGGCCTTCGCTGCGGTCGGGCAGCTCGAGCCCGGCGCCGTCGACGATGCGCAGGTCGTGGTCCTCGATCACCTCGCCGCAGCCCACCACGCGCAGCGGCGCCGGATCGTCCGGCCGCGCGAGGACCGCTTCGCCGGTGCGCGAGAAAATGTCGCGGTCGAGGCGATCCATGCGCCAGGGCTCCCCCGGCGTGGTGAAGGCGACGCCGACGGTGCATTCGGCGAGGCCGTACACCGGCGAGATCGAGTATTTGCGGAAGCCGTGCTTCGAGAACCGATTGACGAAGGCATCGATCGTGTCCGGGCTGACCGGCTCGGCGCCGTTGAACGCGAAGCGCCAGGACGATAGATCGAGGCCTTCCATTTCCCCTTCGGAGATTCTCCTGAGGCACAGCTCGTAGGAGAAGTTCGGGCCGCCGGAGATGGTGCCGCGGTGCCGGTGGATGGCGCGCATCCAGCTCGCCGGGCGCGAAAGGAAGGCGAGCGGCGACA
>CAYOVM010000242.1:0-4791 GCA_964407355.1 uncultured Enterobacteriaceae bacterium
GGTGGTCATCGTCTGCGGCGAGACCGGCTCGGGCAAGACCACCCAGCTGCCGAAGATCCTGCTCGAGATGGGCCGCGGCGCCGAGCCGAAGGCCGGCCGCATCGGCCACACGCAGCCGCGGCGGATCGCCGCGCGCTCGGTCGCGGCGCGGATCGCCGAGGAGCTCGGCACCGAGCTCGGCGCGCAGGTCGGCTTCAAGGTGCGCTTTCACGACAAGGTGTCGGACGCGTCGGCCGTCAAGCTCATGACCGACGGCATCCTGCTCGCCGAGACGCAGGGCGACCGCCTGCTGCGCCAGTACGACTCGATCATCCTCGACGAGGCGCACGAGCGCAGCCTCAACATCGATTTCCTGATGGGCTACCTGAAGGAAATCCTGCCACGGCGAAGCGATCTGAAGGTGGTGATCACCTCCGCGACGATCGACGCCGAGCGCTTCGCCAGGCATTTCGACGGCGCGCCGGTGATCGAGGTGTCGGGACGGCTCTACCCGATCGAGGTGCGCTACAGGCCGGTGGAAGGCGACGCCGAGGACACGACGCGCGACGAGGAGGAGCAGGCCCTCGGCGACGCGGTGGAAGAGCTGTGCCGCGAGGGCGAGGGCGACGTGCTGGTGTTTCTCGCCGGCGAGCGCGAGATCCGCGACGCCGCGGCGACGCTCGCGAAGCGCAACTTCAAGAACACCGAGGTGCTGCCGCTCTATGGCCGCCTGTCGGCCGCGGAGCAGGACCGGGTGTTCCGGCCCGGCCGCGCGCGCCGCATCGTCCTCGCGACGAACGTCGCCGAAACTTCGCTCACGGTCCCGCGCGTGCGCTACGTCGTAGACACCGGTCTCGCGAGAGTGAAGCGCTACAGCTATCGCAACAAGGTCGAGATGCTGCGCGTCGAGCCGATCTCGCAGGCGGCGGCGAAGCAGCGCGCCGGCCGCTGCGGCCGGGTCGCGAACGGCGTCTGCATCCGCCTGTACTCGGAGGACGATTTCGCGAAGCGGCCGCCGTTCACCGATCCGGAGCTGCTGCGCTCCTCGCTCGCCTCGGTCATCCTGCGCGCGAAGAGCCTGGGCCTCGCCGCGGTGGAGGAATTCCCGTTCCTGGATGCGCCCGCCCCGCGCGCGATCGCCGACGGCTACGCGCTGCTCGACGAGCTGGGGGCGATCGACGACGCGAAGGCGCTGACCGACATCGGGCGCGAGCTGGCGAGGCTGCCGCTCGATCCGCGGCTGGGGCGCATGCTCGTCGCGGGCAGGGCGGAAGGCTGCCTCGCGCAGGTGCTGGTTATCGCGGCGGCGCTCTCGGTGCAGGATCCGCGCGAGCGGCCGATGGAGCGCGCCGCCGCCGCCGACGAGCGCCACGCGCGCTTTGCCGACGAGCGCTCGGATTTTCTGGGCTTCCTGAAGCTGTGGCGCCTCTTCGAGGGCAAGCTGGAGAAATCCTGCCGGGAGAATTTCCTCTCGATCCCGCGCATGCGGGAGTGGCGCGACATCCATTCGCAGCTGCAGACCACGCTCGAGGAAATGGACTGGCCGGCGTCGTCCGCCGATCCGGAAAAGCCGGAGGGCTACCGGGCGATCCACCGGGCGCTGCTCGCGGGGCTGCTGGGCAACGTCGGGATGCGGGACGAAGGCGACCCGGGCGCCGCGTATCTCGGCGCGCGCGGGATCAAGTTCCGGATCCACCCGGGCTCGTGGGCCAAGAAGGCGGGAAAATGGATCATGGCGGCAGAGCTGGTCGAGACGACCCGGCTCTATGCGCGCACCGTCGCGGCGATCGAGCCGCGCTGGCTGGAGGAGCTCGGGGCGCACCTCATCAAGCGCCATCGCGCCGATCCGCACTGGGAAAAAGCGCGCGCCCAGGTCGTGGCCCTCGAGAGCGGCACGCTCTACGGCCTGCCGCTTTATGCGGCGCGCCGGGTGAACTTCGGGCCGTTCGATCCGAGGCTCGCGCGCGAGCTGTTCATTCGCGGCGCCCTGGTGGCGGGCGAATTCGACACGCGCGCGCCGTTCTTCGCGCACAACCGGCGGCTCGTCGCCGAGATCGAGCGCCTGGAGCACAAGTCGCGGCGCCCGGACATCCTGGTCGACGACGAGCTGATCCACGGGTTCTACGACGCGCGCATTCCGGAGGGCGTCCACAGCGGCGCGGACTTCGAGGCCTGGCGCAAGGAGGCGGAGCGCGCCAATCCGAAGCTCCTCTACCTCGCGCGCGAGGACCTGATGCGCCACGAGGCCGCCGGCATCACGACCGACAATTTCCCGCCGTCGCTCCAGCTCGGCCCGAGCCGCTTCACGCTCGAGTATCACTTCGAGCCCGGGTCGCCGCGCGATGGAGTGACGATGAACGTGCCGCTCGCGATGCTGAACCAGGTGCCGGCCGCGCGCTGCGAGTGGCTGGTGCCGGGCCTCCTGAAGGAGAAGGTGAGGCTGCTCGCGAAGTCGATGCCGCAGCGCCTGCGCCACAAGCTCGGTCCGCTCGAGGAGTTCGCGGACGCGTTCTGCGGCGAAGTCGCTCCCTCGGACACGCCGTTAGGAGCGGCGCTTTCCCGCTACATACGCGCGCAATTGAACCTGGAAGTTCCCGTGGACGCGTTCCGCCCCGACGCCGTGCCGCCGCACCTGCGCATGAATTTCCGCGTCGTGGGCGACGACGAGCGCCAGCTCGGCATGGACCGCGACCTCGGCGAGCTGAAGCGGCAGTTCGCGCAGAAAACCGAGGAGATCATCAAGGAAGAAGCGAGCGGCCCGGAGCTCGAGCGCTATACCGGCTGGACGATGGGCGAGCTGCCGGAAATCCTCGAGCTCGAGCGCGGCGGGCACACGCTCATCGGCTACCCGGCCCTGGCCGACGAGGGCGAGGCGGTGACGTTGCAGGTGTTCGATTCGCCGGAGAAGGCGCGCTCGACGCATCGGTCGGGCGTGCGGCGGCTCCTCGCGATCGCGTTTCGCGACCGGGTGCGCGACCTGGAGAGAGCCCTCGCGAAGGACGTCACGCTGGGGCCTCTCAAGGAAGACATCATCAGCGCCGCGCTCGATCGGACGTTCCTCGCCGACTCTCTGCCGATGAGCCAGGCGGACTTCGCGCGCCGCGTGGAGGAGGGCCGCAGCCGCTTCAATCTGATCGCGCAGGAGATCGCGCGCACCGCGGGCGGGATCGTGGCCGAGCGCGCGGCGATCCAGAAAAAGCTGCCCGCCGTCGAAAAAGTTTCCCCGGCCGCTCATCAGGATGTCAGCCAGCAGCTCGGCCGGCTGCTGGCGAAAGGCTGGCTCGCGCGCACTCCGTGGGAGCGGCTGCAGCATCTGCCGCGCTACCTGAAGGCGGCATCGCTGCGCCTCGACAAGCTGCGAGCCGATCCGGCACGGGACGCACGCCTGTCAGCGGAGCTCGCGGCGCTCGAGCGCCCGTACCGGCAACTGGTCGCCTCGAAAAGCCGCCTCGGGCCGCTCGGCGAAGGCCTCGAGCAGTTCGGCTGGCTGCTGGAGGAGCTGCGCGTGTCGCTGTTCGCGCAGGAGCTGAAAACGCCGGTGCCGGTTTCCGCCAAGCGCCTGGCCAAACTCTGGCAGACTCTGGCCCGATGAGCGCCCTCCGCTCGCTGTTCCACGCCCTCGCGAGCCTGCTGCATCCGCGCATGCTCTGGCTGATGATCTGGCCGGTGCTCGTGGCGCTGGTGGTGTGGAGCACGGCGGCGTTTTTCCTGCTGGGATGGATCGTCGCGAGGCTCGCGGCGCGCCTGGACGAGCTTTTCCGCCACACGTTTTCCTTCCTGACGCTCGATTTCACCGACTGGGCGCTGATCGCGGCGAAGGTGATCGTCTATCTCGCGTTCATCCCGCTCGTGTACATGACGGCGCTGATCATCCTGAGCGTCTTCGGGATGCCGGTGATGGTCGACCACGTGGCGAGCCGCGCCTTTCCCCAGCTCGAGCGGCGCCATGGCGGCGGCACGCTCGGCAGCGCGTGGAACAGCGTCGTCGCGCTGCTGGGCATGGCCGGGCTCGCCCTCGTCACCGTGCCGCTCTGGTTCTTTCCGCCGCTCTGGCCGCTGATCCCGCTGCTGATCATGGGCTGGGCCAACCAGCGCCTGCTGCGCTACGACGCGCTCGCGGAGCATGCCGATCGGGAAGAGATGCGCGTCGTGTTCAGGCGGCGCCGGGGCGGGCTGTATCTTCTCGGCGCGATGCTGGCGCTCGCAGCCTATGTCCCGCTGGTGGGATTTTTCGTGCCGGCGCTTTTTGCGCTCGCCTTCATCCACTATCTGCTCGGGGCGCTCGCCGAGGAGCGGCAATTGAAGCCCGCTATGGACGCGATGGCGACAAAGAATTGGCCGGAAGGGAACACGCCTCCGTAGACTCTGTCTGTCCCCAATCGAAGCGAAATCTGGAGCCAGACGATGCCCGCGAACCGAGAAGGCCAGAAAGTCCCGCAAGTTTCATTCCGCACCCGCACCGAGAGCGACTGGAAGACCGTCAGCACGGACGAGATCTTCAAAGGCAAGACCGTCGTCGTGTTCTCGCTGCCGGGCGCGTTCACGCCCACCTGCTCCTCGACGCACGTGCCGCGCTACAACGAGCTCGCGCCTGCGCTGCTCGCCAACGGCGTCGATCGCGTCGTGTGCATCTCGGTCAACGACGCCTTCGTCATGAACGAATGGGCGCGCACCCAGGAATGCGGCAACGTCCTCATGCTGCCCGACGGCAACGGCGAGTTCACCGAGAAGATGGGCATGCTGGTCGACAAGACCGACCTCGGCTTCGGCAAGCGCTCCTGGCGCTATTCGATGCTCGTCAAGGACGGCGTG
>CAYOVM010000243.1:0-4777 GCA_964407355.1 uncultured Enterobacteriaceae bacterium
GGCCCGGTGCCCGAGAGGCCCTCGCCGCCGAACGGCTGCACGCCGACCACGGCGCCGATCATGCTGCGGTTCACGTAGAGGTTCCCGACGCGGGCCCCGCGCACCACCTCGTCGACGAAGCTCTGGATGCGGCTGTGCACGCCGAGGGTCAGGCCATAGCGCGTCTCGCGCAGCCACGCCAGGATTTCGGCAAGCTGGGGTCGCTCGAACGCGCAAACATGGAGGATCGGGCCGAACACCTCGATGCGCGGCAACTCGGCAAGCGGCATCGAGAACGCGATCGGCGCGATGAAGTTGCCCTTGAGGCCCGCGCCGCGAGGCGCTTCGCCGATCAGCGTCGCGCTCTGCCTGAGGCGCGCGATGTGCTCGAGGAGGGATGCCATCGCCGAGGCGTCGATCACCGGGCCGATGTCGGTGTCGGGCTCGGCGGGCTCGCCGACCTTCAGCTCGGCGAGAGCGCCGCGCAGCAGGGCATTGACCCGCGGCGCGCAGCCGGCGTCGACGAAGAGGATGCGCTGCGCCGAGCAGCGCTGCCCGGCGCTCTGGAAGGCGGAGACGATCACGTCGTCGACGACCTGCTCCGGAAGCGCCGAGGCGTCCACGATCATGGCGTTGACGCCGCCGGTCTCGGCGATGAGCGGGATGATCGGCCCCTCGCGCGCGGCGAGCGTCCGGTTGATGCGCTTCGCGGTCTCGACCGAGCCGGTAAAGGCGATTCCCGCGATGCGCGGATCCGCGACGAGCGCCGCGCCGATCGTCTCGCCGTCGCCGACCACGCATTGGAGCGCGTCCCGGGGCAAATCGGCCTCGTAGAAGATCTTCGCTGCCTGGAGCGCGATGCGCGGGGTCTGCTCGGCGGGCTTCGCGAGCACGGTGTTGCCGGCGGCGAGCGCGGCGGCGACCTGCCCGGTGAAGATCGCTAGCGGAAAATTCCACGGGCTGATGCACGCGAACACGCCCCGCCCGCTGAGCGCGAGCTCGTTACGCTCGCCGGCCGGACCCGGGAGCGGCTCGGGCCTGTCGAAGCTCCGGCGCGCCTGCACGGCGTAGTAGCGGCAGAAGTCCGCCGCTTCGCGCACCTCCGAGACCGCGTCGGCGTACGTGCGGCCGCCCTCGCGCACGATGAGCGAGACGAGCTCGTACATGCGCTCCTCGAGCTTGTCCGCCGTCCGCTCGAGCACCGCGGCGCGCGCGGCGGCCGGCGTGCGCGACCACGCTTCGAAGGCCGCCTCCGCGCGCCCGATGGCCGCGGCCAGATCGCCCGGCGATGTCGCGCTCGCCTGCGGCAGGGTCCAGCCGTACAGAATTTTCTGCTGGAGCGAATCGAGCACGTCGCGGCGGGAAAGGTCCAGGCCGAGCGAATTCTTGCGATCCGGGTAGAGGTCCGTCGGCAGCGGAATGCGCGGGTCGGGCTTGTAAGGCTGGGGAAGCTGCGCGACGGGATCCGCGACGAGCTGCTCGACCGGCACGGCGGGATCCGCGATCTGATGCACGAACGAAGTGTTGGCGCCGTTCTCGAGCAGCCGGCGCACGAGGTAAGGCAGCAGATCGGTGAAGCTGCCGACCGGCGCGTACACGCGCACGGCGGTCTTCGGAAGATCGGCGAGCAGCGCGTCGTACAGGGCGTCTCCCATCCCGAACAGTTTTTGAAATTCGAATTCGTTTTTTTCCGCGAGACCGAGGATCGTCGCCACCGTCCTGCAGTTATGCGTCGCGAACGCCGGGTAGATGGCGCCCGGGGCTTCGAGAAGGCGTCTCGCGCACGCCACGTACGAGAGGTCGGTGGCCGCCTTGCGCGTGAAGACCGGATAGTCGGGCATGCCGAGCTGCTGGGCGCGCTTCACTTCGCCGTCCCAGTACGCGCCTTTCACCAGGCGGATCGGCAGGCGCCGGCGGCGGGCGCGGCCGAGGGCGGCGAGCCAGTCGCAGACCGCGAGCGCGCGCCTCTGGTAGGCCTGCACCGCGAGGCCGATCTGGAAGTCCTTCGTCAGCGAGTCGTACAGGTCGAGCGTGAGCTCGAGGCGCTCCGACTCTTCGGCGTCGATGGTGAGGACGACATTGCCGTGTGCCGCGATGCTGGCGAGCTCCCGTAATCGGGGCAGCAGCTCGGACACGACGCGGCCGCGCTTCGCCTCCTCGAAGCGCGGGTGCAGCGCGGAGAGCTTGATCGACACGGTATCGGGCGCGCCGACGGTCTTGATCGAGTGCGCGTAGGAGGCGAAGTAGCGCTCGGCGTCCTCCGCGGTGCGCGCGGCTTCGCCCAGCATGTCGAAGGAAAACCGGTACGGCCGGCGCTCGCCGGCACGGCGCGCCGCGTCCTCGATCGTCTCGGCGAGCACGAACTGCCCGGCGAGGATGCGCATCGCGTGGCGCACTGCCGCACGCACCACCGGCTCGCCCAGCCGCGCCGCAAGCTGCTTCATCTGGTCGGTAAAGCCCTCTCCGGGCAGGTCGTGCCAGCGGGCCAGCGTCCCGGTGAGCATCAGGCCCCAGTCCGCCGCGCTCGCCAGCAGGGAGCCCTGCGATTCCGATTCCCAGTTTCCCTGGGAAAGCTTGTCGCGCAGCAGCGCGTCGGCCGTCTCGGGATCGGGGATGCGCAGGAGCGCCTCGGCGACGCACATGAGCGCTATGCCTTCGCGCGTGGAGAGCCCGTACTGGCGCAGGAAGGACTCGGCGCTCAGCGGCGCCGGCGGCGTGGCGCGAACCCGCTCGGCGAGGTGCGTCGCGAGCGCGTGGATGTCCTTTGTTAGCTGGACGTCAGGTTGGAGCCCGAGCAGCCGGGAAACCGCGTCCGCCTCCGCGATCCGGTGATCGCGGCGGATCCCGGCGCGCAGGGGGTCGAGCGGGGTCATCTGAATATAATCGGCGAGTAATCCTTACGCGCGATGAAGAATCCTACTCCTAGCCCCGCGCCCGGCGCTCCCCCGATCCTCTGGGCTCCCACGGAGCCGATGATCGAGGCCGCGCTTGCTACGCAATTCGCGCGCCAGATGGTGCGCAAGCACCGCCTCGAGCTGAACAGCTACGCCGAGTTCTACCAGTGGAGCATCGACAGCCCGGAGACGTTCTGGTCGGAAGTGTGGGATTTCTGCGGCGTGATCGCCTCCCGCAAGGGGCAGACGGTGTTGGTCGATGGCGACAAGATGCCCGGCGCGCGCTGGTTTCCGGAGGCGCGCCTCAACTTCGCCGAGAACCTGATGCGCCGCGGCGACCGCGGCGACGCCTTCGTGCTGTGGGACGAGCGCGGGTTTCGCCGCCGCCTTTCCTACTCGGAGCTGACGAGCGAAGTCTCCCGCGCGGTGCAGGCGCTCGCGGGGCTCGGCCTGCGCTCGGGGGACCGCGTCGCGGCCTTCATCCCGAACATCCCGGAGGCGGCGACCCTCGCGCTCGCCGCCGCCTCGCAGGGCATCGTCTGGGCGTCCTGCTCGCCCGATTTCGGCGTCGAGGGCGTGCTCGAGCGCTTCGGCCAGATCGAGCCCAAGGTGCTGTTCTGCGCCGACGGCTACCGCTACAACGGCGAGGAGCACAGCTCGCTCGAGCGGGTGCGCGAGATCGCCGAGCAGCTCCCGACGCTGCGCAAGGTGGTCGTGGTCCCGCACCTGGATCCGAAGGTCGACGTGTCCGACATCCCGAAAGCCGTCACGCTCGACGAATGGCTGCGCCGCTACACCGCGGGCGACATCGACTTCGCGCAGCTGCCCTTCGACCATCCGGTCTTCATCCTTTTCACCTCCGGCACCACGGGCAAGCCGAAGTGCATCGTCCACGGCGCCGGCGGCACGCTGCTGCAGGCGCTCAAGATGTACAAGCTGCACCTCGACCTGCGTCCCGGGGACCGCTACTTCTATTTCTGCACCACCAACTGGGTGGTGTGGAACCTGCTCTTCGCCTCGATCGCGGCGGAGTCGAGCGTGATGCTCTACGACGGCTCGCCGTTCGCGCGCAACGGCAAGATCCTCTTCGACTACGCGGAGAAGGAGCGCTTCACGCACTTCGGCACCTCGCCGAAATTCCTCGACGCCATCGCGAAGCGCGGCCTGAAGCCCGCCCAGACGCACGACCTCTCGTCGCTGCGGATGATCGTCTCCACCGGCTCGCCGCTCGCGCCGGAGGGATACGACTATGTGTATGCCTCGGTGAAAGAGGACGTATGTCTGGCATCCGTTTCGGGCGGCACCGACATCATGGGCGCCTTCGGCGACGCGAGCATGGTGCTGCCGGTGTACCGCGGCGAGATGCAGTGCCGCTCGTTCGGCATGGCGGTGGAAGTCTTCAATGAAAACGGCGAATCGGTGACGAACGAGAAGGGCGAGCTCGTCTGCACGAAGCCCTTTCCCTCCATGCCGCTCGGCTTCTGGAACGACAAGGGCGGCGAGCGCTATCACGCCGCGTACTTCGACAAATACCCGAACGTCTGGTGCCACGGCGACTGGAGCGAGCTCACCGAGCGCGGCACGCTGATCGTCTACGGCCGCTCCGACGCCACGCTCAACCCCGGCGGCGTGCGCATCGGCACCGCCGAGATCTACCGCGTGGTCGAGCGCATCGACGAGGTGGAGGAGTCGGTCGCCATCGGCCAGCTCTGGCCGCCGGACAATCCGACGGACTCGCGGGTGGTTCTATTTGTCAGATTGAGGGAGAACTACAGCCTGGAGGCGCCCCTCGAGGAGCGCATCCGCTTCGAGATCCGCCGCCATGCCTCCCCGCGCCACGTGCCGGCGAAGATCGTCCAGGTCGCCGACATCCCGCGCACCAAGAACGGCAAGGTCGTCGAGCT
>CAYOVM010000244.1:0-4745 GCA_964407355.1 uncultured Enterobacteriaceae bacterium
GCTGCGGCGGCGGCAAGGTGAGCGAGTGCCTGACCACGCTGCCGGTGGACCAGGTGCATGCCGCGGCGCGCGAGCTGCTCGCGCAGCTGCCCCGGCCCTCGGTCGTCAAGTCGGGAGCAGGATGAAGCGCGTGAAGTTGGCGATCGTGCGCCAGCGCTACAACCCTTACGGCGGCGCCGAGCGCTTCGTCGCACGAGCGCTCCCGGCGCTGGAGCGCGCCGGCCTCGAGGCGACGCTCATCGCGCGCAGCTCCGAGGGCTGGGGCGCACGGCGCATGCTGCGCATCGACCCGTTCCATGTCGGCAGCCTCTGGCGCGACTGGTCCTTCGCGCGCGCGGCCCGCGCCGCCTGGCGGCGCGAGGCGTTCGACGTCGTGCAGTCCCACGAGCGCATTCCCGGCTGCGACGTCTACCGCGCCGGCGACGGCGTGCACCGGCGCTGGCTCGAGCTGCGCCGCGCGGCCGCGGGGCCGCTCGAGCGCCTGGGCATCGCTCTCAATCCCTATCACCGCTATGTCTGCCGTGCCGAGAAACGCATGTTCGAGCATGCGCGTCTGCGCGCGGTGATCTGCAACTCGCGCATGGTGCAGGACCAGATCAAGCGCGGCTTCCGGATCGCGCCCGAGAAGCTGCACGTCATCTACAACGGCGTCGACCTGGAGCATTTCCACCCGCGGCTGCGGGAAAGCCTGCGCGGCGCCGCGCGCGCCGAGCTGGGATGCGCTCCGCGCGACACGCTGTTTCTCTTCGTCGGCTCGGGCTTCGCGCGCAAGGGCCTCGGCGCGGCCATCGACGCGCTCGCACAGGCGGCAAACGACGCCTTCTGGCTGGCGGTCGTGGGCGAGGACCGCGAGAAACGGCGGTTCATGGAGCAGGCGCAGCGCGCGGGCCTGGAGCGCCGCGTGCGCTTTCTCGGCGCCCGCGAGGACGTGCGGCCGTACTACGCGGCGGCGGATTGCTTTATCCTTCCCAGCCGCTACGATCCCTTTCCCAATACGGTGCTCGAGGCGCTGGCGATGGGCCTGCCGGCGATCGTGAGCTCGCGCTGTGGCGCGGCCGAGGTGGTCCAGCACGGCAAGGGGGGCTGGATCTGCGACCCCGACGACGCGGCGGGGATCGCCCGCCTGATGCACGAGGCGGACCGCGCCCTGCGCTCGCCGGATGCGATCGCGGCGGCGCGCGCGACCGCGGAGCGCTTCGGAATCGACGCCATGGCCTCGAAGCTCGCGCAGCTATACGGCTCAATATGAAGACATTGCGCGCGTTCTTATGGATGGTGTGGCTCGCGGCGGGTCCGGCCTGGTCCCTGACCGAGGTCGAAGCCGACGCGCTCGCGAAGCGGGCGGCGCGCGGGTCCCCCGAGGCCCTCAAGCAGCTCGAGGAGCACGCGACCGGCGGCGACACGCTCGCGGAGCACTTCATGGGACTGCTCATCCTCACGGGCAAGGGTGTGGCGCCGAGCGATGAGCGGGCGCTCGAGTGGTTCGTGCGCGCGGCGCGCAAGGGACATGCCGTGTCGCAGCACAACGCCGCGGTGATCTATGAGCGCTCCCGGGGCAAGCTGAAAGATCCGGTCGAAGCGCGGCGCTGGTATCGGGCCGCCGCCGAGCAGGGCTCCGCCGCCTCGCAGGCGAATCTTGGCGCGATGCTCTTGCGGGGAACTGGAGGGCCGGCGGACGCGCCTGAAGCGAGAAAGTGGATCGAGAAATCCGCCGCCCAGGACAACACGCGCGGCAAGTATCTGCTCGGCCTGTTGCGCCTCGAAGGGCGCGCGGGCCTCGACAGGAATCTGCCGGAAGCGGTGCGCCTCATCCGTACTGCCGCGGAAGCGCGCGATCCCGAAGCGCAGTACCGCCTGGCGCTGCTCTATGGCACCGGCAACGGCGTCGAAAAGAGCGACGCCAACGCGCTCGACTGGCTGCGCCGCGCGGCGGACGCGCATTTGCCGGAAGCGGAGTTCATGCTCGCGTCCATCTACGGCGCCGGGCTCTACGGCGTGACCCGCGACGACAAGGAAGCGGTGAAATGGCTGCGCCGCAGCGCGCTGCAGGAATATGCCGACGCCGAATTCTCGCTCGGGCTCGCCTACGCGGAAGGTCGCGGCGTGGAAAGGGACCCGGCGGAGGCCTTCGGCTGGCTGCGCCGCGCCGCGAGCCGCGGCCATGGTCCGGCGATGGAGCAGGTGCGGCGTATCGAGGCGCAGGTGAAGGAAAGGCAGAAATCGCAATGAGCGGGCCGCACGCCGACACGCGCACCCTGTACCTGAGATTGCTCGGCTACGTGCGGCCGCACGCGCGCGTCTTCGCGCTCGCGTTGCTCGGCATGATCGCCGCCGCCGCCACCGAGCCCCTGCTGCCCGCGCTCATCAAGCCGCTGCTCGACGGCGGCTTCGGGCCGAGCACCGGGGAGCGCTGGCCGCCGATCCTCTACGCGGCCGCCATCCTCGGCGTCTTCGTGGTGCGCGGCATCCTCACGTTCAGCTCCTCGTACTGCCTCGCCTGGGTCTCGAACCGCGTCGTGCTCGACCTGCGCGCCGCGATGTTCAGCCGCCTCGTGCGCTTCCCGACCCGGTTCTTCGACGACAACAGCTCCGGCGCGCTGCTCTCGAAGGTGGCCTACGACGTCAGCAACGTGAGCGCGGCGTCCACCACGGTGCTCACGGTGGCGCTCCAGGATTCGATCAAGGTCGTGGGCCTGCTCGCGTACCTGCTCTACATCAACTGGAAGCTCACGCTGATCACCATCGTGATCGTCCCGCCGATCGCCTTCTCCGTGCGCCTCCTGTCGCGGCGGCTGCGCACCATGGCGCGCGGCGCGCAGGGCGCGATGGGGGATCTCGCGCACGTCCTCGAGGAGACGATCGAGTGCCACCGCGTGGTGAAGATCTTCGGCGGGCAGGAGTACGAGTCGAAGCGCTTCGCGCGCGCGAGCCAGGCGGTGCGCGGCTTCAACATGCGCCAGACCGTGCCCGCGGCGCTTACCACGCCGATCACGCACACGCTCGCCGGGCTCGCCCTCGGCGTCATCGTCTATCTTGCTCTGGGGGGCTGGATCGCCGATCGCGCGACGGTCGGCGAGTTCGCCTCGTTCCTCACCGCGATGCTGATGCTGCTCGCGCCGCTCAAGCACCTCACCGAGATCAACGCGCCGCTGCAGCGCGGGCTCGCCGCGGCCGAGAGCGTGTTCGGGATGATCGACTCGCCGGTCGAGGAGGACAGCGGGACCGAGGTTCTTGCGCGCGCGAAGGGCGAGGTGGTGTTCGAGAACGTAGGCTTCACCTACGAAAGCCGCGCCGAGCCGGCGCTGAGCGACATCAACCTGCACGTGCGTCCCGGCGAAACCGTCGCCCTCGTCGGCGCCTCCGGCGGCGGCAAGACGACGCTCGTGAACCTGCTGCCGCGCTTCTATTCGCCGGACAAGGGGCGGATTCTTCTCGACGGCCGCGACATCCAGACGCTGACCCTCGACAGCCTGCGCTCGAACATCGCGCTCGTGAGCCAGGACGTGGTCCTCTTCAACGACTCGATCTACGCCAACATCGCCTACGGCCGCATGGGCGGCGCCGCCGAGAGCGAGGTGGTCGCGGCGGCGGAGGCGGCGCATGCGCTCGGCTTCATCCGCGAGACGCCCCAGGGCCTCAACACGCCGATCGGCGAGAACGGCCTGCGCCTCTCGGGCGGCCAGCGCCAGCGCCTCGCGATCGCCCGCGCGCTGCTGAAAAACGCGCCGCTGCTCATCCTCGACGAGGCCACCTCGGCGCTCGACTCCGAGTCCGAGCGCCAGGTGCAGGCGGCGCTCGAGACGCTGATGCGAGGGCGCACCACCATCGTCATCGCGCACCGCCTGTCCACGGTGGAGCGCGCGGACCGCATCGTCGTGCTCGAGCGCGGGCGCATCGTCGAGAGCGGCCGGCACGCGGAGCTCCTCGCGAAAGACGGCGTGTACGCGAAGCTGCACCGCCTGCAGTTCGCCGCCGAGCGCGCCGCGGCTTGATCGATTTGAGCGCTTCGACAAGACCCCTGGAGATCGTTCACACCGAATCGTCGCTCGGCTGGGGCGGCCAGGAGATCCGCATCCTCTCCGAGGCGCAGGGCCTCATCGGCCGCGGCCACCGGGTCACGCTGCTCTGTCCGCCCGAGGCGCGCATCCACGCGGAGGCGCCGGCGTGGAAGGTGCCGGTCGTGGCGCTGCCGATCGCGAGGAAGCGGCCCGCCGGGGTCAAGGCGCTCTTCGGGTGGCTGAAGGGCAATCGCTGCGACGTGGTCAGCGCGCACAGCTCCACCGATTCGTGGCTATCCGCGCTCGCGCTGCTCGCGCTCAAGCGACCGTGCCCGATGGTGCGCACGCGCCACATCTCCGCTCCGGTGCCGCGCAACCGTCTCACGCGCTGGCTCTACACGAGCGCAGCCGCGCGGATCGTGACCACCGGCGAGGCGCTGAAGAAGGAGCTGGTCGAGCGAAACGGCTATCCGGCGGCGCGGATCGACTCGGTGCCGACCGGAATCGACGCGCAGCGCTTCGCGCCGGGCGATCGTGCCGCGGCGCGCGCGCGCCTCGGCCTGCCGGCGGAGGGAACGCGTGTAGGCATCGTCGCGACCCTGCGCAGCTGGAAAGGTCATCGCTATCTCGTCGAGGCCATGGCGGCGCTGCCGGAGGCGGTCGCGCTCACGATCGTCGGCGACGGGCCGCAACGCGAGGCGCTCGAAGCGCTGGTCGACAGGCTCGGGCTGAGATCGCGCGTGCGTT
>CAYOVM010000245.1:0-1325 GCA_964407355.1 uncultured Enterobacteriaceae bacterium
TCCTCGCGCGACTTCCACAGGTTTACGGTGAGGCCGGCGAGATACGCGGCGCCGAGCGCGGTGGTCTCGAGCACCTGCGGGCGCAGCACGGGCACCCCCAGGAGGTCGGCCTGGAATTGCATGAGCAAGTCGTTGGCGGCGGCGCCGCCGTCCACGCGCAGCTCGCTCAGGCGCACGCCGGCGTCGCGCTGCATCGCATCGAGCACGTCGGCGCTCTGGTAGGCGATCGACTCCAGGGCGGCGCGCGCGATATGGGCTCTCGAGGTTCCGCGCGTGAGGCCGACGATCGTGCCGCGCGCGGCGGGATCCCAGTACGGCGCGCCCAGGCCGGTGAAGGCGGGGACGATGAACACGTCGGCGCTGTCGAGCACCGAGTTCGCGAGCGCCTCGATCTCGCGGCTGGTCTCGAAGAATTTCATCTCGTCGCGCAGCCACTGCACCACCGCGCCGGCGATGAAGACGCTGCCCTCGAGCGCGTATTCCTTTTCCCGGGACTGCTGCGCGCAGGCAGTCGAGACCAGCCCGCTGGAGGAGGAGACGACCTTGGCGCCGGTGTGCAGCAGCATGAAGCAGCCGGTGCCGTAGGTATTTTTCGCCATGCCTTCGCGGTGGCAGGCCTGGCCGAAGAGCGCCGCCTGCTGGTCGCCCGCGACGCCGGCGATGATGAGCGGCTCGCCGAACATGGATTTCGGCAGCATGCCGAACGCGTGCGCCGACGGATGGATCTCCGGCAGGATCGCCCGCGGCACGCGCAGCAGGCGCAGGAGCTCGTCGCCCCATTCCCCCGTGTTGATGTCGAACAGCATCGTGCGCGAGGCGTTCGACGGGTCGGTGACGTGCGTGCGGTTGCCGGTGAGCTGCCAGATGAGCCAGGTGTCGACCGTGCCGAAGGCGAGCTCGCCGCGCTCGGCGCGGGCGCGGGCGCCGGGAACATTGTCGAGGATCCACGCGATCTTGGTGCCGCTGAAATAGGGATCGATCACGAGCCCCGTTTGGGAGCGGATCAGCTCCTCGGCGCCCTGCTGTTTCAGCGCGTCGCACAAGGAAGAAGTGCGCCGGTCCTGCCAGACGATGGCGTTGTGGATCGGCTCGCCGGTCTGGCGGTCCCAGACGATGGTGGTCTCGCGCTGGTTGGTGATGCCCACGCCCATCAGGTCCGTGAGCGCGAGGTTCTCCTTGCGCAGCACCTCGCGCGCCACGTCGCGCTGGGTCCTGAAGAGGTCCATCGGATCGTGCTCGACCCAGCCCGGCTGCGGAAAGATCTGGCGGAACTCGCGCTGCGCCACCGCCACCGCCGCGCCTTCCTCGTTGAAGAGGATCGCGCG
>CAYOVM010000245.1:1425-4735 GCA_964407355.1 uncultured Enterobacteriaceae bacterium
GCGGAGGCGTCGAAGCGATCGCCGAGCTCTTCCTGCAGCAAGGCGGCCACGCGCGGCGCGACGAGCTTGGCCTGCAGGGCGTCGAGGAAGAGGAGGCGCGAGCGGCGCGCGAGGACGTCTTCGACGGTGCGCGCGTACTCGTGGCGCGCGGCGAAGCGCACCATCGCTTCGGTGAGGCCGGGCGCGAGCTCGCGTTGCGCGCCGGGCAGGTTCTGCACGAGCGGGGCTTCGGTGCCGTAGAGGTGCAGGCCGGGCGGGCCCGACAGCGAGCGCTCCGCGCGCACGGGCGCGCCGATGAGGGGCAGCGACTTCGTCGCGCCGGCGTCGCGTCGCGGCAGAAGGCCGTTCGACATGGCGCAAGCTAGGACGTCCTCCGCCATCGCGCGGTAGGTGGTCCACTTGCCGCCGGTCACGCTCACCAGGCCGGAGCGCTCGACCCGCACGGTGTGCTCGCGCGAGAGCGTCTTCGTGTCCTCGCCGGCGTCGTGCTGCGGCTTGACGAGGGGACGCAGGCCGACCCAGATCGAGCGCACGTCGCTGCGCGAGGGCGCTTTCGCGAGATAGCGCGCCGCTTCGCCGAGGATGAGCTCGACCTCGTCGAAGAACGGCTCGGGCTCGGCGGCGAGGTCGTGGCGCGGCGTATCGGTCGTGCCGAGAAGCGTGGCTCCGAGCCAGGGCACCGCGAACAGCACGCGAGCGTCGCGCGTCTTCGGCACGAGGATCGCGCGATCGCCCGGCAGGAACGCGCGGTCCACGACAAGGTGCACGCCCTGGCTCGGCGCGACCAGGTCGCCGCTCCCGGCGCGGTCCATGCGCCGGATCGCGTCGACCCAGACGCCGGTCGCGTTGATGACGCAGCGCGTCCGCAGCTCGCGGCGCGCACCGGTCTCGCGGTCCTCGACCAGCACGCCGGCGATTCGGCCATTTTCATGAATCAGGCCGACCGCCGCGCAATGGTTCAGCACCGTCGCGCCGCGCGCGATCGCGGTGCGCGCGAGGGCGAGGGCGAGCCGGGCGTCGTCGAACTGGCCATCCCAGTACTGGAGGGCGCCCGCCAGGTCGCGGCCTCGCAGGCCGGGCGCGCGCTCGAGCGCCTCCGCGGCGCTCAGGAATTCGGTTCGCGCGTGGCCGTCCTTGCCGGCGAGCAGGTCGTACAGCGCGAGGCCGCCGCCGTAGAACCACTTGTCGAGCCAGCGGCCTCGCGCGCCGTAGACCGGCAGCACGAACGCGAGCGGCTGGACGAGGTGCGGCGCGTTGCGCATGAGGTTGGTGCGCTCGTGCAGCGCTTCGCGCACGAGCCCGAGCTCGCCCTGCGCGAGGTAGCGCACGCCGCCGTGCGCGAGCTTGGTCGCGCGCGAGGAGGTCCCCTTGGCGAAATCCTCCGCCTCGACCAGCGCGACCGAGAGGCCGCGCGCGGCGGCGTCCAGCGCCACGCCGAGGCCGGTGGCGCCGCCGCCGATGATCACCAGATCCCGCGCCGGCGCGTCTTCGAGGCTGCGCGCGAGATCCGATCGGTCGGGCTGCATGTGCCAAGAATTCTAAGCGTTTTCCGAATGTTAGAATCCGCACCGCATGCCCTTGCCCGATTCCGAGGTCGAGCGCGAGCTCCGGCACACGCGCCGCGTACGCTACGAAGGCTACAAGCGCGCCGACGGCCTGTGGGACATCGAGGCGCACCTCACCGACGTGAAGAACCACGACTATCGGCTGAAGACCGGCGTGCGCCGCGCCGGCCAGCCGGTGCACGGCATGTGGGTGCGCATCACCATCGACCGGCGCATGAACATCGTCGACGCGACGGCCTCCGCCGACGCGGTGCCGTACCCCGGCGGCTGCGAGACCATCACGCCCGCCTACCGCAAGCTGATCGGCCTCAGCCTGGTGAAGGGATTCAGGAAGAGCGTCCACGAGCTCCTGGGGGGCGTGCGCGGCTGCACCCATATCACCGAGCTGCTCGGCGGCCTGCCCACCGCCGCGATCCAGACCTTCGCCGGCGAGATGCCCGAGGAGCGCGCCGACGGCGCGAAGCCCTTCCAGCTCGACCAGTGCCACGCGCTCGAGACGAGCACCGAGACCGTGCGCAAGTGGTACCCGAAATGGCACCGGAAGGAAAAAACCTCCGCCTAGCCCGCTTCGTTGATGGCGGTCAATGCCGCCCCGCGCGGTTCCACAGACGATAAGCTCAAATGAAAATCCACGAATATCAGGGCAAGGAAATCCTCCGCAGGTTCGGCGTGCCCACGCCGCGCGGGATCGCCTGCTTTTCCGTCGACGAGGCGGTCAAGGCGGCGCAGGAGCTCGGCGGCAAGGTCTGGGTGGTGAAGGCGCAGATCCATGCCGGCGGCCGCGGCAAGGGCGGGGGGGTAAAGGTCGCCAAATCGCTCGATGAAGTAAAGAATTTTTCAAGACAGATTCTCGGTATGCAGCTGAAAACGCACCAGACCGGCCCGGAAGGCCAGAAGGTGCGCCGTCTTCTCATCGAGGAGGGCGCCGACATCAGGAAGGAGCTCTACGTCGGCATGGTGGTCGACCGCGGCACGCAGCGCGTCGCGCTGATGGCGTCTTCCGAGGGCGGCATGGACATCGAAGAGGTCGCGGCGCGCTCGCCGGAGAAGATCCATAAGGTGTTCATCGATCCGGGCACGGGGCTCACCGACCGCGAGGCCACCGGCGTGGCGCGCGATATCGGCATTCCCGAATCGGGCGTGGGCGAGGCGGCCGAATTGTTCAAGAAGCTCTACAAGGCGTTCTGGGAGATCGACGCGTCCCTGGCGGAGATCAACCCCCTGATCCTCACCGGCGCGAACGAGGTCGTCGCGCTCGACGCGAAGATCAACATCGACGACAACGCGCTCTTCCGCCACCCGGACCTCGTCGCGATGCGCGACCTCGACGAGGAGGACCCGTTCGAGATCGAGGCGTCGAAGTACGACCTCAACTACATCTCGCTCGACGGCGAGATCGGCTGCATGGTGAACGGCGCCGGCCTCGCGATGGCCACCATGGACACGATCAAGCTGTTCGGCGGCTCGCCCGCCAACTTCCTCGACGTCGGCGGCAGCGCCACCGCCGAGAAGGTCACCGCGGCGTTCAAGATCATGCTCTCCAACGACAAGGTGAAGGCGATCCTCGTCAACATCTTCGGCGGCATCATGAAGTGCGACACCATCGCGAGCGGCGTGGTCGCCGCGGCGCGCGAGACGAAGCTGCCGGTGCCGCTCGTCGTGCGGATGAAGGGCACGAACGAGGACCTCGGCAAGAAGATCCTCAAGGACTCGGGCCTGCCGATCATCTCCGCCGACAACATGGC
>CAYOVM010000246.1:0-4672 GCA_964407355.1 uncultured Enterobacteriaceae bacterium
AGCGGCCCGGGCTGCAGGCCCCAGATCAGCAGGCCGCCCAGCAGCACCGCGGCGGTAGGCGAGCCGGGGATGCCGAGCGTGAGCATCGGCAGCAGCGCCGAGGTGCCCGCCGCGTGCGCGGCCGTCTCGGGCGCGACCACGCCTTCCACCACGCCGGTGCCGAACCTCTCGCCGTTGGGCGAGAAGCGCCGCGCCACGCCGTAGCTCATGAACGAGGCCGGCGTGGCGCCGCCGGGCACGATGCCCATGAAGCAGCCGACCGCGGCCGAGCGCAGCGACGTGAGCCAGTAGCGCGGCAGCTCCTTCCAGGTCTCGAGCACCACGCGCATGTTGAGCTTCGCGGCGGCGCCCTTGAAGGCGAGGCCTTCCTCGAGCGTGAGGAGGATCTCGCCGATGCCGAAGAGGCCGATCACCGCGACCAGGAAGTCGAAGCCGCTGAGGAGATACGTCGTGCCGAACGTCAGGCGCAGCGTGCCGGTGACCGGATCGGTCCCCGCGGCGGCGAGCGCGAAGCCGAGCATCATCGAGGCGAGCGTCTTGAACGGCGGCTCCTTGCTCATGCCGATGAAGGCGCAGAAGGTGAGGAGGTACACCGCGAAGAACTCCGGCGGCCCGAACTCGAGGGCGAAGCTCGCCACGATCGGCGACAGGAAGGTGATCAGGATGACCGCGACCAGCGCGCCGAAGAAGGACGAGGTGAACGCGGCGGTGAGCGCGTTGCCGGCGCGGCCCTGCTGCGCGAGCGGATAGCCGTCGAACGTGGTCGCCACCGACCACGGCTCGCCCGGGATGTTGAACAGGATCGAGGTGATCGCGCCGCCGAAGAGCGCGCCCCAGTAGATGCAGGAGAGCAGGATGATCGCCGAGGTGGTGCCCCCGGGGCTCTGCGCCATCGAGAAGGTGAGCGGCAGCAGGATCGCGACGCCGTTGGCGCCGCCCAGGCCCGGCAGCACGCCGATGATGACCCCGAGCACGATGCCGACGAACATCAGCGCCAGGTTCTTGAAGCTCAGGGCGACTGCGAAGCCCTGCACCAGCGATTGAATTTCATCCATGGCTAAAACTATCTAGTTCAGCCCGAGCAGCGTCTCGAGCGGCCCCTTGGGAAGCGGCACCTTGAACCAGACCTCGAAGATCAGGAAGAACACCGCGCTGTTGCCGATGCTCACCGCGGCGCTCTTCCACCACGGATACTTGCCGAGCCAGCGCATGAAGAAGGCGACGAAGAGCGCCGAGGCGACGTAGATCCCGATCCAGGCGATGAGCGCGACGTAGATCACCGTGGGCACGAGGACCGTGAGGACCAGCTTGAGCGAGCCGACCTCGACGAAGGCCTTGCCCTGGATGCTCTTCGAGAGCGCGAACACGACGTTGAGCACCGACGAGCCGCACACCAGCAGCCCGATATAGAACGGGAAATAGCCGGACTGGGGACCGTCGTCGGCCCACCGGATGCCCACGCGCAAGCTGTCGTAGATCACGATCGCGCCAAGAAGAAAAATGAGCGCCGCGACCGCGATCTCGGCGCTCTTCTGGCTGAATGCGGCGCGCCTGTCTGCCCTCGAGCCCGCCCGCGGCTCCTCGGCGCCTGAGCTCATCCGCGGCATCGCGCGCGGCGCGTCAGTTGCCGGAGAGGAATTTGGCTTCCTTCATCAGGTCCTTGTGCCGCGCTTCCTCTTTCGCGACCCAGTCGGCGTACTCCTTGCCCTCGAGCGAGGTCGTGTTGAACGCGCCCTGCTCCATGAGCTGCTTCCACTCCGGCGTCTGCTGGACCTTCTTCAGGAGGTCGACGTAGTACTTGACCTGGTCCGGCGTGGCGCCGCCCGGCATGAAGATGCCGCGCAGCATCAGGTAGTCCACATCGAGGCCCTGCTCCTTGCACGTCGGGATGTCGCCCCAGGACTTGTCGGCGACCTTCTCCTTGTAGGGCATGCGCTTCGTGTCGAACACGCACAGCGGACGAAGCTTGCCGCCGCGCCAGTGCGCCACGGCCTCGATCGGGTTGTTCACCGTCGAGTCCACGTGCTTGCCGACGAGCTGCACCGCGACGTCGCCGCCGCCCTTATAGGGGATGTAGGTGAACTTGGTGCCGGTTTTCTGCTCGATGGCCACGGTGATGATCTGGTCTTCCTGCTTCGAGCCGGTGCCGGCCATCTTGAATTTGTTCGGGCCGGCCTTCTTCGCCGCCTCGACATAGTCCTTCGCCGTCTTGTACGGCGACTCGGCGTTCACCCACAGGACGAACTGGTCGAGCGCCATCATCTTCACCGGCGTGAGGTCCTTCCAGTTGAACGGCACGCCGGTGGCGAGCGGGGTGGTGAAGAGGTTGGAGAGCGTGATGATGATCTTGTGCGGCTCGCCCTTGGCGCCCTTCGCGTCGAGGAAGCCCTCGGCGCCGGCGCCGCCGGACTTGTTCACCACGACCATCGACTGCTTCATGAGGTTGTGCTTGGCGATGATGCCCTGGATGGCGCGCGCCATCTGGTCGGCGCCGCCGCCGGTGCCCGCCGGCACGATGAACTCCACGGTCTTGGTGGGCTCCCACGCGGCAAGCGCCGCAAGCGGAGCGGCTGCGACGAGGCCGGCAAGCGTTGCGCCGGTGATGCGAACGAGCTTAGCTTTCATGACTCCTCCAATGGGTTTGCTGCACTGCGGGCCAGGCCGTCGATCGCGTCCCGTGCCCACATGATGATTCATTCTCCCGATTGCGCCATGACGAACGTCAAGGACCGGCCGCGGTTGACTCGGCCGCGGCCTCGTGGCGCTTCGCGAGCCATTTTCCGAGCACGATCACGATCGCGACGCCAACGGCGCCCGAGACCCACTCAAGGTTGACGCCGCCATAGTAGGGCTTCATCTGCGCCCCCTCGCCGAGGTAGGTTACGCCGAAGCCGCCAAGCCAGGCGTGCAGCGCGGAATCCGTGACCAGCATCTCGCCCGCCACCCAGCCGATCAGCCCGGCGCCGATGGTGATGATGACGGGAAAGCGCTCCATCAGCTTGACCAGCAGGGTCGCGCCGAAGATCACCAGGGGGATCGAGATCGCGAGGCCGAGGACGAGAAGGATCATGCTCCCCCCGGCGGCCGCGGCGACCGCGATGACGTTGTCCAGGCTCATCACCAGGTCGGCGATCAGGATGGTCTTGATCGCGGCGAGGAGCTGGTCGTTGGCCGCGATGTCGGGATCGTCGTCCTCCGGGATCAGAAGCTTTATGCCGATCCAGAAGAGAAGCAGGCTGCCGACGAGCTTGAGCCACGGCAGGCCGAGCAGCGCCACGGCGAAGAGCGTGAGGACGACGCGCAGCACGATGGCCGCGCCGGCGCCCCAGAAGATCGCCTGCTTTTGCTGCTTTGCGGGAAGCGAGCGGGCGGCGAGCGCGATCACCACCGCGTTGTCGCCCGACAGGACGATGTTGACGCCGATGATCTTGGCGAGGCCGATCCAGAACGCCTGGGAGGCGAGCTCTTCCATCGTTTTATTCTAAAACAACCCCACGACCTTGCCGTCGATCAGGTCGATCTTGTTCGCCGAGGGGACCTTCGGCAGCCCCGGCATGGTCATGATGTCGCCGCAGATCATCACCACGAACTCGGCGCCGGCGGCGAGGCGCACCTCGCGCACGTTGACCACGTGGTTCACCGGCGCGCCGCGCAGGGCGGCATCGGTGGAGAAGGACGACTGGGTCTTCGCCACGCACACCGGGAAGTGGCCGTAGCCGTCCTCCTGGAGCTTCTTGATCTGCGCGCGCACCTTGGCGTCGGCGGTGACTTCGGAGGCGCGGTAGACCTTCTTCGCGATCTTGTTGATCTTGTCCCAGAGCGTGTCCCCGTCCTCATAAACGAAGCTCGGCTTGGAGGGCTGCTCGCACAGGCCGACCACGATCTTCGCGAGCTCCGCCGCGCCCTTGCCGCCGTCGCCCCAGTGCGTGGCGGTCACGACCTGGGCGCCCAGCTTCTTCATCCTCTCGGACACCAGCTTCAGCTCGGCTTCGGTGTCGAAGGTGAACTTGTTGATGGAGACCACGCAGGGGATGCCGTAGACCTTGCTCACGTTCTCGACATGGCGCTCGAGGTTGACGAGGCCCTTCTCGAGCGCGGCGAGGTTCTCCTTGCTCACTTCCTTCACGTCCACGCCGCCGTGGTACTTGAGCGCGCGCATCGTGGCGACGATCACCGCGGCGCTCGGGCGCAGGCCGGTCTTGCGGCACTTGATGTCGAGGAACTTCTCGGCGCCGAGGTCCGCGCCGAAGCCCGCCTCGGTCACCACGTAGTCGGCGAGCTTGAGCGCGCTTTGCGTCGCGAGCACCGAGTTGCAGCCGTGCGCGATGTTGGCGAAGGGCCCGCCGTGCACGAACGCCGGGTTGTTCTCCAGCGTCTGCACCAGGTTCGGCGCGAGCGCGTCCTTCAGGAGCACGGTCATCGCGCCGTGGGCGTTCAAGTCGCGCGCACGCAGGGGTTTGTTTTCTCTTGTATAACCAAAAACAATATTGCCAAGCCGATCCTTGAGATCGTCGAGCGAGGTCGACAGGCAGAAAATCGCCATCACCTCGGAGGCGACGACGATGTCGAAGCCGTCCTGGCGCGGGTAGCCGTTGGCGGTGCCGCCCAGGCCGACCGTGATGTCGCGCAGCGCGCGGTCGTTCATGTCCAGCACGCGCTTCCACTGGATGCG
>CAYOVM010000247.1:0-1461 GCA_964407355.1 uncultured Enterobacteriaceae bacterium
TCAGGCGCTCGCGGATGTCGGGCTCCTTGAGCGCCTTCGCGGCCTCCGCGGCGAGGCGGTTGACGATCTCCTTCGACGTGCCGCCGGGCGCCATGAAGAGGACCCAGGTCGACGATTCGAGCGCCGGCCCGCCGGCCTCGGCGAGCGTCGGCACGTCGGCGTAGGCGGGCAGGCGCTTGCCGGAAAACATCCCGAGCGCGCGCAGCTTGCCGCCGCGCACCTGCGGCATCAGGCTGCTCGGCGTGTCGACGAGGATCTGGATGTCGTTCGCCATCGCCGCCTGCATGGCGGGCGCGGTGCCCTTGAACGGAATGTGGACCATGTCGATGCCGGCGGTCTGCTTGAAAAGCTCGCAGGTGAGGTGCGCGGCGGCGCCGATGCCCGACGAGCCGAAGTTGAGCTTTCCGGGATTCGCCTTGGCGTAGGCGATCAGCTCCTTCACGTCCTTCGCCGGCAGCCCCGGATTCACCGTCAGGATGAGCGGCGCGATGGCGGCGAGCGAGACCGGCACGAGGTCCTTGAGCGGATCGAAAGGAAGCTTGCCGGCGTAGAGCGTGACGTTCGCCGCGTAGCCGGCGATGACCGTGACCATCGTGTAGCCGTCGGGCGTCGCCTTCGCGGCGAGGTCGGAGCCGAGGATGCTGTTGGCGCCGGGGCGGTTGTCGACCACGATCGTCTGCCCGAGCGGGCCGGACATCTTCTGCGTCACCACGCGCGTGACCACGTCGGTGATGCCGCCGCCCGTGTAGGGCACGATCCAGCGGATCGGCTTCGCCGGATAGCCCTGCCCGTGAGCCGCGAGCGGAAGGAGGCCGGCGAGAATGAGAGCGAAAAGGGATCGGCGCATTCCGGTGTTCTCCGTTCACAAAATCCGGGTGCAATTCGACCATAAAAGCCGCCGGCCGGGGTCTTTACCTGTCGAACCGGCTGGTATCTAATTCGACGAGCTCACCACGAGGAGGCGACCATGCCCAAGGGCAGCAGCAAAGCTTCGAAACACCATGCGACGCACGCGCAGCTGCGCAAGCTCATCGAGGGCATGATCGACGCCCACCACCGCGGCGATCCGAAGGAGCGCGACGCGGCGCTCGACGCGCTTGGCAAGTTCGAGTCGCGCGCCGGCTCCTCCGAGCTGCGCCAGCGCGCCGTCGAGGCGCGCATGGCCGCGGGCGGCGAGTCTCCCGTGGACGTCGACCGGCGCCTCAGAGAGATGGCCGCGCGGCTCGATTAGCCTGCGCGCGGCACCGCGGCCCGCCAATCCTAGGCGGGCTTGTCTATGTCTAGATTGACCGAAGCCCCGCGGTGCTTCTTCTTGCTGCGCGGGCTTTCCAGGTACTCGAAGCTGCAATTGACCGCCGACGGGAAGTCTTCATACGAAAGCTTCGAGTTCTTGATCTTGCCGCTGCGCTTGTATTCCACCTTGACCTTCATCGAGACGACGGCCCGGTATTTCGGCTGGAG
>CAYOVM010000247.1:1561-4641 GCA_964407355.1 uncultured Enterobacteriaceae bacterium
CGGTTGGCGGACAGGTTCTCCACCGTGACGCCCTGCGCCCGGTCGTCGGAGAAATCGAATTGGTACGTCGGGCGCGGCAGGTCTAGCACATCGTTGTCGCCCAGCACGCCGGCCTCGATGAGGAGCTCGCCCATCTTTTCGAGGTGCCCGTCGAGCTCCTTGCCGATGCGGTTCATCTCCTTGACGTCTTCCGGCGCATCGACCTTGCCGCGCGCGCCCTGCTTGTCCAGGTCGCCGATGCATTTCTCGATCTTCTTGCGCAGGGCCTCGGCTTCCGCCTTCTTCGTCTTGTCGCCGAAGTTCGCCACCATGTCCTCGAGGTACGCACGGTCGCTCTGGACCACGACGCGGGTCGCCGGCGGCTGCCCTTCGAGCGAGATCGAATGGTGCTTTCCGGAGGGCGTCTTGAAGTTGATCCGGCGCTTCCACCATTGCATGACCGCGCCCGCGGCTTTCTGGGCCGCGCCTGCCACGAACTTGCCGGCCTTCTTCGCCATGCCGACGACCCAGGTCGCGACCTTGTCGATCAGCGGCTCGACGCGCGCCTGGATGTTCTTGATCGCGTCGCGGATCGCCTGCGTGACCTTGTCGAGCTTGATGAGCTTGGCGAGGAACGCGATGATCAGCTTCAGGCCGAGCGCGAGGCCCTTCTCCAGCGCGTCGGCGGCGGCGGCGATGTTGCCGGCGGCGATGTCGGAGATCGAGTTGAGGAAGTTGCCGATCATCTCGATGATCTGCTTCGCCTTCTGGATGAAGAAGACGATGGTGTCGTAGATCGCGATGATGGCGCGGATGATGCCCGCGCCGGGGATGAAGGCGAGGGCGATGGTCTTGACCGCTTCCTCGATGATGCGCCGCTTGATCCAGGCGCTCACCGTGTCCTTGAACACGGTGACGAGCTCGCCCGCCATGCCCTTGAGCTGCTCCCAGGCCGCCATCGGCCCCTCGCTGATCAGCGTCGCCACCAGCGGGAAGCTCCTCTCCAGGCCGCTGACGACCGGCTCCGGCATGAGCCTGAGCGCGATGATGCGCGCCTTGATGTGCTGCCAGCTTATGCCGATGAGCTGGAAGACGACGCTCAGGATGCCCTGCAGGTTCCACGAGGAGGGCAGCTTCACTCCCTCGAGCGAGCCGGTGAGCCAGCTGAACACCGCGTCGCCGAGGTGGACGAGGAAATGCTCGCTGAAATTGCGGAATCCCAGCATCGCCGCGCCGACCAGGTTCTTCACGAACTTGATCGGGCCGGTGAAGATCGCCTTGAGCACCGCGGTGCCCTTGTCGATGATGCTCTCGATGGTGCCGAGCGACATGCCGAACTTGCTCAGCGCCCAGGTGAAGAACTTCTTCGCCGCCCATAGCAGCAGCTTGCCGAGCTTGGCGAGCGCGCCCGACATCGCCTCCTTCATCTTCTCGATCTTCTGGTCGATGGCCTTGATCGCGGCGGTCTGCTTGTCCTTCAGCTTCGCCTGCAGCTCCTTCTCCTTGCCGGCCACCGTCTTGTCGAGCTCGGCGAGCTTGTCGTTCATCTCGCCCGCGGCCTTCTTGCCGATGTCCTTCAGCCCGGGCTCGAGGCCGTCGACGTACTCCTGGATCTTCTTCTTCGCCTCGGCGAGCTCGTCCTTGCATTCCTGGATCACGCGCTTGTTGTCCGCCGCGATCTGCTCCACCAGCCGGTCGATGGTGGAGACGAACTCGGCGCGGTTGGTGTCGAAGATCGCCTTGACCCGCGGCAGCTTGTCCATGCCGAGCAGCCAGTCCTTCGCTTTCCTCGCCCAGCCGAACCAGCCCGAGTAGCGGTCGGCCTTGTAGGCGTCGATGTCGCGCTTGACGTTGTCCTCGAACACCTTCGCCGCCGCCGCGTTGCCCTCGTCGAAGCGCTTCATCGACTGCTTCTCGAGGTCCTCGAGCTTCTTCGTCACGCTGTCCTGGGCCTTCTGGTAGCGCCCGTTGATCTCCGCCGCGACTTCGTCGCGCTTCCTCTCGAGCGCGCTCTTCGTGCCTTTCTGCTTCTGCGCCGTGTGGTTCAGCTCGTGGCGGCGCTTCGCCTGCATCGCCGCGCGCCCATGCTTCTCTTCCTGCTCGAGGCTCGCCTCGACCTGCACCGCCTCCTGCTTCGCGGCCTCCTGCACGGCGAGCGGCTCGGTCTTCGCCTTGAGCGCCATGCCTTTCTTTTCCTTGTTGGCCTCGGCGAGCTCGCCGCTGTCGACCATGTCGAGCTGCTCCTGCGTGACCCCTTCCTCCTTGAGCTTGCGGTCCGCCTCGCTCGTATAGCCGCCGAGGTCCGTGTGCTCCTTGAGCAGCGGCACGATGCTGCCCTGGCCGAGCTTCAGGACCGGCGTGCGCGGCGCCTCTTCGACCGGCGGCAGCTCGACCGGCGTCTGCTCGGGCGGGGTGGGCGGCGGCGTCTGGGTCATGGGGCCGAAGGTGCCGATCACCGCGTTCTTGTCGCCCTGCACGACGTTCAGGACGTCGGCGCCCATGTGCTGCGCCTTCTTGTCGCGCTTGAAGTTGTCGGCCGCCTCGATGTTCTTCGGCAGGTTCGCGCTCAGCGATTCCTGCAGCGTCGCCTTTCCTTTCTTCTCCTCGACCACGGGGGCCGGGCGCTCGGCTACGTCGCCGACCTGGCCGGCGTTGCTCTTCGACTGGCCTTCGCTCGGCGGGATCACCACCGCGTCCTCGGACTTCTTCAGCTTCTCGGCGGCGTCGTCGTGGGTCTGCTGGTTCTCCTTGAGCTTCGCGAGCCCGCCCACGCCCTTGGTGAGCGCGGGCAACGCCTTGCCGGCGAGGTATTGCGCGACCTTGCTCTTGCCGACGGCCTCGAGCAGCGCCGCCGCGGCGGCCGCCGCCTTCGCCGCCGCTCCCCTCGCGCCGCCGCGCTTTTTCTTCGCCTTCTGCTTGGGCACCTCCGGCTTTTCCGGCTTCGGCGCGGGCTTGCGCACATCCGGCACCGGCTTCGGCGGCGGGCCCTTGCCGAGATTCTTCTCCGCCGCCAGCGCCTCGGCCTCGAGCGTCGCCACCTCGAGCGCGGTCATCCCCTCCGGCAGCTCGATCACCTTGCCGCTCACCGTGCGGTACAGCGT
>CAYOVM010000248.1:0-4628 GCA_964407355.1 uncultured Enterobacteriaceae bacterium
CGTCATGCCATGGCCTGCGCGATCCGCTCCGGCGTGAGCGGAAGGTGGCGCGCGCGCACGCCCATGGCATGGAAGAGCGCGTTGGCGATCGCCCCCGCCGTCGGCCCGGCGGCGCATTCGCCGGTGCCGAGGAAAGGCTCGCCTTCCCTATTCAGGATGATCACCTCGATCTGCGGCACCTCGTCGAACTTCAGGATCGGATAGTCCTCCCACGAGCGCGTCTGCACGCCGCCCGTGTCCCAGCGTACCTGCTCCTTGAGGGTCCAGCTCGCCGCCTGCACGATGCCGCCTTCGATCTGGTTGCGGATGCCGTCGGGATTCACCGCCTGGCCCGCGTCCACCGCGGCCACCGCGCGGCGCAGGCGGATCTTCTCGGCCACCTCGATCTCGGCGACGATCGCGCAGTAAGCGCTGCCGTTCTTGTAGCGCGCGAAGGCGATGCCGCGTCCCGAGTTGCCGTCGCTCTTCGCGCCGGGCTGCCATCCGGCCGCGCGCGCCGCCGCCTCGATGACCGCTTTCGCGCGCGGGTCCGCGAGATGCGCGAGGCGGAAGGCGACCGGGTCCGCGCCGGCCGCGTCGGCCAGCTCGTCCATGAACGACTCGATGGCGAATACGTTCGTGTAGGCGCCAAGGGCGCGCAGCGCCGACACCCGCAAAGGCTGCTCGGTAACAAGGTGATACACAACCTCACACGAATCAAAATCATAAAGAGGACTGGCATTGCGCGCCCCCGCCCCCGGCGGGAACGGCGGATCCGCGGCGCGCGACGGGACGTGAGGGCTCTCGAGATGCCAGGCGGCGAGAAGGTTCACGCCCTCGCCCATGCCGGGCCGCTGCACGTGCGGATGGCTCCAGGTCTCATGGCGCCACTCGGCGACCTTGCCGGACGCGTCGAGGCCGCCGCTCATCTTTACGGCGATCGCCGAGCCGAAGGGCGACCAGGCGAGCTCGTCCTCGCGGCTCCACTGCACCCGCACCGGGCGCCCGGCGCCGCGCGCGAGGAGCGCCGCGTCGAGCGCCGCGTCGTCCGCGCCGTTGTGGCCGTAGCAGCCCGCGCCGTCGCGATGGATGACGTTCACGTCCTCGTCGCGCATTCCCATGACGCGCGCGATCTGCCCGCGCAGCTGAAAGCTTCCCTGGGTATGCGACCAGACAGTGAGCTTGCCGTCGTGCAGCCGGGCCACGGCGCACGACGGACCGATGGAAGCGTGCGCGATGTACGGCCGCGAATAGCTGGCCTCGAGCTTCTTCTGCGCCTTCACGCCGCTCTGCTTCGAGACGAGCACGGCGGTCTCGTGGGCCAGCTTCGGCAGCAGCTCGTGGATCTCCGTGAACTCCGGCAGCGGCGGCGCCTCGCTCCAGCGCGCCGCCGAGCGCGCGGCCTCGAGCGCCTTGAGCGCCTGCTCCTCGCGCACGGCGCACACGCCGATGAAGCTGCCGTCGACGACCACCGCCGCCACGCCGGGCAACGCCCGCACGCTCTCGGCGTCGAACGCCTCGAGCCGCGCGCCGTACGACGGCGGCCGCAGCACGCGGCCATGCAGCATGTCCGGCAGCTCCATGTCCTGGACGTAGGCCGCGCCGGTGAGCTTCGCCGGCAGGTCGAGGCGCGGCTGGCTCGTCCCGACCAGTTTGTATTGCGAGAACGCCTTGGGCGCGACCGCGCCGCTCGCTTCGCGCGCAAGGCTGACCTCGCCCGCGAGCGCCCAGTAGCTCGTGCTGAGATCCGTGCCCGGAACGCCGATCGTGCCGTCGCGCACCTCGAGGTCGGCCGCGCTCACCTCGAGCTTGCGCGCGGCGGCCTCGACAAAGAGCTTGCGCACCTCGGCGCACGCGGCGCGCATCGCGGCGCCGCCGGCTTCCATCGACAGGCTGCCCGCGGTGTACCACTCGTTCGGCGAGACCGCCGTGTCGCCGGGCACCATCGAGATGCGCGCGAGCGCGACGTCGAGCTCCTCGGCGGCGATCTGCGCGATCGCGGTCACCGTCCCCTGGCCGAGCTCGACCTTGCCGGAGAAGATCGTGACGGTGCCGGGCGGGTCGATCCGCACCCAGCGCTCGAGGCGCGGATTCGCCTTAAGGTTTGCCGGCAGCATTTCTGATCGCGCGAAGGATGCGCACGTGGGTACCGCATCGGCAAAGGTTCCGGTCCAACGCCTGGGCTATCTCTTCTTCGGTCGGATCCTTCGAGCGCTGCAGCAAGGCCGCCGCGGACATGATGATCCCGTTGATGCAGTAGCCGCACTGCGCCGCCTGCTCGTCGAGAAACGCCCGCTGCAGCGGATGCGGCTTCTCGCGCGTGCCGAGGCCCTCGATCGTCGTGATCTCCCGGCCCTCGACCGACCAGAGCGGCGTGTCGCACGACTGGACCGCCTTCCCGTCCATCAGCACCGTGCAGGCCCCGCAATGCCCCGTCCCGCAGCCGAAGCGCGTTCCCTTCAGCCCGAGGTCGTTGCGCAGGATGTAGAGCAACGGCGTCTTCGGCTCCGCCGAGACCTCGTGCTCGCGGCCGTTCACTTTCAGCTTCAACCGACCCATCTTCATTCCTTCAGCGCGGCGTTGACCTTGGGCATCACCTTCTCGGCCATCAGCTCCATCGAGCGCTTCGCGAGCTTCGGGTCCACCCAGTCGTGGCAGGGATAGTAGAGCGTGCCGAAAGGGCCGGTCTTCTGGCGGAACGCGAGGATCTGCTCGACCACGCTGTCCACCGTCCCGGCAATGACCAGCTTGGGGGTCATCGTATCGGCGTTGATCGAGGCGTCGGGCTCGTTCTGGTCGAGCTTGAAGAGGTTCGCCCGGCCGCCGGCGCCGACCAGCTTGCGGATGAGCTGCTTGAAGTAGAAGTAGTACGGACCCTTGGGGCCGTGGCCGTACTCTTTCGCGGTTTTTTGGTCATCGGCGACGAAGATGGATTTGGCGACACGCCAATCGGCTGCATTAGGTTTCTTGTTTATTGAAATACAGCCCTCCTGATACTTCACCCAGTGGCTCGCGACCCACTCGGGAAGCAGGAAGTTGGCCGAGACCGGCGTCCAGCCGCGCTTCGCCGCCTCGGTCACGCCTTTGGAGTGCGGCGCCACCGCGGTGACCACGATCGGCGGGTGCGGCTTCTGGTAGGGCTTGATGATCGCGCCCTGCCCGATCTCCAGGATCTTGGTGTTCGCGGTGGTGACCTCGAAGAAATTCCCCTTCAGCTCGTACGGCGGGTCCTTCGCCCAGATGTCGAGCACCATGTTGATCGACTCGAGGAAGATGGCGTTGCGGTCCTTCCTGAAGTTGCCGAACACCTCCGCGTCGGACATGAGGCCGCCCGGGCTGATGCCGAAGATGAAGCGGCCCTTCAGGAGATGGTCGAGCATCGCCACCTGCGCGGCGATCGCCGCGGGATGCGAGTTCGGCATGTTCACCGTGCCGCTGCCGAGCACGATGTTCTTCGTGTCGTGAGCGAGGCTCGCGAGGAACATGAGGCAGGAGGTCACGTTCTCCGCGAGGTCGGTGACGTGCTCGCCGACCAGCGCCTCGCTGTAGCCGAGCTTGTCCGCGAGCAGGATCGCCTCGCGGTCCTCAGCATACGTCTGCCACGGCTGCCGGCCGGGCGGGTGCAGAGGCATCATGAAGGTACCGAGCTTCATAGAAAAATCATCGTTTCAAAAATTTTAGAATCAATTCAAGACCTGCTCTATTTTTCCGCTGGCCGCGGAGCGAAACACCGCCTCGAGCGCGCACACGTTGGCGATCATCTGATCCTGCGGCACGGGGTACGGCGCGCGGCCCGCCGCGGCATCGGCGAAGGCCTCCAGATTGGCGAGCACCGCCTGGGCCGGCTTGAACTCCTTCGATTCGCGCTGCCCGCCGCGCCGCGTGCGCGTCAGCGTCCAGCCTTCGGGCGCCTCGGGATGCGCCTTGTCGCGCACTTCCATCCAGCCGAGGCTGCCGTAGACGGCGAAGCGGCCGTCGAAGGGCGTGGCTAGGATCGCGCTGATGAGCGAGTGGCTGCCCGCCCTGTGGTTGACGAGCACCGCGAGCGTGTCGCCGTTGGAGAGCTGGCTGCCGAGCTGGCGCACCGAGGCGAAGACCTGCTCGGCCGGCCCGAGCAGGCCGAGCGCCAGGTCGAGAAGATGGATGCCGGTGGCGGTCATCGGGCCGGCGGGCGCCTCCTTTCCGGACAGGCGCCAGTTATCGTGGGTGAGCGCCAGGAACTTGTCCTGGCTGAAGTTCGCCTCGACCTGCAGCAGCGAGCCGAGCTCGCCCGAGCGCGCGGTGCGCATGAGCTCCATGATCGGCGGCTCGAAACGCTTCTCGTGCCCCACGGCGAGCGCGACGCCGTTGTCGTTGCAGGCCCGCACCGCCTTGAGGACGGCGGCCCGCGACATCGACAGCGGCTTCTCGCAGAAGACGTGCTTCTTCGCCGTCGCCGCCTTGACGATCTGCTCGGTGTGCAGGGTATGCGGCGTGCAAAGCACCACGGCCTGCACGGCCGGATTCTTCAGCGCCTTGTCGAACCTGCTTTCATAAGGAACGCCCTGCTGACGCGCGTACTCCTCCCCCGCAGGCAGCGGGTCGACGCCGAGCACGACCTCGATCCTGGCGTTGTCCTTGAGCAGCGGAAGGATCGTGCGTCCCCACCA